>JACFMY010000005.1:0-15364 GCA_019455155.1 Caldilineaceae bacterium
CGCCCTGCGCCGCTCTGTTGTGATGTCTTCTGCGAGGCCAATGTCTTTGACCTGGCGCAGACGCGGCGTGTGCTGGAGGCAGGCCGGCGCTATGGTCTGCGCGCCAAAGTCCATGCCGACGAATTTGTGAACCTGGGCGCCGCTACCCTGGCCGTGGAGCTCGGCGCGCTTTCGGCCGACCATCTTGACGTGACGCCCGCGGACGAGATGGCAGTGTTGGCCGCATCGCCGACCGTGGCTGTGCTGTTGCCGGCAGTCAATTTCCATCTTGGCAGCCATCACTATGCGAACGCGCGGGCCCTCATCGATGCCGGCACCGCGCTCGCCCTGGCGACGGACCTCAACCCCGGCTCCGCCCCCACCCTTTCCCTGCCCCTGGTCATGGCCATTGCCTGCCGCTATCAAAAGCTGAGCCCTGCAGAAGCCCTTAACGCCGTCACCATCAACGCCGCCCACGCCATCGGCCTCGGCGACCGCGTCGGCTCCATCGAACCCGGTAAACAGGCGGATCTACTCCTCATCGATGCGCCTGACTACCGGCATCTCGCCTATTGGATGGGCCAGAACCTGGTGAAGCGTGTGGTGAAGCGAGGCAAACTCATAGACTGAAGCGCAGAAACATGAACACGATCCAGATCGATGGCACACAGTTGACTGTAGAACAGGTGCTGGCAGTCGCCCATGGCGCGCCGGGCGCGCCGCAGGTCGTCTTGAGCGCCGCGGCCCGGGCACGTGTGGCACAGGCAGCGAGCGCCGTGCAGCGCCTCATCGACGAAGGCGTGGTGGCCTACGGGATTACGACGGGCTTCGGCGCGTTCAAAGATCGCATCATCCCGCCCGACGACGTGGAACAACTCCAGCGCAATATCGTCATGAGCCATGCCGTGGGCCTGGGTGCGCCATTTGACCGCGCAGCCACGCGCGCCATCATGCTCATTCGCGCCAACACCCTGGCGCGGGGCCATTCGGGTATTCGCGTGGAAACACTGGAGTTGTTGCTCGCTATGCTCAATCGCGGCGTGCACCCGGTTATTCCCCAGAAAGGGTCGCTGGGCGCCAGCGGCGATCTGGCCCCTTTGGCTCACATGGCTCTGGTCATGATTGGACTAGGGGAAGCCGAGGTGGCAGGGACGGTGCTGCCCGGCCGCGCCGCGCTCGAGCAGGCCGGCCTGGCGCCAGTTACGCTGGCCGCCAAAGAAGGATTGGCCTTGACCAACGGCACCTCTGTGATGTGTGCGCTGGGCACCCTGGAGGCATGGCGAGCGCGCATGTTGAGCCGCGTCGCCGACATTGCTGGCTGCCTGAGCCTGGAGGCGCTCCACGGCACCGCGCTGGCCTTCGACGAGCGCATCCACGCGTTGCGACCATTTCCGCGCCAGATCAACTGCGCGGCCTATCTACGCAAAGTGCTGGCCGGCAGTGACTTCACGCGCCACGATGATCCCACCAACGTGCAAGACGCATATACCCTGCGCTGTATCCCCCAGGTCCATGGCGCGGTGCGCGATGCCATTGCCTATGCCCGCTGGGTCATGGAGATCGAGCTCAACGCGGTGACGGACAATCCGCTCATCTTTCTTGACGAGTCGACCGGCGCTACAACGGTGCTGTCGGGGGGTAATTTCCACGGCGAGCCCCTGGCCATTGCTATGGACTACCTGGGCATGGCCATGACAGAGCTCGGGAACATCTCCGAGCGACGGCTGACCCGGCTCACCGACGAGGCCAGCAACGCGCATGTGTTGCCGGCCTTTCTGACGCGGTACGGCGGCCTCAACTCAGGCTTTATGATCACCCAATATACGGCTGCCGCCCTGGCCACGGAGAACAAGGTCTTGGCCCACCCGGCCAGCGCCGACACCATCCCCACGTCAGCCAATGTGGAAGACCACGTGAGCATGGGGTTGACCGCGGCGTTGAAGCTGCGCCAGATTCACGACAACGTGGAGCACATCCTGGCGCTGGAGCTCATGGCCGGGGCCCAGGGCATCGATTTCCGGCGCCAGAGCCTGGGCACGGCTGCCCGCTTGGGCGCAGGCACCGCGCCGGCCTACGAGCTGATCCGTCGCCACGTGCCCTTTGTGGAACAGGACACACCCCTGGCGCCCTACGTCGAGGCGGTCCGTAAGCTTGTGGCTGGCGGGGAGCTGGTACAGGCGGTCAACGCGCAGGTGGAGGATCACTGGCGACCCTGAGCGTGGCGAGCCGGTGCGCGCATCCTGCCGCGTCAAGTTGGATTCGCATCGTAAATTGACCGTCCAGGGACTTTGCTTGTACAATTTCGAACGAGAACGTGAAAAACGATGGTTGAGTGTCGTATTTCAGGACTCGAATCGCCGCTGCTCGGCGTTGTGCTCCCTCCCGTTTTGGTGCGTTGACGGCACGCTACACAACTTCCGAAGAATCTTCAATCGATTGCGGCGTGATTAGTCTACCTGCGGGTACGCAGGGTGCAGCGATGCTACAGGAATGCCCTCCGTTGCCCAGGCGAGCCCGCCTACTCTTTCATGATCCTTTTTGGAGGCTCTAATGGCGAAATATAGGACCGAACAGATCCGCAATGTGGCTTTGCTTGGCCACGGCGGCTCCGGGAAGACAACGTTGACTGAAGCGTTGCTTCACAAAACCGGTGTCATCGGTCGGATGGGACGCGTGGAGGATGGGTCCACGGTTTCCGACTGGGACGCCGAAGAGCACCGTCGTGGCATTTCCATCAACCTCTCGGTGATTCCCATCGAATTCGAAAACATGAAGCTAAACCTGATCGACGCACCCGGCTATCAGGACTTCGTGGGCGAGGTAATCAGCGCGCTCTTTGCCGCTGAGGCAGGTCTGCTGGTGGTTGATGCAGTCTCTGGCTGCCAGGTTGGCACAGAGCTAGCCTATGATCGCCTGCGGGATCTCAATAAACCGCGCATTGCCTTCGTCAACCGGATGGATCGAGAAAATGCCAATTTTACCGGTGCGGTGGAAAGCTTGCGCACGACGCTCGGCGACGAGAAGATCGTTGCGTTCCAGATCCCCATCGGCGAAGCTGACGCCTTCAAAGGTGTCATCAGTCTGATTGAAATGAAGGCCTATCTGGGTCCGGAAGGCAAGGAAGTGCCGATTCCGGACGATCTGCTGGCGCAGGCCGAAGAGGCGCGCGTGGCCCTCGTCGAGGCAGCCGCGGAGGCAGACGATGAGCTGATTATGAAATACCTGGAGGGCGAAGAGCTGACCACTGACGAGGTGCGCCATGGTCTCCATATCGGTGTGCGCAACTGCGCCATCACGCCCGTCTATTGCGGCACAGCCACGGGCGGCATTGGCCTGGAACGGCTCATGCAGGCGCTGCGTCGCTATGTGCCCGCGCCCAACGAACGCACCGTTGCCGGCACGCAGAATGGCAACGCGCTGAACCTGGAAAGCGACCCCGCAGGCCCCATCGCGGGTACGGTCTTCAAGACCATTATCGACCGCTATGTCGGTCGCATGAACTATATCCGGGTCTTCTCTGGAACGATCAAGAAGGATGCCTCGCTGGCCAACACCCGTGTGGGCAGAAGCAGCCGCATGGCAAATCTGTTCCATATCCGCGGCAAAGAGCTGCAGGCCACGGACGAGCTCGTAGCTGGCGATATCGGCGTTGTCACCAAGGTGGAGGAGCTGGTCACCGGCGATACACTGACGGCCGCCGACCGCCCCGTAGCCGCGGACGCGCCCTTCTACCCGCGGCCGCTCTATTCTGTTGCTGTCACCCCGGCCACCCAGGCAGACAGCGCCAAGATGGGGCCGGGCCTTAGCGCCCTGGTCGAAGAGGATCCCACCCTGCGCGTCCAGAACATCTCCGCCACTAAGCAAACAGTGCTACAGGGCATGGGCGAAACCCACGTGGATGTGGCCGTACACCACCTGGCGAACAAGTTCGGCGTCAACGTAGAGACGGCCATTCCCAAGGTGCCCTACCAGGAGTCCATCACGCGCATCGCTTCGGCCCAATATCGCCACAAGAAACAGACCGGCGGCGCCGGGCAGTTTGCCGAGGTCCATCTACGCGTCGAGCCGCGGGAACCAGGCGCCGGTTTCGAGTTCACCAGCGAAGTCTTTGGTGGCTCAGTCAGCAGCGTCTATTTCCCCTCCATTGAAAAGGGTATCCGCAGCGTCATGGACAGCGGCGTCATCGCCGGCTATCCTGTCGTCGATGTCAAAGCAATCGTCTTCGATGGCAAGGAGCATCCGGTCGATTCCAAGGACATTGCCTTCCAGACGGCTGGCCGCGAAGCCTTCAAGCTGGCCGTCAAGGGTGCCAATCCGGTCCTGTTGGAGCCGATTTACATAGTTGAGGTGACAGTGCCCGACGAGTTCATGGGCGACATCATGAGCGACTTCAACACCCGTCGCGGTCGTGTCCTGGGTATGGAGCAGAAGAACAACCGCACAGTCGTGCGCGCGACGGTGCCGCTGGCCGAGATCCTGCGCTACAGCACAGATCTCCGCTCTATGACGCAGGGCCGCGGTATCTACACGATTGAGTTCGACCATTACGAGGCCGTGCCCAGCAACGTGGCCCAGGAGATTGTTGCGCAACATAAGGAAGAGGGCAACGACGAGTAGAGACGTGCCCGCTTGGAAACACATGAGATGGGCCGTCCCGGAGCGGCAGACGGCCCAAACGATAAAACCTCCCGTCCGGACGGCTAGCATCAAGGCAACGCCGGCCCAACGGGAGGTTTTCTAGTCAAACAAGCGGCGCACGTCTGGGTGGTGACAAACGGCAAACGCAGGCGTTTACTGTGCGTACGCGGTGCGCAGGTCACGCAGCACGATGCAGGCCTGGTCGTGTTCGGCGACAATCTGGTGCACAACTGCCTCGCAGTCGCCCTGGCAGCCGTCTTTGGCCAGTCTTTCCAACTGGGCGCACTGACTGGAAAGACGCCCGGCGCCAAAGGTCGCGCTGCTGGATTTCAGGCTGTGGGCCATGCGATGGAGGGATTCCATATCTCCGCTGGCCAGGGATGTTTGCATCGTGCGCACCTGGATGGCCGATTCCGAAAGGAACGTGTCGAGTAATTCGACGATGGCTTCGGGATCGTCGTCGCCAAACATCTCTACGATAGCCTGGAGTGCGTCCTCATTAATCACCGGCAGCTCCTTACCGGTGGGCGCCTCGCTCATTTCTGCCTCCTAAATACCGAATGGTTGTCCACATACATGACCAGGCCCGCGTGCTAGACACAGCGTTGCAAGGCAATCTCTCGGCGGAAGTATACCACATTTGGCCCCGCCTCTGGGAATGCACTATAATGTCACCTAGTCGAGCCGACGTCCCGTCGGCTCTATTTTTTGAGAGTGGCTCTCTATGCACCATTGGCTCTTGTTGGCGCTTCAGACAATCTACGGCCTTTGTGCGATTGGACTTGCCCTGTATAGCCTGCATGCCGCCTGGTTGGTCTGGCAGGCACGCCGCTGTACAGCACAGCCGTCGCCACCCTCGCTTGTTCCTTCACGCTGGCCAATCGTCACCGTACAGCTGCCCATTTACAACGAGCGCCATGTGATAGAACGGCTCATCGACGCCTGCGCACGGTTGGACTATCCCACGGACCGGCTCCAGATTCAGGTGCTAGACGACTCTACCGACGATACGCGCAGCCTGATAGATCGCCGCGTCGCCTATTGGCGGGCCGGGGGAGTCGATATTGAGGTCGTGCGCCGTCCAACCCGCGCTGGCTTCAAGGCCGGCGCGTTGGCCTACGCGCTGCCCCACGCCAAGGGAGAGTTCATTGCTATCTTCGATGCAGATTTCCGCCCAGAGCCGGATTTTCTGCGCCACACCATCCCCGCCTTCCTGGCGCCCGCGGCCGCGCGCGTGGCCTTTGTCCAGGCGCGCTGGGGACACCTAAACCGCGATTACTCGCCCCTGACGCGCAGCCAGGCATTGGCCCTCGATGGGCACTTCGCGATTGAACAGGATGGCCGCCAGGTAGCCGGCTTTATGTTGGGTTTTAATGGCTCAGCTGGTGTCTGGCGCCGTGCCTGCCTTGAGGATCCCGCCGTAGGCGGCTGGCAGGACGATACCTTGTGCGAAGACCTGGACCTAAGTTATCGCGCCCAGCTTGCCGGCTGGCGCCCGGTCTATCTGAACGACGTCGTTGCCCCGGCCGAAATCCCGCCCCAACTGAACGCCTACAAACGCCAGCAGTTCCGCTGGGCCAAAGGCAGCATCCAGACACTGCGCAAAGTTGGGTGGCCAGTCCTTAACAGCCGCCGGCCCCTCCCTGTCCGCCTTTCGGCTATGATCCATTTGGGGAACTATCTGATCCACCCCATGTTGCTGCTCCTGCTCCTGGTGATCCCGCCGATTCTGCTCTTGGGCGCGCAGCCAATTTCGCCTGTGCCCTTGATCGGTATCACCTCATTTGGTCCGCCGCTGTTGTATGCAGCCGGCCAGTTGCGCCTGCACCGTGCGCGCTGGTGGCGGAACTGGCTGTACCTGCCGCTGTTGACGCTGTTGGGCTTGGGCGTCTGTCTGAACAACAGCGTCGCGGTCTGGCAGGGCATGCGCACGCGCGGGGGGAGCTTCTACCGCACACCCAAGTTCCGCGTCGAACAGCCCAGCGACGGGTGGCGGGGTAGCAGCTACCAGCTCCCGTTGGATTGGCAGATGGTGGCCGAGCTGGCGCTGATGCTCTACGCGCTGTGGGCGGCGGCGCTGCTGGCGCAGCGGGCAGGGTGGCTGTCGGCCCCCTTCATGCTCCTGTATGCAGCCAGCTTTGGCGCGATGACGGGCATCGGCTTCTGGCAAGACCGCAGGCCGCGGCCAAGCCGGCGCTCCGTCTCGCTTGAAGAGATGAATACCGTTGTTGACGGCAAGGTATAGACGATAGAGTATAATAGGTGTTCGCGGCCGGCGGGGCTGCCAGGTTCTTGTCGAAACGACACCTGCCCAAGTAGAATGGAGCTATTGCCAGATGGCCGCCTGGCAACGGCGCATCGCCGACGATCTTACCAATCGATAAAGGACGGCACCACATGGGAAACAAACTTCCCAAATCAACCTTTGCCCAGGACGTCACGTGGCTCGAGAATCCTGACGACATTATTATTCTCGCCAACCGCACCAACAAGAACTATATCCTGGATCTGCCGACCGGGCGCTATCGCCTGGACGCTGGCCGCCGCATGCGCACGCTGCGGTCGATTCTGAAACATGCGCAGATCATGGAGCTGGTGCAGGATGGCAAGCTTGCGGTAGAGTGAATGGCGCTCTTACTACTTATCGACGGCCATTCCCAGGCATACCGGGCATACTTCGGCATGAAGACGCCCCTTTCCACCCGCGAAGGGGAGCCGACCGCGGCGGTCTATGGCTTTGCCCGCAAGCTGCTGAGCACCTTGAGAGAGTACCAGCCTGCGTACTTGGCCGTCGCCTTCGATACCGGCGACACCTGGCGCCATGCCGAGTTTCCCGCCTACAAGGCGACCCGTGATGCCATGCCTGATGACATGCGCACGCAGATGGCGCGCATTGAACAGTTGCTGCGCGCCTTCAACATCCCTATCGTTACCTATCCCGACTACGAGGCCGACGACATCCTGGGCACGCTGGCGCGCAAGGCGGCCGCGGCCGGCTTCGATGTCCTGGTGATGACCGGGGATCGCGACATGTTCCAGCTGGCGGGCGATCACGTGCGCATTCTCTACACGTCCGGCGGGCCCAATCCCGTAACCTCCATCTACGGCGCCAGCGAAATCAGCGAGCGCTACGGGCTTACGCCGGCCCAGTTCATCGACTTCAAGGCATTGACCGGCGACACTTCCGACAATATTCCGGGTGTGCCCGGCGTCGGCGAAAAGACCGCGATCCGCTTTTTACAGCAATATGGCAGCCTGGACGAACTCTACCGCCATATCGATGAGATCAGCGGTCCCAAGACGCGCCAGAATTTGGAAGAAGCGCGCGAGCAGGTGCTGCTCAACCGGCGCCTGGTGACCATTGAGCGGGATCTCGATCTGCCCTTTAATGCCGAAGCATGCCGGGTGGCGGACTACTCGCCCGATGAGGTCATTGCACTCTTCAATGAGCTGGAGTTCCGCAGCCTGCTCAAGGAGTTGCCCGACACCGAGCGCAGCGCCGGCGATGCAGCCGGCGGCCAGATGCCTCTGTTCGGCGCGGCCGTCGCGACGCCGGCCCCGGCACAGGTCGAGGCCACAGACTATCTGTGCGTGCAGGACGAGGCTGCGCTCCAGCAGGTGGTCGACAGCCTGCAAGAGGCGGAATGCCTCTCCTTCGATGTGGAGACGACCAGCGCCGATGCCATGCAGGCGCAGTTGGTAGGGCTGGGCGTGGCTTGGGCGCCGGGCGAGGCCGCGTATATCCCCGTTGCCCATGCTGAAGGCGACCAGCTCGATTGGTCCCATGTGGCCGACCGCCTCCGCGGGGCATTTATGGACACGAAGCTGCGCAAGCTCGCCCACAACGGCAAATATGATCTGACGGTGCTGCTTCGCCACGGGCTGGATGTCGCCGGCGTCATTGACGATACGTTGCTCATGGCCTGGCTCCTGGACCCGGCCAGTCGCTCCCTCGGTCTCAAGGCCCTGGCTGGCTCTGAACTGGGCTGGCACATGACGGAGCTCACCGACCTCATTGGCACCGGCCGCAAACAGATCACCATGGACGAGGTGGCCATCAGCCAGGCCGCGGCCTACTGTGGCGCCGATGTGGACGCGACGCTGCAACTGTTCGAGAAGCTGCGGCCGCGCGTCGAGGAAGCCGCGCTCTGGTCGCTCTACGAGGAGATCGAGCGACCGCTGCTGCCGGTGCTTACCGACATGGAAATGGCCGGTGTGTTGCTCGATGTTGATTTCCTGGGCCAGATGTCCACTACCCTGGGGCAGCGGCTGGCGGAGCTGGAACAGGAGCTCTTTGCGGTAGTTGGCCATGAGTTCAACCTGCGCAGCACGCAGCAGCTGAGCCAGGTGCTCTTTGAGGAGCTCGGTTTCCCCAGCCGGGGCATCCGCAAGACCAGCTCGGGCCACTACAGTACCGCGGCCGATACGCTGGAGATGCTGGCCAGCTACGGCGAAGAGCTGAGCAGCGAACAGCAACGCGTGCTCGATATCATATTAGAGCAACGCGTGCTCGAGAAGCTACGTGGCACCTACGTAGACGCCCTGCCCGCATTGGTTAATCCTGAGACGGGCCGCGTCCACACCAGCTTCAGCCAGACTGGCGCGGTGACCGGTCGCCTGAGCAGCAGCAACCCCAACCTGCAAAATATCCCGATCCGGACAGAAGTAGGGCGCGAGATTCGCCGTGCCATTGTGGCGCCGGCGGGCTGGGAGCTGATTTCAGCCGACTACAGCCAGGTCGAGCTGCGTGTGCTGGCCCATGTTGCCCAGGAAGAGTTGCTCATCGAAGCGTTCCTGGCCGACCAGGACATTCATGCGGCGACCGCGTCGCGGCTCTTTCATGTACCGTTGGAAGAGGTGAATCGGACGCAGCGCGGGCTCGCCAAGACCATCAACTTTGCAACCATCTATGGCGTCAGTGCCTTTGGCCTCAGCAGCCGCACGGAGATGACCCAGGAGCAGGCCAAGCTCTTCCTGGATCAATATTTCCGCACCTACCCGCGCATCCGCGAGTATATTGACAGTACAATTGCCCAGGCGCGGGAGCAAGGCTTCGTGCAGACTCTGCTGGGACGCAAACGCTTTTTCCCGGAGTTGCAGAACCAGCGCCTGCCCTACAACCAGCGCGCGGCCGTGGAGCGCGCCGCCATCAACGCGCCGATCCAGGGCACGGCCGCGGACATCATGAAGATCGCCATGATCCGGCTCCACGGCCGGCTGCGCGAGGGCGGCTACCGTACGCGGCTCCTGCTCCAGGTCCATGACGAGCTGGTTCTGGAGACGCCGCCCGACGAACGCGATGCTGTGGTCGAACTGGTCAGGGAAACCATGTCCTCGGCCTACAAGTTGGTGGTGCCGCTCAAAGTCGATGTGGAAATCGGCCCCAACTGGCGTGATCTGACGTCGCTCTAGGCACCAGACCATGGGTTGCCATACAAAGCCAGGGCCGGCGCCCGGCAGCTTGTCACGCGCCGCCCTGACTTGATTCATCGTTGTCTCGCCATACAGGTGTCCGGCCTGCCCGCAAGACAGCACATAGATACGGTGAAGAGACAGGCAAAACGCATTATGATTCGCGACCAGATTCAGGCGGCTATCGCCGAGGCGATGGCCGCGGCGCAGGCTGATGGCCAGCTGCCGCCCTTTGATCTGCCGGCCATCGAGGTGCTGCGGCCCAAACAGGCGGAGCACGGCGACTACAGCACCAATGTGGCCATGGTTGCCGCCGCGGCCGTACGGAAATCCGGCGGCAGCGCCAATCCTCGCGCCATTGCCGAGGCCATTGCCAGCCACGTCCCAGCCGATGGTCCTATCGGCCAGGTGGACATTGCCGGTCCCGGTTTTATCAACATCCGCCTGGCAGACGGCTGGCTGCAGCAGCAGGTGGCGGCTATCGTCGCGGCCGGCGGCGAATTCGGCAACATCGCGCGCGGCCACGGGCAGCGCTGGCAGGTGGAGTTTGTCAGCGCCAATCCAACCGGTCCCATCCACTATGGCGGCGCGCGCAACGCCGCCCTGGGCGACGCGCTGGCCAATGTACTGGCCGCGGCGGGCTACGATGTGCAGCGCGAGTTCTACGTCAACGATGCCGGCACGCAGTTTGAGCTCTTTATCGCGACGCTCTACGCGCGCTATGCCCAGCTCTTTGGCCGCGACGAGCCCGTACCCGTAGATGGTTATGCTGGCGAGTACATGGTGGACTACGCAAAGAAGATTGCGGCCCGCTTTGGGGAGCGCTTTCTCGCCATGCCCAAAGCGCAGGCGTTGACTGAGCTAAGGGAGATCGGCGAAGATATCGTCCTGACCGCCCTGCAACAAGAACTGGGCTCCCTGGGCGTACACTTTGACTCCTGGTTCCGCGAGCAGAGCCTCTACGACGATAAGCTCGTTGAGAAAGCCCTTGACCTCCTGCGCACACAGGGAGACCTTATCGACAAAGAGGGCGCGGTCTGGTTCCGGGCCACCAACTACCCCAAAAGCGACAAGGACGAGGTCGTCATCCGCTCCAATGGCGCACCCACCTACCTGGCCAGCGATATCGCCTATCATTACGATAAGTTCATACGCCGGCGCTTCGACCAGGTCATCAATGTGTGGGCCGTCGACCACCAGGGCCATGTCGCCCGCATGCACACGGTGATGCAAGCCCTGGGTCTTGATCCCGCCCGGCTCACCATCCTGCTCTACGGCCTGGTCAAGCTTATCCGCGATGGCCAGGAAGTGAAACTGAGCAAGCGCCGGGGCAATCTGCTCACCATCCGTGACGTGGTAGAGGAAGTAGGCGCCGATGCCGTACGCTTCAACCTGCTCACGCGCGGCCCAGAAAGCACCATTGAGTTCGACCTGGATCTGGCCGAACAGCAGACGAACGACAACCCTGTTTTCTACGTTCAGTACAGCCATGCCCGCATTTGTTCCATCCTCGCCAAGGCGGCAGAGGTGGGCTTCGATACCGCGGCGCCAATCGACCACGCGGAACTTGCTCTCTTGAGCCACCCTTCCGAGCTAGCGCTCATGCGTAAGCTGCTGGAGCTGGAAGAGCAGATCGAGCTCGCAGTCGAAAAGCTATCACCCCATAACTTGACCCACTACGCCATCGACCTGGCCAAGATCTTCAACGCGTTCTATCGCGACTGCCACGTGGTGGATCCCGCCAACCCGGCGCAAAGTCGCGCGCGCCTGGCCCTCTGCCAGGCTACCAAGATCGGGCTGGTCAAGACGTTGGGACTGCTGGGTGTCAGCGCGCCAGAAAGCATGTAGCATATCGTCAAAACCCCGAGCAAAATCCGGAGTTCTCCACAGATGAACCAACCGTACAAAGTCCTGGTCAGCGATGCCATGTCCGACGCCGGGCTGGCGCCGCTCCAGGCGGCCCCCAACATCGAAGTCGATGTGCTCACAGGGCTTCCACCAGAAAAATTACAGGAAATCATACCCGATTACGACGCGCTGCTCGTACGCAGCGCCACGCGCGTCACCGCTGACGTGATCCAGGCCGGCAAACGGCTGCGTGTCATCGCCCGGGCTGGCGTCGGCGTCGACAACATCGATGTTGACGCGGCGACACAGGCGGGCATTATCGTTGTCAACGCGCCCACTGGCAACGTCGTCGCCGCGGCCGAGCACACTATTGCTATGCTCATGGCACTCGCGCGCCTTATCCCCCAAGCTGACGCGCACGTGCGCAGCGGCCAGTGGAAGCGCAACCAGTTCATGGGCGTGGAGGTGCGAGACAAGGTGCTGGGCACCGTTGGGCTAGGCCGCGTCGCCCAAGAAGTAGTGCGCCGCGCCCAGGGCCTTGGTATGAGCGTGCTGGCCTTTGACCCCTACGTGACAGCCGAGTACGCGCACCAGCGTGGCGTCGAGCTCGTCGACCTGGATAGCCTCGTCTCCCGGGCGGACTTTATAACGCTTCACGTGCCCCTGACCGCCCAGACCCGCAACCTGATCGACCGCGAGCGACTTGAACGCGCGAAACCGGGCGTACGGATCATCAACGTGGCGCGCGGCGGCGTAATCGACGAAGCAGCCCTGGTAGCGGCTGTCGCATCGGGCCATGTGGCGGGCGCGGCTCTGGATGTTTTCGAGGAAGAACCCCTGGCACCAGATAGCCCGCTGCGCAGCCACCCCAACATTGTGCTGACGCCGCACCTGGGAGGCAGCACCATCGAGGCCCAGGAGAAGGTGGCCGAGGATGTCGCGCTGCAAGTGCTCGATGTTCTCAACGACCGGCCGGCCCGCTACGCCGTAAACGCGCCCATCATCCCACCCAAGGACCTGGAGTTCCTCATTCCCTTTATCGACCTGGCGGAACGCATGGGTCGCTTCATCAGGCAGCTGGGCGCCCAGGGAATGGGCGACGTGGAGCTGACGGCCGAAGGCGAGCTAGCTGAGTACGATCTCGGCTACATCCGGGCCGCGGTCATCAAGGGCATGCTGGCCGACGTGGTATCGGTCCGGGTCAATCTAGTCAACGCCGGGCTGCTGGCGGAAAAGCGGGGCATGAATCTCATCGAGCGCCGCAAACACCAGCGCCAGTTTGCCTACGAGAATCTGCTTACCCTGCGCGCGACGTCAGGCTCGGAGCGGTGGACCGTGCGTGGAGCCATCATGCGCGGCGAGCCACACATTGTGGCTATCAACGACCTCTGGGTGGATTTCCCTGCCTCGGGCCATGTCCTGCTGGCGCTGCACAATGACCGGCCCGGTATCATCGGCGGCGTGGGCACCATACTGGGCAGCGCAGATGTCAATATCAGCTTCATGCACGTGGGACGCCGCGCGCCCCGTAGCGAGGCCATCATGGCGTTGGGCACCGACGAGCCCACGACACCCGACCTTCAACGAAAGATCAGTTCCATGGAGAACATCCATTGGCTGAAAGCGATCACGCTCTAGCCAGTTCATGCGACGTCACCCCCGGCGTTGCTTGTGGCCCTGATTTCTAAAGCGGTTTTACAGAGGGAACGGCCGCAGCGCCGTTCCCGTTACTAAACTGGGCATTGCGCGATGGATGGCATCGCCGTCAGGTCTGGGACACAAAGAGAGAAATGACCGCAGAAAAGATAGCCCGTACCGTACAGTTGCGGTATAATCGCGCCGATATGAAAACGGACGCGATTGCCAGGCCGCATGCAAACCGATTCAGCCGCTCGTGGAAGCTGCGCCTCCTCTTCGCGACTTCCCTCATTTGGGCGGCGCCAGCGCTTGCGTGTGGCAGCTTTGCCCCCCGCCCCACACCAACACCGACCCTGCCGCCGATCGAAACCAACGTTGCCCCGGCGACAGAGGCGACGCCGCTCATCGACTTCAATGCCACGCCGGCCGCGGTCGCAGCTGTCGAAACGCCGACCCCGGAAGCGACCGCTACCTTTACGCCGACCCCAGTCCCAGGTACCGCCCTCTCCATTGGCCAACCTGCACGCGTCGTCGCGCCGAATGGTCTCAATATGCGCGCAGAGGCCTCCACCGAGGCCGATCTCGTCCGCTATCTGCCGGCCAAGCTGAAAGTCACCATTGTCGACGGTCCGACCTCTGCGGATGGCTATACCTGGTGGAAGCTGGACGACGGCGAGGGCAACATCGGTTGGGCAGTGGACAATGACGGCGAGACCGAGCTCCTTAGTCCGCGACTGGGCGAGCCAGAGCCGGTTGACCGGGCCCCACGTGTGGGCGACCGGGTGGTCGTTACCATGAGCTCCGGCGGCCAGCTTTCAGTGCGGCTAACGCCCGGTACCGATGCCGAGCTCGTCACCCGCGTCAACATAGGCGACCAGTTTACCGTTACCGGCGGGCCGCAACAGGCAAGCGGCTATACGTGGTACCAGATCCGCTCTGACGACGGCTCCGTAGAAGGCTGGGCTGCTGACGGAGACGCCAGCGAGCGCTGGCTAAGCCCGTTGGAGTAACGGAGCCAGACCTTATAGCACTATAAGCACCCCAGGCAAGGACGCCGGCTCGTCGTGCAGGCGCCGGGACAGGTCTCCATTTTAGAATTAGCAAAGGCGAACGCTGGTTGGCGTCCGCCTTTTTTTCTGCTAGCACGCCCAGGATGCCCGGGCGATAATTCACCTTCTGTACTGGACGGCCCGTTGCTCCGGCTTGCCGTCTAGAGGATCCTTCTGTAAGAGGGGCGGCGCCCCGCACAGCGCCGCCTACTGCTTCTTATTCCGGGTCAGCGATTCCAGCCGGTGGTGAGTATGTTCCGATGCGATGTGCTCTGGGCGGTCGGACCCGCCCCTCCGTTGCTACCTGCCATTCGCGGCTGAATTCACTGACCCGGAATGCAGCGCAGGCTGCGGAGCCGGACCCGCAGCCTGCACTGCCATCGAAGGAGTCTATCTAATCACCCGTACCGTCACGGGATGATTAGCACCTGCCCAACATAGACGATGTTGGGATTCGCTAGGCCGTTGACATCGCACAGATAGTCAACGGAGACGCCGTACCACGCCGCAATCTGGCTCAACGTGTCGCCCGGCTTGACGACATACGTCTGCCGGGTCCACTTTGGGGTAGACCGGGTCCACTATGACGGGCTGTTGGCCAGCACAACCTGGCGCCACCAACTGCTGACCCACGTAAATCAGGTCGGGGTTGGCGATGTTATTGGCATAGATCAGGTCATGCAGGTTGACGCCCATCTGGTAGGCAATGGTAGCCAGCATGTCGCCCGGTTTCACGGTGTACACACAGCTGTCGTAGCCTGGGTCCGGATACCAGGTATCACCCGGACAGGTCGGCTGCA
>JACFMY010000005.1:15388-34671 GCA_019455155.1 Caldilineaceae bacterium
CGGCGGATGGACCGGCTTGGTCGGATGGTAGACTGGCGGCTCCACGGGCGGATGGTACGTTGGCGGCTCCACGGGCGGGTAGTATGTCGGCGGCTCGACTGGCGGGTAGTAGATGGGCGGCTCGACCGGCGGGTAGTAGATGGGCGGCTCGACCGGTCCACCGGTGGCGCCGCAAGCCCGCAGGCTCACGCCGTCAATGTTGAAGTCCATCTCGACATTGGCAATGCCCCACTTCTTCCAGCCGCGGATGAAGATCGTCACATCCTTGGCAGGCGCCACAAACTTCATGGTGTAGGTGCCCACAGGGCCGGGGTCAGTGCGCTTCGTGATAGGCCCGAAGTTCATTTCGGTCCAGTTCGCCACTGACTTCCAGTCGCCGTTATAGCCAGTCACATAGCCCCACTGGGCCGCGAAGCGATAGGGATCGTCCTCATTCCCCTCTCCGCGCAGCAGACCCTTTACCGTCAACTCATAGGTAACACCCGGTTTCAGGCCCGTAATGTACTGGTAGATGCCGGCGTAGCGATCGTTGTCGATGGGGTAAATATTCTTGGTGTTGATCTCGATGAGCTGGCTGTGTTTGCCGTCGGCCAACACGCGCGGCCACTCATCATCGTAGAAGCCGTAGACAGCGCCGCCACCGTTGGTAAAGAAGCCCCAGCTGTTGCCCACCTTGCCTACAGCCACGGCGTTGAAGCCCATCTCAAAATCGCCGTTGTAGACCAGGTTCGGGCCGAGGCAGACAGAGCTGTCCACAGTGGGGTAGGAGACGCCATAGCCAGGATCCACAGGACCGCCCTTGCCATAGACCGGTGGGTGGTCGTAGGGCGTAGGTTCGCCAGGATAGACCGGCGGGTGGCCGTCGTGACCCTTCTTGTCATAGCCCAGATCGCCGTAGCCCGGATCACCAGAGCCCGGAGCACCTTAGCCCGGATCACCATAGAAGTTATCCTTGTAGTCGTGATCCTTGTAGGCTGTATCGCCGTAACCATTGTCATAGGGATGGGGGCCGTAGGTAGCGGGGCCGATCAACGAAATCGCATCGAAGTTGACGTCCAACTCCTCATCGGGCACGCCCCATTTCTTCCAGACGCGCACGTAGATGGTCACGTAGTCAGCCTCAGCCATCAAGCGCGCGCTATAGCTGCTGAAGGTACCAGGGTCCGTGCGTGGGTAGTAGGTGTCCCAACCGGCATCGGTCCAGTTGGTCACCCGCGTCCAATCAGCCCAGTACCCGAATGTCCAGCCAACCTGCACGCGATAGCGCCATGGATCACCGTCCATATTTGTGGTGCGGATGATACCTTTCAGGCTGAGAACATATTCGGCCCAATCCACAACAGGCACCGTTTGGTAGATACCGGCATAGCGGTCGGTATCGCCCAGCATGATGCCTTTGGTGTTGAGTTCGATGAGCTGGCTGTGGCTGCCTTCGGCGACGACCCGGTTCCACTGATCATCATAATAGCCATAGTTGACGCCGCCGCCGTTGGTGAAACACTGCCAGCCGTTGGCAACCATGCCACAACCTGGCTGGCTGCTGAAACCTTGCTCAAAACCGCCATTAAAAAGAACATTAACATTGGACGCGCTGGTGGTGGCCGGCCAGGCTGCGAACCCGAACATGCTCGCAACCACGGCGACCAGCGCCACCAGGCTGAGACCGCGGCGTAAGCCTGGGCTCACGCCACTCAGCCGCGGTGACCACCGGCGTGGTCGCGCTCGGCTGAGCTGCCTGTGCAGACGTTGCATCATTGAATGAACCTCCCTCATCGATGGCAAAGAAGCGATTCTGCAGCCGGACGGTAACTTACAGTGCTGTCAGAATCCCGGCACTTGTCGGCGATCATAGCACGTCATGATCGCGTGCGCAAGTGGCAAATTTTTCAACAATCTTTTCTGATCGCTGACTATCCGAAAGGCTCTTCGCGGCGTTTTCGTTACGATGAGGAAATTCGATGATTATGCGAAATCGTGCCCTGGTTGCCAGGTGGACACCGCTCCGCATGGGGTGGCTGGCCGCGTGGCCGCGCGGCGCCGGCAGGTGGTGGTTGGGCCTGACATAGGGTTGCCAGGCCTTTATCTATGCGAAAATCAGCAATTCAGTGTGCAGAATCCGCTGATGATATCCGTTGTTGGCCCGTTCCGGAGCCGTTGGGCCGGGGTATGGGGGAAAAGACGGCTGCCACAGCACAGCTGCCACGTAAGGCAAGCGTAATGTGAATTGCAGCCTGTAGCAGGCGCCCCGCTGCCAGCCAACCGCCGGTGGGTCTATGCGAAAAACGGTCCGCACACAGGGATGTTGTGAGCCTGTTCCCGGCTCACCGCCTCCACGCGCAACGGGCCGCGCCGCGCAACGTTAGCCCTTCCCCTCGTTCGCATACGCAGCGGCCACAAGCCGCCCCACCCCCCAGAAATGAAAGCGGCCCGTCTCCGCATTAGCGAAGACGGGCCCGTACAAAGGAGGAACCAAAGGAGGTGCTGGTTCTGAATTGTGAAGTAAGCTCCCCTCAAACTTCACAACTCCGCCAAACGTCCAAAACGTATTTTGTTTTTTGTGCCTTGGGCGCTTGGCGCAGGCGCCAATTGCAGCCTCATTCTCACTACAGTATACCCACAGCGGTTGCAGCAGAGTTGCAGCCGGATTTCCACACCTTCTTTTCGCCAGCGCCGCAACTCGTGCACCCGTACGGTGTTATCAACCTGCGGATAGAGAGAGTCTCTGGCGCGAAGGCGTTCCCTCAGGTTGGGCGCCCGGTTGCTGTGTCTTGGTTGTGCAAATGTATGCCTTCTGTTTGACAGGTCTACAAGCGCTGCACTACAATGGACAATATTTCACCACTGCCGGTGAAGAAAAACCGATTCCAAAGCCTGTACTGGTCGCTGGCAGCGCCAGGGCTCTTGGCCAACAAGTCTGTGGCACTGCCACGCAACCGACGTGAACTTATAGACAGAGGAGAATGCCATTATGGCTGAAAACAGCACTTTTGAACGCGTACGCGCCATCATCGTTGACCAGCTCGGGGTCGACTCGGACGATGTCACCATGGAAGCCAACTTCCGTGACGACCTTGAGGCTGACAGCCTGGACCTGGTAGAGCTGATTATGGCCTTCGAGGAGGAGTTTGGCGGCGAAATCAACGATGAAGATGCACAGAAGATCGTCACGGTCGGCGACGCGGTCAACTACCTGGACGCTGCCATCGCCCACTAACACTTCTCGCCAAAAACACCGGGCACGGATCTGAACCCGTGCCCGTTTTCTTTTCTATCTGCCTTTGCCTGCGACCGCGCGGGCTCTTGCGCGCTAGTGGAGCACGCGAATGACGGAGACAACCTTGCCGTTGATGCGTACCCGGTCGGCGGGGCGAATGATCGGCTGGTACTCAGGGTTGGGATTGGCGGGCATCAGGCGCACGTTGCGGCCTTCCCGATAGAGGAACTTGAGCGTGGTCTCCTCGTCGCCTTCGATCCACGCCGCGACCATGTCGCCATCGCTGGCTGTCTCCTGCTTGCGCAGAATGACGATATCGCCGTCAAGTACGCTGGCATCTACCATGGAATCGCCTTCGACACGCAACGCGAACAGGGCATCGCCAGGAACGTTGACCAGCCCTTCGGCAATCTCGATCCATTCCTCGGCGTTTTCTACGTCTCGCGGGTCAACCATAATGGGATTGCCAGCTGCAATGTGACCCAGGATCGGCACCTGGATGCGGCCGCGGCCGTTGCCGGCCGCGCGGCGAGCGCCGCTCTGCGCCGCCAGGAACGCATTCTCGCCCACCAGCCCCAGTTCGAGCAGCCGGTCCCGGTTCAGACTGAGCCCGCGGCTGACCTCCGGTTCCCGGGCGATCAGCTGCTGCTCCTCCAGCTTGGTCAGATTATAGTTGACCACTGAGGTGCTCGTGATGCCCACTTCCAAGCCGATCTCGCGTATCGTGGGAGGGTAATCGTGCGACTGCATGAAGCGCACGATAAACTCCAAGATCCGGCGCTGGCGTTCTGACAGCTTGCGCTCTGTTCCTTTGCGTTCTCCAGCCTTGCTCATGACCGATCCTTTCCCACGTTTTGGTATCACCAGGCCAGGTGTTGGCCGTTATCCCTGATTTTTTCCCAAGTATCCCAAATCAGAACGTTTGTTTTCCCAACTATCCCAAATAGTACACGAACATTTGTGCGATGTCAATACCTAAACGCACGTTTGTTCTGATTTGCGTAGAGCAGGGATGGATAGCTATGCGAATGGTGAGACCGCATACAGGCGCCCCGCACGACAGGCAATGTGGCAGCGGCAGGCGCGCCCGCCTCAGGGAAGGGGCTGGAGCTGCGCCTCGATCTCGGCGCGGCGGGGCTCCAGGAAAGGTGGCAGGGCCAGACGCTCGCCCAGCGTCTCCAGTGGCTCGTCCGCAGCAAAACCGGGCCCGTCAGTGGCCAGCTCGAACAACACGCCGTTTGGCTCGCGGAAGTAGATGCTGCGGAAGTAGTAACGGTCGATCTCGCCGCTCGTCCGGATCCCCAATGAGGTGAGATGGCGCTGCCAGGCGTGATGCTGCGCTTCGTCCGGCACGCGAAAGGCCACATGGTGTACGCCGCCCGCACCAGGACGAACAAAAGGCATCTCCGGGCGCACCGCCACGTGCAGCTCCGCTCCCGGCCCACCTGGCCCCATGGCAAAGACGTACACGGTACAGCGCTCGTCCTCTGGATCCGGATAGGCGCGTTCCTGGCGCATGCCTAGCGCCTGCGTCAGCACCGCGTCGGTAGGCGACAGGCGGGTCACCGTCATGGTGATGGGTCCTAGACCCTGAATCTGGTATTCTGCCGGCACGGGACTCCCGGCCCACGGATGAGCCGGCTCCTGGCCAGGATCGGCCACCAGGGTCAGCCGCTGCCCTTCGACATCTTCGAAGTCGAGCACCGTATGGCCGTCGCGCTCTGTAATGGCCCCGTGCTGCACCCCTTCCGCGCGCAGGCAATCTGCCCACCAAGCCACGGTCGCCGTGCTGCCCACGCGCAGACCCACCCGGGTAATACAGTGACTGCCGCGGCGTTCCCGCCCAATTGAGGGCCAGTCAAAGAAGGTGAGATCGCTGCCTGGACTCCCCACCGCGTCGGCATAGAACAGGTGGTAGGCGCGGACGTCGTCTTGATTGACCGACTTCTTGACCAGGCGCATGCCCAGCGTGTGGGTGTAGAACGTGTGGTTCCGATGCACGTGGGCGGTCACGGCTGTCAGATGGTGGATGCCATGCAGTTCCAGGTCCATTATCTTGCCTCCTTGTGGTGGAGCAACGGGGCTAGGCTTGCCTATTCGAGACCGGCTTCGCGCAGGTAGGCGCGGAAACGCCGCCAGTAGGCGTCGCGATCTTCCGCGCCCGTGGCAGGATCGGGAAAGCGCTGGTCAGCCTTCTGCTGGCCACGCACCATTGCCTCTTCCATATCGATGCCACTGAGGTATGCGATCTTGAAGATCATGACCTGGAGATCGCTGAGCTCCAGCGCCAGGTCGTGGCGCAGCTGCTCCTTATCCTGAGGGTTGGGCTCGCGATAGCCTTCGATCATCTGCACCAGTTTGGAGATTTCGCCCAACTCCTCCAGCGCATGGAGAAGCGTGTGGCCGAGCGTCACCTGTTCCCAGGTCCGCTGCCTGTCCCATGCTTCTAGCCAGGCCTGGTATTCACGAATGTGCATGGTGGGTTCTCACGATGGTGTTGCGGGCGCGGGCGGCGGTGTGGTGGTGGAAGGCGCTAGATGTTGCAGCCGGCGCAAGAAGTCGGCCGACTTCAGGTGCCGTTCGAGCACGATGATCAGGTAGCGCTGCAAGAGGCTCTCCACCCGGCGCAAGATCGGGGGCCGCACATTCACTCTGCTCACCTCCGGCCAGGGATGACTTTGCATGAAACGCAGCACCTTGAGCGTATCAGCGTCCAACGGCTCTACGTCATCGCGGTGCGCCGCACAGCGGGGGCAGAAGACGCCGCCCGCGGCCAGGCTGACAAAGTTCAAGGCCGGCTCCAGCGCGGTTTCACAGGCGACGCAGGCAAAAAGCTGCGGCTGGAAACCGGCCAGGCTTAAGAGCTGCAGATCAAACCAGCGTAAAAGATTGGGCGGTACGGTCTCTGCAGGCTGCTGGGCGGCCGCGTCTAGCTCCCGCAACACGGCGAGCGCCAGATCCCAGACAGGCTGGTTGTCGTCGTCGCTTTCGGAGAAACAGTCGACCAGCTCGCACACGTAGCTGGCGGCGCCAATGGCATGAAGCTCCTGGCGCAGGTGGCGAAAGGACTCAATGGTTTGGGCTTCGGTGACAATGTCCCAGGTGCGGCCCTGGGCGACCACGAGCGCGGCATGGGTAAACAGCTCAAGATGGCCGGCTTTGCGGCTCATCGTCTTGCGTGCGCCTTTGGCCAGAAGCTCTTGCTTGCCGTCACGGGGGGTAAGGACAGTCAATAAACGATCGGCGTCGTGAACGTCGCGACGACGCAGAATCAGGGCGTGAGTTGTGCGAACACGCTCGCGGGTGGTCATAGGGCTGCATTATAGCACCGGTGTTCTGGTGCCACAACACCATAGTGTCCCCCTTCAATGCAAGCGCCGGCCCGTGCCGCTGTTTTTAGCCAGCTCATCGATGCGCGCGGTGAGCCGGTTGATCTCGGCGGTCAGCTGGACAATTTGCTCGATAGCCGCATCGAGTTGTTGCTCCAGGGCAGCGATGCGTTCTTCGTGTTCGAGGAGCTGCCGGTTGACGGTTCCCGCCCACTCCGGTGTCGCCATCTGCTCTCCCTCAGATACCTGGTGCACGAAAAAGGATCAGGAGCACATGCGGGGGAGGCCATCCGCTCCTACGTCTGCTACCGGCGAGCATCCCACAAGGCTGTCGCCGGTATGCAACGGTCATTTCAGAGGATGAATTTTGGCCGATAATGAAGAATGCATCAAATATTGGATAGCAGGTGTTGAGAAGAGGGATATGTTAACCAGCGTGTCGGCCCACGGGAACTATGAGACTGTGTGCAGTATATTGCATGGGTGGCAAGGAGCAACACATGCCTCATAGCACAAATGGCATGAGCCGTGCCAACCCCAACTGTGCTCCGCAATGATCAAAAGCGCAGAAAGAGAAGGGACAGCGCACCGATATGTCCCTTCTCTTACCAATAAAGGTGCTCGATTCCGTTACCGAAGAATACTAAAGGATTTTAAGCCAAATGGACTGATTCGCGTTGCGTCATCCAATTGTGCTATCCTTCGGCCGCGACTACTTCTTTGGTGTTCCTGAACCTGGTTTCTTAGTATCTGATCCTGATGATCCTTGCTTTTTCGGATCCCAACCTTTCTTTTCGGAATCGGTTTTCGGGGCAGGTCGTGGTCGTGGTTGCGATTCGGGCTTGCCTTGACTGCCCGGTTTGTTCCGATCGTCTGACATACTGACTTCTGACCTCCGAGGAGTGCATATGAGAAAACCAGTTGACAAGCTTGACAAGGGCACTGGGGCTCACGACAACGGGATGACGGTTCAACAGCAGCTAACACTTGAGGCTTGCCAGAGAATGCTTGATACCCGCATTCAGACAGGTGAGCATCTAGACAATAAGGCTGCAACCATTTTGCAAGCAGGGAGTCTAATTATCGCCCTGTTTGGGGCAACTAGTGTTCCCACTATGATGTACTCCCAGGGATCTGTGGGGCTAACCTGGGTGTACGTTCCGGTGACATTAGTGTTTGGCATGTTTCTTGCAATGGTCTTCGTATCCTTACGCGCCTGGAACCCAAGTGAGCACGAGATTCCCGGGACAACTGACTGGAATCAAATCGTAAATGGCTACCTCTCAGTGAGTATTGTGGATTGCTACGATCAGATTCTGAGTGATCTGCTGCAATCGATAGAATCAAACAAACGACGGAATGAAAAAAAGGCCTGTTACGTAACAATGTCAATCGTATTGCTTGGACTACAGGTTTTGGTGATACTCGTGACCGCTGTTTTTATTTGGTGGACTAGCTGAAGATAACATTGGCTCCTGTACTACCCCTCCGGGCAAAGATGCGATCTTCGTCGGACCGAAAACCAAACCTCCATCACTGCGTTGGCAGCAACGTTGCGTGAAACTCATAATCGCCTTCGGCGAAGCGCTGATAATCCTCACCGTTAGGCCCATGACGCCGGCAACTGCCTCCCACGGTGTTGACTTCAGCGCGAAGATCACATTCCTATCCTGTCTGACGCCGGGGGAAAACCCACCGCCGACATTGTCGCCAAAGAACATGTACGATAACAGTCATCGGTGGCGTCTTTGCCGGCATTGGCGCAGCCACCAGACTTACGCTGCAAGCGAAAACGGGCAGCGCAAATGCTGAGAGTGCTGCAAGTGCCACAACCTTCATCATCGGAGTATACGAATTGTTCAACTAGAGCTAGATTAAGAAAGCTGTTGTTGCCACCCTTCAAGTTGACAGATTGTCTGAGGCAGCGAACTGTGGTCAGACTCACTTGCTATTAAGGCCAAAATACCCGGCAGCTTCTACTATCAGATGTCTATGCACCAGCGACTCGGCGTTGAGCGTCTTGGCTGCGAGCCATACGTACTGAGTATGGCAACCGTACCCCTAATATCATTCAGTAAGTCACTTGCATAGGACGCTGGTCCCATGTTCTACCCTCAAGTAGTCGTCCCGCGCGCTTCTTGTTCACACCTCCCCATTGTTTAAAGAAGAAAGGGACGTTGGCGTACAGACACTGATCCCTAATATCAGTAATCCACTCAGGTTTGCATGGCCTAGCCCCCGGTCCAGACTCTCCTCCAACTATCACCCAGTCTATGTGCGTCAGATCGAGATTTGGCAGCGGACCAAGTAGCGGTTCAAGAGACAGAAACTTCACTCGTGCGGGCGTAGCGTTCAGATGGGAGATTCGAAAACAATAATCGCTATTCTCGACACTGACACCCATCCAGAGGTTTTCAGGCCAATCCAGTAACGGCGCCAGTTCGTTGAGACGTTGGGAGCGTTTGGTCAAAACTTGGAATCGGTGCCAATTAGCCTGTCGAATAACCCCAAAGACTTGCTCAATATAGTTGACAGGCACGTCCTCATGAAACAGATCGCTCATGGAGTTAACGAAGATTGTATGCGGCTGTTTCCAAGACAGAGGGGCGTTCAGGGTGTCAGGATGAAGAGTAACCTTGAACGCATTGCGGTATTTCTCGACTCCCATCAACATCAGTCGTGTGGCAAGTCGCTCTGCGTAGCAATGTTTGCAGCCAGGACTGATCTTGGTGCAGCCAGTGACGGGATTCCACGTCGCGTCGGTCCACTCGATTTTTGACTTGGCCATCCGGGTACCTCCAATTGGTTATGATCCGACACCGTGGCCCTCCCACACTATGATAGCACACATGTTCGGCTTATTTGCCGGCCAGTTACTTGAATCTCACTAATGCATTTCCCGGATATTGATTTTTCCGACGCTTTGTTCCATCTCGCCTGATAGGTTCGACACTTATGTCTCCTCGCGACTCCAAGTACTTGAGCGCCCCTGTCGTATGCTTCCCAATGAATGGCGTTTCATCGTTCACCCATTTCTTGATCTCAGAGCTATATATGGCTTCGCCGCCAAATTGCATCTGCAGTAGACGGGCAAGTTCTGGCGCCGGATCGTTTTCAAACAACAGCAGTTGATCTGGATTCGTGGCATCAGAAAATCGATATCCACTTTCTTGATCAACACGCCAGAACGCTTCCTTCATTTTTATATGACCCAACGGATGATTCGAGGCAAAGAATAGGTCATAGATCGGGCGATTCTTGTCGTTTCTCATCTCAAAGAAACGCACAAATCTAGCCACCGTTTTGAGCTGCTTCTGATATAGCATGCGCAGGTTGCCGATGCGATCACCAGGCAGATGCGCCAAGAATTGTACATCGGTGATTCCTAACCAGTCAGCAATGTGCTGCCGTATTTTTTCCTGTGGATGCTCCAAAAATCGGTTGACTTTGTCAATATGGAAATTGATTAGAACCTCACAGCTTCGGTTTCTAAGCAGCCTGGACACTATCTCAAAAGGAACATCCTTGAATCCAAATGGATCGATAAACGCGAATGTCGGAGCCATCTGACGGTTGCTCTTATCCAATCTCTCAAGCAGGCGTCGAAGCTCATCCTCGAACTCTCCCTGCTGCACAAAAACTTTGAAATTCTCCGGTAGAGCTATCTGGTCAAGCTGTTCTTTGAGATAGATGAGTCGGCTGTTGTCTTCATCGAGGAACAGGAATGTAAGTTGCTTGTCGCCGAGTTGAGCAGAGTGTTTCTTAGCCTCTTCAAGGGCGATGATTGGCGAACCAGGTTCACCGGCTGCATACCTTCCAGGTCCACAAAACCCATCCAAGTATACGATTCTTTGATGACCACTGGCGAGGATCGGAAACCATGCGGCCAAGTACCGGCGCAGGATCTCATGCTTTGCCAATGTGTGGGGCTCAATGTGCCATGTAGTGTCAGTAGGTCCAGCCATCGTACTCTCCAAGGCGACAATAGTTTTTTATGATGACTAAGTGTTATCTGTGGGTTCGGTTATCGCAGGTGGACGCGCCGACGGCGCAGCGCTACCTGTAGACTGAAGATCAATGTGCAGCCCCAGACTGACAAGCACAGTGCACCCCAACAGTATGGAAACTAGCCCAACAGCCAACGTGATGATATGGCGAAAGCAGCCAGTTTTGGACCTCACGGTTGGGACGCGATGGGTTGGGAGGGCCTTGGTACAATTGCCGGCACTGATAATCTGCCGGCGGTGCAGGCCTGTGCCAGGGAAGCTCTGGCTGGTTGTGACGCGGCCTCTGGAATTGATGCTGATGCGGCCGCCACGATTGCCGATCGTGATGCCGACACTTCTGTTGGTGATGTTGAGCGTCATCCCGGGAAGAAATTGCTTGCGTTTTCGAAATCTCCAACCCATCGGGGAACCTCATGATGCTACACAGTCGGGAAGAGATTATGTCGAAGGCTTTACCACGTCAAACGCCTGCCAACCTTCCGCGACCGTCAGCAGGTGATGGCCCTGCCAACTGGTGCAGGTCACAAGTCATATTGGCCGGGCTAACCGGCGGGCGGTGGTCCAACCAGGTAGAGAAAGACTGAGAGGGTATGATAGAGTCTCATGGGGCTGACTCCTGGCTAACGCATTAGCGGCGCCATCTCCCCGTAAAGAGAACCGGCGCCGCCTTAGCACCATGACAATCGCATCACCCGATCATCACAGTAAATTCGTTTTCCTTCACACGGGAGTGGTGGTAGCCCCAAGGGGATTCGAACCCCTGTCGCAGCCTTGAAAGGGCTGAGTCCTTGTCCACTAGACGATGGGGCCATGGACCTCAAATCCAGCCTGCTTATTCTATCCAGACGCGGGCTTTTCGTCAAATCACTGTCCGGTTCTGGCTATTTTTCTTCCCTTCCACCGTATGGTAGACTCCAACGGATGGCCGGGCCTGACACATGGCTCGCCACAGGGAGTTGCTATCTTGGATCGATATACTGTTGCCTGCGTTCAGCAACGCCTGCGCGTACCCCTGACGGTCGATGAGTTGCGCGAGAATTCACGCCGGTTTCTGCGCGCGGCCGAAAACAGGCGGGCACGGCTCGTGGTCTTTCCCGAGCTGGCCGGCGTGATGCTCGTCCCGCCCCTCTTGGGTGACTTCCGTTCGTCTCTCCTGAAACGCGCGGATCGCGGCCGCCGGCGCAGTGCCAGCCTGTGGCATAAAGTTCTCGGCAATGTGGCCGGCCGCGCGGCTGCTTTGCTCAAAGCCAACTTCTATTCCAGCATGGCCGGCCTGCTCGATATCGCGGCCCCTACCCTCTGGCAGCAGTACGTGGAACTCTTCGGCGGCCTCGCCCGGGAATTCGGCATGACCGTGGTGGCGCCCAGCGCCTACCTGCCCGATCCCCTGGATGGCGTGATCCGGCACCTGGTCGTCGTCTTTGGACCCGACGGTGAAGTGCTCGGCAGCCAGGCGAAGGTGGTCCTCAACAAAGAAGATGAAGCCTTCTGCCAGCCCGGCTCTACGTGGGACGTCATCCACACGGAGGTCGGCGCCTTGGGCATCATGTTGGGCGGCGACGTGCTCTACCCCGAAGTGGGCCGCCTGTTGGCCTTTCAAGGCGCGGAAGCCCTCATTGCCCAGGCCGCATGTGCCAATCAGGCCCATTACAACAAGCTGCGCGCGGGCATATTGGCCCGTATGCAGGATAACCAACTCTTTGCCGCCTGCGCCTTTCTCGTTGGGCGCAATGTCCTGCGGCCTCCGGAAGAAACTGTCTACCTGGGAAAGTCAGCAATCTTTGCACCGCAGGAGCTGACACCGCGTTTCAACGGTGTCCTCGTCGAGATGGGTAACACCACCAGTGAAGGCGTCCTGACGGCCGAGTGGAATTTCGTGGACCTAAAGGAGCTGTGGGAAAAGAGCGATACGCCCATCCGTAGGCGGCTGCCAGTCAACCAGGCCAACCAGCTCCTCACCAACCTCTACCGGCGCCTTCAGAGCCTGCCGCGCCTGGACGAATTGAACAACACCGAAGAGGACAGTGCAGAAGGCGAGACAGAAGCTGCCCACTCTGCCCCGCAACCCCCTGCCGTCGACCTGGAGGAGCTTTCTGTAATCGCTTCCGTCACCAGCCGCTGGCCTCCCCATAGCACCGCCGAGCAGGACGAAGAGCTACCCCACGAGGCGGTCGGCGATTGGAGCGCCAACCCACCTGACCAGCCGCTAGTGGATAGCCTCTCGCCCGATGATCCCCGCTTTCAGGAAGAGACCGACGAGATGGATGCCCTGGCCGACGGCAAGGATGAAAAACCCGCTGCCTGAACTGGGCCACGGGTTCCTCCTCATCCGAAATTTTGTTGTCGGAAACGTGCGTCTAGAATGTACTGGCCCGCCGGGCTGCTAACGGGGCGACCAGGTCGCGTATTCGCCGGTGGTCAGAAACTCCGGGGCCAACCTTTCGTCCAGCCTCTGCACCCAGATCCCCGTGCGGCCGCCGCCTACGCTACCCGCGAAAACAAAAGCTGAGCTGTCCGGTGACCAGATGGGATGGCTCTGAGCATATTGGTCGAAGAAGGGCAGGTAGTTGTCCAGGAAGGTGCGCGATGGAATATACGCGGCGTAGGGCGCTGAGCGCCGCCCATCCCACACATACCACCGCGTCACCAGCCGTCCACTCACAACGTCCAGTGCCAGATAGGCCAGCTTTTGGCTGTCCGGGCTCCAGAAGAAGGCCAGGACGGGCCGGTCAGTGACCTCCCGGGTACGCCGGCTCCCCACATCGACTACATAGAGGGGTCCCAGGTTGTTGGCCGAGGTGGCCCGCTCGGTGATGAGATATGCCAGCCGCTGGCTGTCCGGGCTGATGGAAAAGCTAATGCGATTCGAATAGTCGGTCAGCTCCGCCAACTCGTTGCCCGCCACATCGGCCACCACCAGACGCTGGAGCAGGTTATCCGCCGTTGCATAGACCAGGCGCTGGCCATCGGGTGACCACTGAGGCGCCGGGAAGAGACCGGCAGCCGCCGCCAGAGAGGTCTGTTCGCCGGTTACTAACTGGAGCTCGATCCGTTCGGTGCCTATGTGGGTCACCATCTGTTCGCCGTCGGGAGCCCATGAGAAATAGAGCGGCTGCCCCTCAGCCAGCGTCCGCGCCTCGTTCCCGCGTTCACTGATATCCACCACGCGCAGGGCAAGTGAGCGCTGGTTTAGACTCACCCAGCTGCTCAGATAGGCCAGCCGGTTTCCCGCAGGACTCCAATAGATATAAAAAGGCAGGAAGGGAACCGCTAACTCGGCGCGCTCCGAACCATCAAAACGGCTGGTAATCAGATAACTGTCGGTGCCATCGAGCCGGCTCCAGGCAATACGCTCGCCGTCGGCCGACCAGGTAGGCTGAACATATTGGCGTGTTGACGAAGCGTCCGTGGTGAGCGCAAAACGTGCCCCGCCGTCGGCGCCCACTAGGTACAAATTGCCGTCCGTGTCCTGGACCAGTAGTTGATTTGCCGGGCTCGAGGGAGGCGAGGCAGCTTCGCGCAACAGCCGCTGTTGATCCACCACGCGCCGCAGCTGGGCGCGTGCATCATCGACATTGCAACCGGTAGCCAGCAGCGCTAACACCAGCCACAAGGCCAGGCGAAGTAGTAGCCGTGCGGTCATTCCTGTTGCCTCCTTTGGATAAAGCCCAACATATGCAGCGGGAGGTGATGATCCACGCAGCCTTCATGGTACGTGGCGCGGGGCAATCATTATGCATAACCGCTTACAAACGCGAGGTGCGGCGCCTGTGCCAGCCGCACACGTTACCGCGCGGCAGCAGGCAACGGCCGGAGATAGACAGTGATCTCGCTCCGGTTGTGGAATAGCTGGCGGGCGCCCACGATCTGGTAGGCCTGGCGGAGAATCGTAAAGGTGTGGTCCAGGACCGGCTGCCGGTGCTGCTCGGGTAGCTTTACCGTCATGATCGCACAGCCGGTGCGGTACAGGTATGGCGCGTAGGAAACCATGAGGCGGGCCGAATCGCGGCCGTCCATGCGCATGTCGTTGACGATCAGATCAAAGCGGTCGGGGTCGCTGCGCAGATACTCTTCGGCGGTCATGGGCTTGTGACGCACGGCCCGGTCGTTGGCAAGCCGCGGGTCAAGCTCGCCCGGATCGACGGCGGTCACGTATTGGCCGCGCTGGCGCAGAACACGTGTCCACCCTCCCGGCGACGCGCCCAGATCCAGCGCGACGCCCCGTAGCGGGAGGTCGATGGCAAAAATCTCCAGCGCTTCCAAGAGCTTGAACTCGGCGCGGCTGATTTGGTCTACCTCCCGGGCAAAACGGCGCATACCGCCTGCCCAGTCCGAGAGATTGAGCGCCACCGGCGATACGCCCAGCAACGCATAGGCCACGGCCCGATCGGGCCGCTGCGCTCTGCCCGCGCCCGCGGATGGGGGGCGCCAGCTTGCCAGTGGAGCACAGACGACAGAGAGCACCTGGGCCGGCGCGCGGACATCCAAACGCGCGCCAGTGACTTCCGTTATTACGGCAGCCAGGCGGTCGTTGATATCAAAAGGCTTGTAGGCGAGCTCAGCCAGGACGCGGCTCTGCACCGAGAATGGGAGCGACGGGTCCAACCGCGCCAGCGACCCATCACCGGACGCGGTCAAGGCGGCGCGCACCTGCTCCGCCAGCGCGCCGAGATCGCCCACATGACCGTACAGTGGCGCCGCGAGCTGGACCGGGCAGATGTGGCGAACGAAGATCGGCGGCTGCTCTGCCCAGTGCGCGGCCAGCTCAGCAAAGGGTTGGCCCGCGTCCCACAAGACGACTCCCGGGGCAAGGATATCCAACTCGCGGGCGTCTCCCGCCGCGGCCCTGACCTCCTCGTGGGCCAGCTCCATCGCGTCATCACTGCAGGTCAAGACAAAGAGAGAATCAAATAGCATATTGGTCCAGTAGCGCGAGCAAACAAGGCGGATAGTGTATTTACTGTTGCGATCGTAACACGAAAACAAGTGAGCGCGTAGTTCGGATCAGAGCCGTGTGTCGCAGATGGACCCGCGCCTCTTTCCTTACAATTTCCGCCCGCGCCTCGGGAAAGCCACCTGATTGGCAGGGGGTCTGCCCCGCGATGCTATTGATTGGCTATACGCTTTCATGTTATTGTAGCTATGAGGATACTCATCACACATGCCTATCGACCCTCATCTACGGAATCCCACGACCGGCGACAAATCAACCTGATAGTATCGCATCAGGAGGTTACTATGCGAAAACCCGTGCGCCTGGTATCATTCGGCCTGTTTATGGCGCTGCTCCTCTTGTTCGCAGCACCGGCGACGGCCGCGCCACCCTCTCAAGCTTCTGACACAGGACCTGACTTGGTCGGAGCCCTCGTAGCCTCGCCACCAACCTATTACGAATCGTTTCGCAAGGACTTCGGCGACTGGGAGACCAACGACGAAGTGGACTTCCAGACCTATTTCGCCACGGGCGCCTATCACATCCGGGTTGATGCGGAAGAGACCCTGGTGTGGGCCGCCAGTTCCTGGGGCATTGCCAACTTCTATGCTGAGGTCGACGCTTTCTATGTCGCCGGTCCCGAAGACAACAGCTTTGGTATCTCCTTCCGCCAACAAGATAACGGCGACATGTATATCTATTCGGCCAGCACCGATGGCTACTTCCGCCTCGTTAAGCTGGAAGGCGGCGAGTTCATTTCCATCGTTGACTGGACCCAGACCGCCGTGGTCGAGACCGGGCCGGACGCAGTCAATCGCATAGCCGTGCTGGCCGATGGCGCCTCCATCACTCTCTTCATCAATGACCAGGTCGTGGACGAAGTCGAAGACACTAGCTTCACCTCCGGCTGGCTGGGCCTGTCAGCTTCGGCGCCTGGCGAAGGCGGTATCGAAGTGGCATTCGACGATATGCGTGTGTGGGATCTGGATGCCATGCCTGAGGAACCGGTTGTCGTGACGACCCTCGTGCCGACCGAAGAACCAGCGCCCACCGAGACCCCCGAGGTCGTCGTTACGCCGGAGCCCGTCACGGTCGACGTGAGCGCGCGTCTGGAGGAAGTTCGTAGCGAGCCGCTGGAATTCAGTGACGACTTCCGCAGTGACAACGGCCGCTGGGGGCTGAGCGAGAGCGATAGTGCGGTCGTCAGCGTCGCCAACCGCACGCTCCAAATCGAGGTCTTCGAGGCCAACTGGATGAACTGGAGTGTCAATGATGGCGCGAATCCAGCCAACTTCCTCATCGAGGCCGACGTCACGCGCGTCGAAGGCGACCCGAATACAGAATATGGCATCCTCTTCCGCCTCCAAGACGGGGACAATTTCTACTTTTTCCCGATCGATGGGTTGGGTAACTACAGCCTCTACAAAAAGCAGAATGGTGAGTGGACGGCCCTGATCCCGTGGACCGCTTCAGAGGAAATCGATATCGAAGATGGAGCGATCAACCGGATGGCTGTGCTGGCCGAAGATACATTGCTCACGTTGCTGATCAACGATTCGGCGGTGGCCCAAATCGAGGACGAAACCTTTGCCTCCGGACGGCTGGCCCTAGCAGCCGGTACCTTTGACCAGGCGCCGTTGACGGCCCAGTTCGACAATGTGGATATCTGGATTCTGGTGGAGGGCGAAACGCCGGAACGGCCAACCGCCGAAAGTCTGGCGCCGCCCGACCCCGACGCGATGGACCAGGTGGCCGCGCTCCATGACACGGATCCCGACCAGAGCGACCAGTTCCTGCGCGCGACAGGACGCTGGCCCATCGAACCGACCGAGTCATCCACCTTCTCCATCAGCCGCGCGCTGCGCATCGAGGTAACGGAGCCTCAGCTGCTAGCCTGGACCATCAACCAGGATGTGTCCCCGGCTGATTTCCTCGTCGAGGTCGACGGCTGGGTTGACGAAGCGCAAACAGAAGGCGAGTACGGAATCATCATCCGGAGGCAGGATGCCGACAACTACTACCTCTATGCAATTAGCGGTGACGGCTTCTTCGGCTTCTGGAAGCGCGTGGGAGGCGAATGGGAGACAGTGATTCCGTGGAGCAACACCGATGCCATCGATCCTGAACCCGGCGCGATCAACCGGCCCGGTGTTCTGGCCATCGGAAATCGCATCACCCTGATGCTCAACGACACGCCGTTGACAACGCTGGTGGACGATACCTTCGCTACGGGCGATATCGGGCTCGTCGCCGGTTCATTTGATGCTACACCGGTCAATGTGGGATTCGATGACTTCGCGCTGTGGGATCTGACAGAGTAGCTAGCGGCGATGGTCAGGGCGGAGTGTGATGACGCTAGCTGGCCCGGGGATGCAGTGCACGCTGCATCCCCGGGCTTTTTCTGCGTTACGTTTCGCCCCCCGGTCCTACCAATGCGGCCCGGATCTCGCCTGCCAACGCTACCGCGCGGGCAGGCGCATCGCCAACATGGTGCGTGGCGTCCAACAGGTCCCCAATCTCACCAACAGGCACGTAGCGCGTAATGCGGGCGTCATTGGCCAGCAGATCGGCCAGGGGGTTGGCCCTGCCCTCCTGCAAGGCAGCCCATGCCTCCAGGCTGCGCTCGCGGATGACCTCGAGTAATATCTTGCTATCGCCGCCCGCCTGCACCGCGGCCATCAACACGCGCTCGGTGGCCGCAAAGATCCCGTAGTCGCGCAGGTTACGCGCGGTGGGCCCCGGCCAGATGGTCAATCCACCGGCCAGCCGGCGGCCCTGCCGCAAGACTTCGTCCGTCAACAGGAAAGCCTCAGACAGCACAAGGCGGCGGTTGGCTGAATCGTCCAGCGTGCGCTCGAGCAGGCTCAGGGCCGCGTTGTCCCATGCCACTCTGGGCAGGGCCGCCACCAGGCGCGTGAGACTGTCAATGTTCTCCGCCGTAATGGGATTACGCTTGAAGGGCATCGCGCTAGAGCCCACCTGCTTGTCGCCAAATGGTTCGCTCCACTCGCCAAATGGCGGGCTCTGCAACACCCGCAGGTCAAAAGCAAACTTGTGCAGGCTGGCGCAGAGACCCGCCAACGCATTGAGAACGAACCAATCCTGTTTGCGTGGATACGTCTGTGTTGCAACAGGAAATGCTTCCAAGCCAAGCGTCCTCATGACATGGGCTTCCAGCTCGCGCGCGGTCCAGCCGCTGCCGGCGAGCAACTGGGTATAGCTGGCGCTGGTACCGACCGCCCCCTTGAGCCCTTTGCCGCGAATGCCACGGCATACGCGTCGCAGCTCCTGCAGATCCGCCAGCAAGTCCTGGCCATATTGGGCGAGGCGATAGCCGACGGTAGTGGGCTCGGCCGGTTGGATATGGGTATAGGCAATCGCGGGGGTATTGGCTTCCGCCTCGATGCGGGCCGCCAGCGTATCGAGCAGGGCTTCCAGGCCGGCGAGAATCAGTTCCAGGGCATCCCGCAGGCGCAGGGCGTCCACATTGTCGAGCACATCCATGGAGGTCGCACCCAGATGAATAATGGGACCGCCCACGGGACACTGTTCGGCATAGGTGCGGATCTCGGCCATGAGATCGTGGCGGATCTCCCGCTCGATCTCCTGGGCGCGCGCAATGTCGATATCGTCCTGGTGGGCGCGGAGATCGGCCACCTGTTCCGCGGTGACCAGGCCGGCAGCCTGTTGGGCTGTTGCCAGCGCCACCCAAAAGCGTCGCAGCAGACGGCGTTTATGCGCCTCGCTCCAGATCACCCGCATGGCGTCGCTGCCGTAGCGCCAGGTCAAAGGGGACAAAT
>JACFMY010000005.1:34681-38962 GCA_019455155.1 Caldilineaceae bacterium
TTTCGTGGTCAAACATAGCGCCCATTCCAGCCAACAAGGGCAAGCGCACCAGCCGCTGCCCGGGTAACAAACACCACCCATCATACCGCCTGCCGGCCCAAAACCCAGAATCCCGCACCCCGAAACCAACTTCCCCACTCTCTGACCGTGATCCCTTACCCCACCACAACTCATGGTGCCCCATAGTGTCCTTGGTGTCATGGTGGTTCCCCTCTCCACCTCCAAAACTGAACAGAAACCGAACACAAACTGACCTGTTCACCGACCTCCTCCCAATGGCAAGATCCCCGCATCGACTTCAATGGCCTGCACCGACACAAGGAGGAGGCATGGCATTCAGCGTAGACGCGCCCGCGGTGGCCCGCTTGGAGCGGCTGGGGTGGGAAGCCTACTATGAGCGCGCCTGGGGCCGGACCTTTTGGCGTCTGGTCCAATTGAACCGGGTGCTCTATCATATGGGACCAGCCAAAGCGGTCAGCGCCGCCTTCGATACAGTGCGTGCAGCCCAGGCTTTTGCGCCCTTGGACAACGATCCGGCGCGCGTGCGCGAGCACCTCACCGCGTTCTACACGAAAGCGCTGGCCGGCATTCCGGCGAGAGTCGACGCCGCCACCCTGGCCGCGCGCGAGCTGGAATACTGGCAGGTGCATCGCGAGCTGGCGATCGGCCGGCTACACGATCCCCAGGCAACGGATATCGAGCCGTTGGTCGCTGCCCTCGCACGGCTACACGCAGCACACTTCGACGGCACGGAGCAAAGCATGCGCGCATCGGCCGCCTACCGCGCACGGGCCACCGCAGCGGTGGATCGCATCACCGGCGGCTACAGTCAGGACATCGCCGCGGACTGGGCGGCAGCCGAGGAGCTCCTCTGCCAGGCTTACATGGCAGCTAACCAAGCTATGACTATCCGAAAATCTGACAACAAAACAGAAGAGAGAGCCACGACACCGGCCCCCAGCAACGATTATCACTTCGTCACCTTGTGGCGGGTGCGCGGCCAGGTGGAGGAAGTCGCTGCAATCCTGCGCGACGCCGACGACCTGGTGCGTTGGTGGCCGTCGGTCTACCTGGAGGTAGAAACGGTAGAAGCGGGCGACGACCACCGCGTGGGCAAGGTGGTAAACCTATTTACCAAGGGCTGGCTCCCCTATACGCTGCGCTGGTCGTTTCGCGTGACCGAGGTAAGCGAGAGCGGTTTCCGGCTGGAGGCATGGGGTGACTTCGTTGGCCGCGGTATCTGGCGCTTCGAACAGGCTGGTGACTACGCGAATATTACCTACGATTGGAAGATCCGCGCCGACAAACCGCTGCTGCGCTACCTTTCCTTCCTCTTCAAACCCATCTTTTCCGCCAACCACCGTTGGGCTATGGCCCGCGGCGAAGAAAGCCTGGCCCTGGAGCTGGCGCGGCGCCACGCTGCCTCAGCCGCGGAACGAGAGCGCATCCCACCCCCGCCCGGGCCGACCTTTCGTTCCCGCATGAAATCCCGCACCAAATAAAAAGAGCCGGTGCGCACCGTACATTGCTTGGTGCGCACCGGCCCATGAACCGCGGCGAGGCGGTTCCCAATGGTCTACCAGAATCCGTCGTCCTGGTTGAAGCCAAAGTCTTCGCAAATGCGCGCAACCGTTTCCACAACCTCGGCGTGGAGCGGCCCGTTGGTAGCAATCAGGCCGTTATGGGCGCGTACATCGCGCTTGTTGTAGCGCAGGGGGTTGCCCCAACAGTCGGTCATGCGCCCGCCGGCCGCCTCGATCAGCGCCTGAGGCGCGCACAGGTCCCACTCCTTGCAGCCTGGGCTTGGATGGATGTACAGGTCGGCAAGCTGGCGCGTGATCAGCCCCACCTTGAGACCGACACTGCCCGACACGCGCTCGCGCGTGATGCGGAGCGTCGCGCGGATGCGATCCACAATCTGCTGGCGGTGGCTACGGCTGCTTACCATGATCATGTTCGAAAGATCGGTGCAGCTGCTGGTGGAGAGGGGAATCTCCTCGCCTTTCTCAATTAGAACCGCGCCCTGGCCGGCTGCGCCCGCGTAGATCAGCTGGTTCGCGGGCTGCATCACCACGCCCATGACCGGCCGCCCTTCCACCGCCAACCCTATCATGATGGAAAACTCGCCGTTGCGCGCGATGAACTCCTTGGTCCCATCCAACGGATCGATGATCCATACTCGCTTCTTCTCCAACCGTGACAGGTCGTCCTTGGATTCTTCGGAGAGAATCCCATCGTCGGGGAAATTCGCCCGAATCCGTGACAAAATATGCTGGTTGGCGCTGCGATCGGCTTCGGTGACGGGTTCGTCGCCAGACTTGTAGCGAACTTCCGAGGAGCCCACATAATAGGTATTGACGATCGTGGATGCCTCACGGGCTAGACGACAGGCTAATTCCAACTCCTGTGTCAGATCGATCGTATCAATGCTCTGCTCTAACATGCGTCAGCCTTCTCAACCATTCTCCTCAACTCAACATCCCCATTATCTGGCTTGGCGAAAAGCTGCCAAATTGTAGCATAGTCAGGTGCGGGCGCAAGTTCGCTCGCGCCGGAATCAGCCGCCGCGTGTGGCAGTCAAATCGGCCGCGCAGCGAAAGCCCAACCAGGGCGCCCCCGTACGCGCCGGGAGCACCCGGTTGGCCCGCACGCGCAGATCATCTGGCGGATCAGCATAGGAGCCACCTTTGACCACATAGGCCGTGATGCCGTCCTGATCAACAGCCGTGGCCGTCCACTCGGCGACATTGCCGGCCATGTCGCTGGCGCCGAACGGGCTGTCTCCAGCTGCCCGGTACGTACCCACCTGGAGCGTGTCCCCCGCGCCCGCTTCCGCACTGTTCGCGCGCTGGCGGTCAAACTGGTCGCCCCATGGAAAGCGATAGGTGCGCGCGGTCGCTGGGGCATAGCCGGCCGCCACCTCCCACTCGGCCGCCGCGGGCAGTCGCTTGCCAACAAACCGGCAGTAGCGCTCGGCGCCATCCCAATCCACGTTGATGATGGGATAGGCGGCGTAGGCTGGGTCCAGGAGATAGTTCTGGCGCGTCTCGCTCCGTGTCCGCGGTGGCCATGGACAGACGCCGCGCTCGTAACAGCGCCGGTACTGGGCAGTTGTCACTTCGTGGCGATCGATGGCAAAGGCGGCCAATGTGACACGCGTAGTCTGCGCTGGATCCTGTATGTCGCTAACTTCGTAGCTGCCGCCGGGCACCTGCACCATCTCACGTCGATCTGTACTTTGGAACCATATAACGACGCCTACGATCGCGGCCGCCAACGCTAGCAACAGAACAGCCCGCACCCACGATCCCCGCACGGGAAGCGCAGACGGCTCCCCTTCTACCACCGGGGCGTCCAGGGCGGTGTCGGGCCACATCCCCATGGCCAGATTATCCACATCTGCCGGCGCCACCGGCGTCTCAAGCTCCGCCAACGCCGCGCGCGCCAACGTACGTTGCGGCTCGCCTGCCTGTTCGGAATCTTCGCGCAGGAGCCGGATCAGAGGCGGCGCCCACTCGCGGCTGGTCGCATCGTTGTCGCGCAGGCGGCACAGTTCCGCCGCGGGCAAAGCCCCCGTCGCATCGACCAGCCTTTCATGGAGCACCAGAGCCGTGCGCTCCGGATCGCTTTGGTAGCGCAGCGAAGTGAGCATCCCCTTGCGGCTGGCCAACGCCGCGCGTAACAACAGTGTCCGGTGGCTTTCATCCAGCTCATGGCCGGCCTCTAGCGCGAGCAGACCATCGCGCAGCAGCGTTGTAGATGGCAACTCGCCGCGCCGCCACCAGCCATCTAGCGCCTGGTTCAAGGCATGGCGCAACGCTTCAAGGTGCCGATCTGTACCCTGGCTCCCGGGGCGATGCGGCGCATGCTGCCTGTACTGCCGGCCAACCCGACCACCACGCGGGGGTTCATAGTGTTCATCGTGTTCATCGGCGAATTCGTATGTGGCGTAGCTTGTGTCGTCGGGTGGGTAGGAAGCAGAGTTCGCCGGTTCACCTGCCGCGCTCGAATCGGGGGCGGTCTCTGACCGCCGGCGGAATATGGACATGGGCAAATTGTATCCAGCACTGGAAATTACGCAAGGCGCCGGTTGCGGCTACTGCACGTTGGCGCTAGAATGGCCTGACAGTCATCTGCCGCCCCGCAGGAGAACAAGCATGACACAGAAGGAAGTTGGCTACGTCGAACTGGAGTGGACCTGTCCGGTGTGCAAGACGCGTAACCCCGGCACCCAGACCACCTGCAGCGGCGAATAATGGCTGACCAGCCCCTTCGCGGCCG
>JACFMY010000513.1:0-1870 GCA_019455155.1 Caldilineaceae bacterium
GTCAGATGGGGCAGCATGCCGTCGGTCAGACCACAGGGAAATCCTCTTGGACAAGTGGTTGCGCCATGCGATCTCTTTATTCCGCATTCCGCATTCCACATTTCGCACTTGGCTGCGCAGCAGCCACGGGGACATGGTCTGGAACGCGCTGGTGCTGATCACGGTGCTCTTGCCGTTGGCAAGCCTGACCATCGATGTCCCCCGCTACTACGTGTTAAAGGTACGCTTGCAGTTGGCGGCGGATGCCACGGCGGAGATGACGGCGCAGTGCGTGGACTTCCCTCATTTCCAGAATACAGGCGAGACGCGATTGGATTCGCAGTGCTGGTGGTCGCAGGCGCACAACCTCTTTGCTGCCACCGTGCAGCCGTTGGAATCTAAGGGCTATCAACCGCGCCTGGACCAGATTGCGGTGGATGAACAGAACGACATTGTCCGCGTGGATGCCTCTGGCAGCACTCGTCTCTTCTTCGGCGTGACGCCTGCCGTGCGCGTGCAGGTGACGGCGCAAAGCAAGTTCCGCATGGAGATGAGGTAAAGCAGCAGGCGGCAGGCAGCAGGCGGCGCGGGGCAGACGAAGTCACCTCTGAGGTCGTCCGTCGTCTGTCGTCCGTCGTCCAGTCTTAACTGAATGACATCAAGTGACGGGTGACGCGTAAATGTGCGGAGAGAGGGTGACGGTTTGGAAATCGAGATTGCAGGTGATGGCTATCAACGCATCGTTTTGTTGGTTGTGCTTCTCCTCTGCCTGATTGCTGGCGTAGGCGTTCTCGGCACCTTTGTGACGCCGGTGGAGGCAGGTGAGCCTGTGCTGCTGTCGCCGGATCGGTGGCAGGCGGCAACGCTGGCCCGCAAGGCGCGGGGCGAGACGCGCGTGCTGCATCGAGATGCGGAACGACTCCTGGCGCTGCTGAATGAAGGCGCCCCTGACCCCGTCTCGGCCATGTTGCTGGCGCAGGGGATCTATGCTCGTCATCGCACGGGCACGTCCGCCACGGCCACGGCGCGTCAGACGTTGATCATCGCCGCCGAACTCGCCGCCCGTTACGCCGCAGGCAGCGTTCCGCTGGTCGATGCCCTGATTGCCGCAGAAGAGGCGCTGCATCGCCTGGATCCCTTGCTCGAACAGCCGGAAGCGACAACGCCCTCCTCGGCCGCGAACCATGAGCCAGCGGTGCAAGGGCAGGCGCACTTCCTCTTCCTGCCCCTGGTGCTCAAGGGACACTCATGGACATAGACAAGCGATGGGAATGCTGATGATTGATGTCTCATGGCTACCGCTGGACGCTCGAACAGATCCTGGAGGAAGAACGGCGTCTGCGCGCCCTGGCCGAGGAGCAGGTGCGTGTCTATCGCGAGGTCCTGACCACGCTGGCCATGCAACTCGCCCCGCACGTCGTCGACGGCCAACGCCGGGAGAACCCACACTTTCCCAACAACCTGTCACCCCAGGCATGGCAGGATCTGTTCAGTCAGATTGCGCAGACACCGCTGCGGCAACGCGCCAATGGCTGGTATCCGCAGCGCGGGCAGGAGGTAGACCCTCTACAACAGCGAGTGCAACAGCTAGCGGAAGAGAACCAGCGCCTTCAAGGGCAAATAGCTGATCTGACCGCAGCCAAGGAAAAACCGGAGCGTCACATGCAACAAATGACGACACCAGGGACTGATCAGCGAAAGATTGAAAGAACAGCAATCGTCGATGCTGCGCCACCTGCCACCTGCCACTTGCCGCCTGCTGCCCTTTCCCTCCCTGCAGCACCGCCCGCGCGCTTCGCTTCTCTCTTCCGCACCTGGGAACGCGATGGACTGGTGCTGGCGCTGCTGGCGTCCACCGGCTGGAGCTTGCGCCACGCCATCGACGAGGCGC
>JACFMY010000513.1:1880-4256 GCA_019455155.1 Caldilineaceae bacterium
TTACAGTCGGATCCGGCTCCACCAAGCGCGTGTTCAATCGGCTGGAGAAGAGCGGACTCGTCACCCAGCCGGTCTACGACCTGGGCAATCTGCAAGCGGCGATGCTCCTGCTCACCGAAAAAGGCGCGACGGTGGCCAATGCCATCGGCTTTGATCCCGTTCCGTCGGAATGGACGGCGCTGATGCAGGCACATGGCGGGGACCAGCAGGCCAAACACGCCGCCCTCTGTTGTACCTTCGCCTACCAGGCGCGCAAGCGGGGATGGACGGTGTACCTCTGCCCCGCCGTGGAGGGTCCCGCCGAACCCGATGCGCTCATCGTCAACGACGACAGTTCCATCTACGTGGAAGTGGAGGCAGAGAGCGGAGATCCCGAGCGGCGCATGCGCAAGTGGCGCAACCTGGCCGACCTGCAGGGCTTCGTCGCCCTCTGTGCCAACAATGAAACGGTGCGGGAGCGACTGGTCACCGAAGCCCGAGCCGCTGCCCAGGATGGCGTCGCCACCGATGTCTCCACGCTGATCCAGAAGGCGCGCATAGGCGAGGACGGCTTTTGGGTGGAGGAATGGGGCAGGCAGCGAAATAGCAGGCAGCAGGCGGCAGGCAGCCAGAGTTGAGAGTGCCGACCAACTCATAAAGGAGAAGTGGATGTGCTCATACCGGACAGCATTACATCACCGTGTCTCACCGTTGCTCGTAGGCCATAAGAAGACAAAGGAGCCGTCGATGAACTGTCGCTCTTGTTCCACCGACGCATTTGGCGTCCACAACAGCAGTTTGCCGCCTGCCGCCTGCTGTCTGCCGCCTGCCGGAGCGCAGCGACCATGAATGAGATCCACGTCCGCGGCATCGCCAAATCGATCTGGACCTACGATGGCAACCTCTACGTACGTATCAGCGTGACCAGAGATGGGGGTCGCCCCAGCCGTGCGCCCAGCGCCGGCGGCAATTTCGACTACATCACCGTCCTCTTTCCCGGCGGCGCCCATCAGGGGCTGACCGTGCGCAAGGGGCAGGCCATCACCGCCCACGGCTGGTTGCAAAGCCGCGACGTACACGAGGGGATCGATGATTTCCTGCGTCGCGCCCAGCGCCACGCCAATGGCAGCAACAGAGAACAGACGCGTAGCCAGGTCGAGGAAGTCCTCGACGAGTCGCTTCAAGTACATCGCAGCGTCAACGAAGTCGTGGCCGAACGCTGGAGCGTCTCGTGAGGGGGTGACAAGGTGAGCGGGTGAAGAGGTGAGAAAGAGACCCCTCACCTCTTTACGGCAGAATAGAATAACCACAGGTAAACCGACGGCGCTCGTCTGAGCGTCAGAAGAGAGGAGCCCACAGGAGCTTGTTTTCCGTGTTCGTATGCACGGAAGACATTCCCTGTGGGCTTTTCTCTTTTGGCTCTCAGGCTCTTCGCCTCGAGTCAAACAGGAAGCAGGTACCCTCTGGGTGCTGTCTTTCTGGGGCAGTCGGATGGTTCACACCATCCACGGGCACGTTAACAACTGAATCGCAGGTGGCAGGCAGCGGGTGGCAGGTAGCACAGCCACGGCTGCTTGCTATCTGCATCACAGACGTTTCCATTCATTCTTTCTCACTCACAGGAGGTAAAGCAGCATGTTCAATCAAGTGATTCTGATCGGCAATCTCGGCGCAGATCCAGAGTTAAGGAGCACGCCCCAAGGTACGTCTGTCGCCAGCTTCAACCTGGCTGTGAACAAGGCCTGGACCAACAACCAGGGTGAACGCCAGGAGAAGGTTATCTGGTTCCGCATTACCGTCTGGCGCAAGCAGGCGGAGATCGCAGCAACCTTTCTGAAGAAGGGACGGCGCGTGCTAGTGGTAGGGGAGGTCGAAGAGGCTAACGCCTGGACGGACCGCGACGGCAATCCTCGTGCCACGCTGGAAGTCACCGCCCAGTTCGTCAAGTTCATGGACAGCAGCGGTGAGAGCGAGGGCAGCGACATTGACGTTCAGGACGTCCCCGACATCCCCTTCTGAGCTGAGCAGCCGGCAGAGCGTACAGAGAACGAGGGGAGTGGGTGAGCAAGGGGAGGTCGATGGGCGATGTTGTCTGGTCACTACTGACACATCGGCGCATCACCGTTCTCTTTGCTTCCTCTCTCCTCTGACTCGCCTCATCCCTCAATTCACCACAGGAGACCACAATCATGAACCCAGCGACTCCCACACGTTCGCTTCACGAGCACGCACAGCAGATTCTCTCCGAGACAGAGGTGACCTATCACGGACAGAGCGGCGACGAATACGCTTTCACCGTCACCCACAATGGAGAGCCGTACACGCCGGTCTTCAACGGGCGTAACAAAATCTGGCGCTGCGACTGCGACGGCTTCACGCCCAAACAGAATGAGTGCC
>JACFMY010000514.1 GCA_019455155.1 Caldilineaceae bacterium
CAGGTGAGCTCACCGTTGCCGTATTGCTGAGATCGCCCCGCTGCGCGCTGTCCAGCGTGCCGGGTATCGTCAAGGTTTTCCTGTGGCCTGCGCCCAGCGCGATGCCCGTCCACGCTCCTGTGCCAGAATCGAAGAGGCCCTCGCTTGGCGCGTAGGACGGCGACAGAATGGCGGCCGGAAGGTTGTCCGTGACCGTGATGGCGCTGACCGCGCTAGGCCCGGCGTTGGTGACTACAACCGTGTACGTGATGGCCGCGCCGGATACGTGGGGGCTGGGCGTGCTGCTCTTGATGATTCCCAGATCGGCTACCGGCACAGGAGTTACCGATGCTGTCGCGTCGTCGTCGTCGCCGACGCTGTTGTCACCAGGCGTCGAATCTGGGTCACTCTGGTCGTTTGCCGCGACCTGGGCGTAGTTCGCATAATTGCCGCTCGCGTTCACGGTAGCCGTGATCGTCAGCGTCGCCACTGTGCCAGCGTCCAGACTGCCAATGCTCCACCGGCCACCTGGCTGGTCGTAGCTGCCGGTCGTGGCATCTGAGGTTACGTACGTGTAACCACTTGGCAGCGTCTCGCTGACCGCCACGCCCGTGGCGGCAATGGGACCATCATTGCGTGCGGTGAGTGTAAAGGTTACCTGGTCACCCACGTATGGCGTGCTGTTGTTCACGCCCTTGGCCAGCGACAGATCCGCCAGCGCAGAACCGGTCACGGTGACCGGAGCGGCGTTGGTCAGCACCGGCACAAGCGTGTTGGACGGCACAGCCGTGACAGTGTTGCTGTAGACACCGGCCGTGGGCGCTGCCTTTGCCTTGAAGGTAATGGTCACCAAGCCAGTGGGCGCAATGTTCCAAACTCCCCAGGCAGGCTCCGTGTCGCCAAACGTTGGCATCTCCGTGCTCGTGCGCGTCGCGTTGATTTCGCCACTAGTCACATCGCTGACATAGGTAAAGCCAGCTGGCAATGTATCGGTCAGGCGGGTGCCAAGTGCCGCTGCACTTCCTGTATTGCGGGCTGTGATGGTATACGTCACCATTTCGGCCGCCTGCACGTCAGACGGATCAACCGTCTTGTCGAGGATTACAATGGGGACGCGTACCGTGACATCCTCGGCGCTGGTATTCAGAGCGTCGAATGGGATCACTGCTGCGTTGCCAGCCGTCGCGATCACTTCGTTCTGATAGGTGGCTGGACCAACCGTCGGTGCGATAGAGACCGTGAACGTGATAAGAAGTGTACTGTTAGCCGGAATGGTAAAGACACCCCATGATGGCTGCGCGCCGCCCACCGTGGGCTCCAGCGTCGCAGGTATGCGTGTGCCACCGGTAATGGCCAGCGTTTCGTTATGTGTGAAGCCCGAGCTGAGCACGTCCGTAATGATGACATTCGTTGCAGCCACGCTCAAGGTGTTCTCAGCCGCGATCACGTAGGTAGCCGTCGTGCCCGCAAGGGACTGATCGACCTCCGGCGTGGTCGTCCACTTGTCCATGCGCAGACCACCAGCGGTGGTTGTCGCGGTGGCCGTAACCGGCGCGGTCTCGGCTGATGCCAGTGTGGCTGTATTGGTCAACGTGCCCGTGCCGCCAGGGAAAATCGTTACGCCAACCTGGCCACCATCGTCTGGCGCAAGTGCGCCGAGTGCCCAGGTAACGAGGCCTGCGTTGTGCACGCCGTTGTCTGTTGCGGTGATGAAGATTGAGCTGGCAGGCAGCGTATCGGTCAGAATCACGCCGGTCGCGCTCGCGGTACCTGTGTTGTGGTAGTTGACGGCATAGGTGATGCTGCCGATGAGCGACGCGCCGGACGCAGCGGTGACCGGCGCGTCGACCGTCACAACATTGCCGTCAACGGCCGTCACGCGCCGCGTCTGGCCTGCAACCAGCACATATTGGCCAAGTTCGATGAGTGCGCCACTTTCCACCGTGAGTGTCGTGGTGTTGGTAGCGCTCGCCGCCAGACTGGTCAGCGGGTAGGCCACAACGGACGGGCCCGATTTGCTCACAGTCAAGGCAGTCGCCGCTGCCGCTGCCGTGGAAGCAGTGGCTTGCTTGGTCGATGTATTCGATGCGCCCGCAGTCGCGGCATTGTCGACCGGGGTCAAGCCGTTGGCCAAGGGCACCTGAATACGGACCGTAAACTGCAGGGTGCGGCTGGCGCCGCCGGGTAATGTCCCCACCGCAAACTGAACGCGATTGTTGAAGGTATCAAACGTGCCCGCGTCGCCGTCTGCCACATCCGTCAGCGGTGCACCACCAAGGCGCAGTGTGCCCGGCACATAGCTCGTGTTGGTGGGGATGGGATCCTGGACAAGTACCTGCAGCGCGTCCCCACTGCCCGTGTTGGTGACAACCAGCGTATAGGTAACCAGATCGCCAGCGGCCAGGCTGCCCGTTGGCTCCAGGCGTTTGCTGAGGCGTAGATTGGGGTTGGTGCTAATGGCAACGGTCACCGTGTTGCTGTTGCGCTGGCCGGAAGATGGATCGAGGACCGTTGCGCTATTGTCAAGGGTGGTGATGCCGTCCGGCGTCCCGCTGGCAGCCACCTCCATCTGGAAGATCAATTGCTTGCTCTGCCCGGCGCCAAGCGTCGGGACCAGCCAGGTAAGAGTATTCGTGCCGGCGTTGTAACTGCCAGCGTCCGACGCGCTGGCTGTCACATAGGTAAAATAGGGTGTAGCGGGCACGACATCAGTGATCACGAGATTGGCGGCGCTCGCGGTGCCGCTGTTGAGCAGCGTCAGCGTATAGGTCACCCGGTCGCCAGGAATCAAGAGCGTCCGGTCGGCCGCCTTGTTGATGGTGACGTTGGGGCGTACCACGCTGGTTATGGCCGTGCTTTGCTTTGGTAGAGTCTGGTTGCTCCCCAATGTGGCTACGTTTGTCAGGCTCGTGATAGCCTCACTCAATGGAGCATCCACAGTGGCCGTTATCACCAGCGTACCTGATCCGCCGCCCGTAACCAGCCCGGGCGTCACTGCGTTGGCGGATCGGACATCAAAGGCATATTGCTGCCCAACAACGCTGGAGGGGGCGGCAGGCGCCCCGTTCAGGCTGGCGCTTTGGTAGGTAATCCCTGTGGGTAGCGTATCGGTGATAACGGCCCCGCTCGCGCTGCTTGCACCTGTATTAGCGAAGCGCACGGTGTAGACCAGAGTATCGCCTGGTATGGCTGTCGCCTGGTTGACCTGTTTGTCAAAGGTCAGGTTCGCGGGCGGCGTGATGCAAAACACAGAGCGGGAGTCGGCGAACGTTGCCGGTATTGTGCCGCTGACACTGTTGGTCACAACACCGCCATATTGGAGCAGAATGTCAGCCGTCTGGCTGCTGACGTCCGATTTGACCTCAAAGACCCAGAGGAGGCGATGACCTTTCTGCAAGGCGCCGCTCAGATTGAACGAGAATGGGGTGAGGAGCCCTTTTTGGTTGCCGCCAAAGCTCGTCTGGTTGGTGCCGATCAGGGTCGTTACACCATTGATGGGATTGTAGTCCGAGATGGTGGAACGCACCGTGATGCCGGGACCGTTGACCCGATCAATATACATATAGGTCGTGATCGGTCCGCTGAACTGCACATCGTAGTCAGGCGCAGGATCCTGGTAGAAGCGAACGGCCTCCACATAGACCTGCCCAAGGGGAGCTGTCACCAGTGACCCGGCGCCGCTTTGGCCGGTAACTGGCGCGTCAAGAATGGCAGCTTTCTGGATGCCGGCAAAACCGGTATTTGTCGTCTCATCGTGGAAATAGTAAGCGCGGCAGCTCTGCCCGCTTTCCACCACACCGATCTGTGCGGTGTCCCAAATGGGCGGGGTCTGAACTGAGCTCATCGTGGCGATGTTGTCGACATTCGTGGCGCGGGTAAACGGGTTGGTGGCTTGTATACGTAACTGCGTGGAGCCGGTTACTCCCGCGGCTACGGTGCCCAGATCCCACACAACCGTGCCCCCGGCACCCACGAGCGGCGCGCTGAACGGCGCCGGCGTGGCGTTGACGTAGGTAAAACCCAGGGGAATGGAATCGGTGATGCGGACATTGGTCGCCGGCGCGTTGCCGCTGTTTTGATAGGAGATAGTGTAGGTTACCTGGCTGCCTGGCGCGACGGTCATAGTATTGCTGGTCTTTTGGATCAGCAGGTCGGGCCGCGGCGCAGCGACGTAGGTGGCGACACTAGCGTTGGCAGGTGCAGTCTGCAACGACGTGATGGTAGCCGTGTTGACAAGGGGTATGGCCGCCGCGTCAGGATAAGGATC
>JACFMY010000515.1 GCA_019455155.1 Caldilineaceae bacterium
AACCGGGCGTGATGCGGGCCAATACATCTAGGTTGACGTCGTCAGCCAGCACGACCTGCTGGGTGTGGATGCGCAGAATCTCCTCACGCCCCACGAGATCGGGCAGGTCCACGGTAATCTGGCGGTCGAAGCGACCGGGTCGCAGCAGGGCTGGATCCAGCACTTCGGGCCGGTTGGTAGCTGCCATCACAATCACGCCAGCGGTGGACTCGAAGCCATCCATCTCAGCCAGAAGCTGGTTGAGGGTCTGTTCGCGCTCCTCGTGGGAACCCATGGCGCCGACCCCGCCGCGCCGGCCGCCGATGGCGTCGATCTCGTCGATGAAGATGATACTGGGGGCGCTCTTCTTGGCCTGGTCGAAGAGATCGCGCACGCGGGACGCGCCCACGCCGACGAACATCTCGACAAACTCAGAGCCGCTAAGGGAGAAGAAGGCGACCCCCGCCTCGCCGGCCGTAGCCTTGGCAAGCAAAGTCTTCCCTGTGCCGGGCGAGCCGAGCAGCAGCACGCCCTTGGGCATTTTGCCGCCCAGCTGTTGGAAGCGTTCCGGGCTCTTGAGAAATTCGGTGACCTCACGCAGCTCGGTGATCGCTTCCCCTGCACCACCCACGTCATCGAAGGTGATACCGGTCTGCTGTCCCTCGAGCTTGCGCGCCTTGCTCTTGCCAAAGGAGAACATGTCGCTGAGCCCGCCGCCCAGGCCGCCCTTCTTCATACGGCCCATCATCCAGTACCAGAAACCGAACATCAGGACCAGGGGCAGGATCCAGCCCAATATGGCGCCGATGCCACCATCGCTGGTCACCTGGCCCGTAATCTCCACGCCCGCGGCCTCCAGATCGTGGATCAGCTCAGGATCCTCGACACGTACGGTAGAGAAGATCTCGGGCGCGCCGGCTTCTTCTGCGCCGGCGCCAGGCGTTATGAAGGTTCCCGTAATCTGTTCTGTGCCGACTGTGACGCTTTCGATCTTGCCCGCGTGGAGAGCGGACTTGAACTCGCTGTAGGCGATTTCCGTCCTCGCGGCAAGGAGCGATCCGGCCACAAGTGATCGGATGAGCGCCATGATCAGCAGCGCCGCTATCACATAACCGATCGAGAACTTAAAGCGCTTGTCAGATAATTTGCTGTCCATTTCTTGCCTCCGTCTCCTATTTCGAAACCTGCATACTGCGTTGGGTCGAGCATAGCAGTGGAGGCCGGCGCCATTCCTTGACTTTTGTCGATTTCCGGCGAAACTGAAAGGCAAAGATGTGAATGGGCGGTGGTGGCCAGGTATACAGAGGAAAGGCGAGACGATGGAGCGCCCAAGCACCGATACCCTGGCCGGTTGTCTAGGGAGATTTCCCGCCTTTCAGGGATTGGATCCGGACGATCTGGCGAAACTGGCCGAACGCGCGCACTGGCAAGAGTATGCGCAGGGGGCGATTATTTTTCTCGAGGGTGATATGGCCCCGGGACTCTTCCACCTGCACGCTGGCTGGCTCAAGATCGTGAAGCTATCGCCCGATGGCCGCGAGCAGATTCTGGACGTGATTGGTCCCGGCGAGATCTTCAACTACCTGGGGGTCTTTGCCAGCCGGCCCAATCCGGCCACCGCCATCGCCCTCGAACCGGCGGGTGTCTTTCTGCTGCGGCGGGATGGTGTGCAGCGCTTGCTGGCGAAGCACCCGCAGATAGCCCTACGGGTGGTGGAGGCCATGGCCGACCGCCTGATTGAGCTGACGCAGATGGTGGCCGACCTGTCCTTGCACACGGTCGAAGCGCGGCTGGCGCGCCTGCTGCTGGACCGGGCTGAGGGTGACGTGGTGTACCGGCGGCGGTGGACCACCCAGGCCGAGATGGCCGCCCGTCTTGGCACAGTGCCAGACGTGCTGAGCAGGGTGTTGCGTGGCCTGGTGGAAGCCGGCATCGTGCAGGTAGAGCGCCAGCAGATCCAGATCCTGGATCGGCCGGGACTCGCGGAGCGGGCTATGGTCGATGTCGAATGATCTCGACTACAGAAGTCCCTGGAGCATCCCATGAGTAGAGACTTGCTGCATTCAAGGAGGCCCCAACAGGTGTGATAGAATGCTAGGGTCTTTTCATCAGGCCTAGTGATTATATCCAGTGACAGTACAGTGAATCAGTTCAGGATCCCCCCATGGACGGTTTGGCTTGTAGTACCCTCAATCTGGCAGGATCGTTGCCCATCTATTCAATGCTGTTGCCGAACCGCTCACGCCGGATCATAATGCTACCGATCCCGGATCTTGGCATCCGTAGCGCTCCGCCAAACACCTGCTCTCCACAGAAAAGTCCCAACAATAGAGACTCGTTATCTCCATAGCGGGCCGGTACAGATCCCCTTCACCAGTAAACTGAAAACCATCTTCAATTGACAGCACACAGCATTCCCTCGAGCGATCTATGGAGATTGACTACTACAACATCCTTGGCGTATCTCCCGTTGCGGATCAGGACGAAATCAAGAGTAGACACAAGTTTCTTGCTATGGCATTTCATCCCGATAGGTACGGAAAACGCCAACGTTACCGGAATCAGGCTGAGGAGCAACTCAAGCTCATCAACGAGGCGTTCGAAGTACTAAGCGATGAAGCAAGAAAAAGAGACTATGACCAGTCACGCTCGGGACGGAGCTCTGCCGATCGTTCAACCATTAGTGAACTTAAATCTATCAAGTCGAAACTACGCACAGTCGAAGCAGAGAGGGAAAAAGCCGTTGCGGAGGTCCAGACACTGAAACAACGGAACAGCAATCTTGAGCAACGTCTCGCTGAGTTCAAAAAACTGGCCGAAAACGAACGGGAGGAAAACACAGCAAAATACGCTGGGAACCCTATCCGGCCTATCCTGCGCCCGGTGAAGGCCACTGCCAAACAAGCGCGGGCACACCGCACAGCATATGGCAACCGGTACCCGCTCATCGACCGGCGTGAAACCCGTTCGCCATCCTATGTAATTCGTAGTAGACTTGCTTCCCATATCTGGTTTCCCGGCTGCCAGGCTACTGCATTAAGTGGGGGGAGCGGCTATGCAGATCAAGAACAACGCCAAACGCTACGGTCTCGTCACCAAGCTCTTTCATTGGACTATTTTTCTGCTCTTCGTCAATCAATACTTCGTGGCCTACACGATGTTGACAACCGCACAGACCGAGACGGCGTACGGTTTCACGCAGGGAACCCTCTACAACTGGCACAAATCCATCGGCCTCATCCTGCTGGGCCTGGCGCTGCTACGCTACACCTGGCGCAAGACCACGCCGCTGCCGGACTGGGCCCCGCTGCTGACAGATCGGGAAAAGCTGCTCATCCATTGGATCGAGCGCATCCTCTATATCTGCATGTTCCTGATGCCCATCAGTGGCTTTGTCTTTGTCATGACCGGGGGCTTTGGGGTGCACTTTTTTAGCCGCTGGCACTTGCCCAACTTCCTCGGCGAAAACGAGATCATAGCGCTGATCGCCCAGTGGACACACCGGATCACAGCCTGGGTTATCGCCTTCACTCTCTTTGCTCACTGGGGCCTGGGGATCCGCCACCACCTGGTCTACAAAGACAGGTATCTGCGGCGTATGCTGCCCTTTACACACCAACCGTGAGCGCACGGTTCGCCACAATGCCGCGGCCACGGGCAAAAAAATAAGGACCGGTCGCTGAACCGGTCCTTATTCGTCGCCTCATGTATCCAGACGTTTGTGCCCTACGAAAGGGGTTGGTACCTCTCTCAGCGGGCGTACGCCTGGTAGCTATGCATGATTAGATCTTCTGCACGTTGGCAGCCGCCGGACCCTTGGGGCCCTGCTCAATGGAAAACTCCACACGGTCGCCTTCGGCCAGGGTGCGGAAACCATTGGTCATGATTGCGGTGTGGTGGACGAAGACGTCATTACCGCCCTCGTAAGCCAGGAAGCCGTAACCCTTAGCATCGTTAAACCACTTGACGGTGCCGACAACACGTTGCTCACTCATTGTTGGAAACTCCTTGTTCCTTCACATCAATAACACATACTACTCTTTGCTACAAAACGTCGTCGTTCCCAACAGATGGGCAAAAAAACACCGCCGAGACTTGTCAGTCCGGGCGGTGACTTTACACAGCTTGGTCAGAACTCACAACATCTTGTGCCTAACACTATATGATAGATGGGGTTGTATGTCAAATTGGTAAATAGATCGTGACTGTGCCATAGATGGTGAGCAAAATAGGGCCAGCGCCAGCAGGCAGGGGGT
>JACFMY010000516.1 GCA_019455155.1 Caldilineaceae bacterium
CATCCGCAACTATGATCCGTGCATCTCCTGTTCAGCGCATTTCCTGCGCCTTGATCTCACGGCCACATAGTTCGCCGTAACGGCGGGATGGAGGAACCTGGGGGGTGAAAACCGAAAAGAATGTGGCCAATCCGGCGCCGGAGATCGTGGTCATCGGCATCGGCAATGCCTGGCGCGGGGACGACGCGGCGGGGCTACTCGTGGCGCATGCGTTGGCCGCGCGCCGCATGCGGCATGTGCGCATCGAAGAAAGGACGTCGATCGGTCCCGAGCTCATTGACGCGTGGCGCGGCGCCGATGCCGTGATTCTGGTCGATGCCGTTGTCTCTGGCGCTGCGCCCGGCACAGTTCATCGCATCGACGCCCACCGGGACGAGCTGCCCGTTGGCCTCACCATTGGCTCAACCCATGCTTTCGACCTGACTGCCATCATCGACCTGGCACGCGCGCTGGACAACCTGCCAGGCCAGCTGTTGATCTTTGGCATCGAGACGAGCAGCTTCGAACCTGGCCAGGCAGTCAGCCCCGAGGTCCTGCATAGCCTGGCCCTCTGTACTGACGCGATTGTGGATGAGATCCGGCGGCTGCGAAGATCGACCGCCTGACCTCGTTCGCGGAAGGGAGTTGGCATCATGCGATCTTTCGATCAGTCTGGACACGCCACCGCTCCCCACAGACTGTCCCCCCCTTTTCCCTTTTCCCCTCCCTGGCCTTCAGCCCGGCTGCGTGCAGCGCGGTTGGCTATCTGCGTACTCCTGCTCGCGTTGGGGTACATAGCCACCGGCGGCGGCGGGCGGGTGTCCGCGCAGATGGCGATCACTGCTGCGGGCGATATGCCGCGCGCCGCGGCGCCCGCGCCCCCAGTTTCGGAGGCCAGCGCCGGCGCCACCAGCGGGGCGGCCATGGCACGGGCCATCGGTTCCCCTGTCGAGGTCATGGCCGACGGCTCGCTCAGCGAAATGCGACCCGCGATCGCCTACAACGGCGATCGCGATGAATACCTGGTCGTTTGGTACAACGATCGGCCCGGCAACGACGACATCCGCGCCCAACGGGTAGCGGGCAACGGCGCGCTGCGGGGCGGCCCGTTCTACATCTCCGCAGGGTCCGGCGCGGAACGGCGGAACCCGAGCGTGGCCTACAGCCCTGACCAGAAACGCTACCTGGTCGTCTGGGAGCACGATGACGGCACCTATTCCCGTATCTTCGGCCGCGTGGTGGAGGGGACAGGCCAGTTGGCGGGCACAGAGTTTCCCATCAGTACGGGCCCCGCGCTCAAAAACTGCTTCACGCCAGCCATTGCCTATGCCTCCACCGCGAACAAGTTTCTGGTGGTCTGGCAACGTACGGTCGTCGCCGCGCTGAGCAGCGACATTGAGGGCCAGGTCCTGATGGATACGGGGAGCCCTCAGGGCACCAACTTCATCATTCACCAGGGCACGACCCCCTTTGACAGCGCCGCGCCGGCCCTGGCCTATAACCGCCGGCGCAACGAACATCTGGTGGTCTGGGAACAACTCGATAAATCCGCGAGCATTACCGATATCTACGGCCGCCTGGTGACAGGTAACGGAACGCCGCTGCTGCCCGAGTCCATCGAGTATGCGCGGTTTACGGTCTCTAACTACAAGCCGGCCGTGGCAGCCATCCCCACTGCTTCCCCTATCGGACAATATTTCATTATTTGGGAACTGCAGTACGCGGCCGGCGACCGTAACATCTACGGGCGGATCGCGGCGGGCGATGGCAGCCCAGGAACTGGACTCTACCTCGCCGGGTCGGTCCGGGACGAAACCAGCCCCGCGATTGTGGGCGACGAAGGGCGGCAACTCTATTTCGGGGTGTGGACGCGGCCCGCAGATCCGCCGCTGGCGTTGGAATCCATCTACTATCGCCTGTCCAACACCGGCGCCGTGACGCTGGTACCCGACACATGGCTCATGGGCAGCTTCGCCGGCCACGCCGCCGTGGCTACAGGCACTTCGGGCGATATCTTCACTGTGGCCGAGGATTTGCCGCTGGGCGGCACGCAAGGTATCTACGGCCAGCTTTGGGGCGAACGCGTCTACATGCCAGTCGTAGAGCAATAGCGGCTAACAAGCGACCGTTTCTCCAAGGCGAAATCCTGATCGTGGCGAGTTTGGCCGGCGCCGCCGGTGGGGCTCGCTCCAATCAGGCTCGCCCAGTTGGCACGCGCCACCGGCCGGGAGCAGGGACGCCGCGCATCACTCGCGCGGGAGAGCGAGCGGCCCGTGGCCCGCAGTTGACGCAATAGGGCTGCGGGCGTAGGATGATCATAACGCAGCGCCAAAGGACTGCCCCGCCACCATAGAAACGGGAACCCAAAATGACCGGAACGTCAATTCTAGCAAGACCGCTGCCGGAGCAGATAGTCTATATCGGCCGGCGTATGTTCGAACGACGCCTGACCGACATGGCCGGCGGCAACATCAGCGCCCGCGATGGGAACAACCTCTATATCTCGCCCCGGTACGCGGGCAGCCGCCAGCACTGGCAACTGGAAACGGACGATATTCTCTGCGGCCCCATCGAGAGTGACGACCTGTTGAGCCATCCCCGCTTTTCACGTGAGGGGAAGACGCACCTGGCGATCTATCGCGAGTTTGCCGATGTGGGCGCGATCATTCATGCCCATCCCTTTCATGTCTTGCCCTTCTGCGTCGCGGGGCGTCCCATTGAGCCGGTGCTGGAGAGCACCCAGAAGTTCGGAGTGACACCAGTAGCCAGATTTGCGCCGGCCCACAGCGAATCCCTGGCCCATAACGTGGTGGCATGTCTGCGCGGCCGCGAGGCCAATATCCGCAAACAGGCCGCCGCGGTCCTCCTGCCCAAGCACGGCATTTTTGTGGCTGGTCTGGACCTCTTTGCCGCAGTCGATGCGCTGGAGCGCATCGACTGGAACGCCTGGTGTATCATGAGCCAGGCCTTCCTGCCGGCGATGCCCGTAGCCTACGAGATCGCGTAGATCATGTTTCTGACCGTTACCGCCAACGCTGCGCTGGACCGTGTCATCTTTATCGAAGAATTCCGGCCAGGCAGCATGATGCGTGCACCTCGGGTCGTGGATTGCGTGGGCGGCAAGGGATTCGACACATCTGTTGCCCTGCGCGGGCTGCAGCAGCCCACGGTGGCTGTGGGCTTTGTCGCCGGCTATTACGGACAGCGTCTTGCCGAGATCCTCGAGGGCTATGGGATCGAAACGGACCTGGTCTGGGTGGACGGCAACACGCGTTTGGCCAATGTGCTGGTGGAGACCCGTTACGCCCGGCACAGCCACGTCATGGTAGGCGCGCTGCCCGTAACTGCGGCCGCGATTGAAGACCTGCTGGCGCACGTTTATCGCCATCTGGCCGCGGCGACATGGGTGGCTGTGGCCGGTTCGCTGCCGCCTGGCGTGCCGGCCACGCTGTACCATACCGTCACGGAGATGGCCCGCGCGGCTGGCAAACCGATGCTGGTGGACGCCACGGGCCCACCGCTGCGGGCTGCCCTGGAAGCCCGCCCCGACATTGTCAAGATGAACCTGGACGAGTTCATCGAAACCTTTGCGGTGGAGGGTAAAGAGTTACCCGAGCTCATCGCAGCCGCGCGCGGCGTCTATGCACGCCGCAAACTCGCTACGCTGGTGCTTACATGTGGCCGGGACGGCGTCGTTGCGGTGACACCCGAAGGTATCTTCCACGCCCAGGCGCCAGCCCAGCAGGCGATCAACGCGGCCGGTGCCGGCGATGCCGCGTCCGCTGCCATCCTCTGGCGGCGGAGCCAGGGGGACCAATGGCGCGAGACCATGCGCTGGGCCGCCGCGGTGAGCGCGGCTTCGGTGCTCACCGCGTGCACTGCTGAGGTGCACATGGCGGACGTCGAGCGGCTGCTGCCGGCTGTGACAGTTGAAACTGTGGAGTAGAGTGCCCGCACCCGTCCCTACCCTTTGCCGCTGGCCAACAACGCAAGGGACACTCGTCCCCAAAACTGAGGACATTTCGAGTACACAAGGGCGTTGAAGCGGCCAGGGTGCCATGCTACCATAGAGACGTTGGCAGTCTCCTCGCTCCAAACCATTTATCAACTCCTGCTACGCAGGTGGGACGATTCACCGTATTGAGAGCATCCAGGGTCCGCTCCTTACCCTGGGTGCTCCTTTTTTGCCGGCTAGTGGTCTGTCAATCATCAAACTGGAGTTCGGTAGTGGCGACTTTAGTCGCTG
>JACFMY010000517.1 GCA_019455155.1 Caldilineaceae bacterium
GCAGGTACTGCGGGATCGGCTTGCCATCACTGCCAATTCCCTGCCATTCGACATCCAGTGTCTGCACGCCGGTAGTGGGGATGACAGGCGAGTAGTGTACGCCGCTTGGCGCCTTCTCCTTGAAGACCCAGGGGCCTTCGGTCAGGCGGAAGATGGCTTCACCATTGTTGTCAGTGGTCTTCTCGACCGGCGTGGCAAACCAGTTGCCCCGACCCGGCTCGGCGCGGATGACCCAGCCCGACAGGGGATTGTGGTCGTCGTCGATCTTGGTGACGATCACAGGAACTGGGCGCCGCAGCTTGAAGCGGATCTCCACACACTTGTCACGGCCGTAGCTCAGCGGCACGTCGAAGAAGGTCGGAGTTACACCTTCCCAACCGCTGTTGGGGTCAATGACAATCTCAAAGTTCCAGAGGCCGACGGACAGCCCGCTCTCTACCTTGAACTCGCCATTGGCATCCGTGCGAATCTCGGTGGCTTCGTCCAGCTCACCGTTCACATACGGCGCGTAGCGAATGGTCCAATAATCGGGATCACCCAGCGGAGTTTCGTCGAAGTTGATGACAGAACCTTTGACACAGATTGTGTCGGTGGCTACGGGCTCTTGGGCAGCCGTAGCTGCGCCGCCGTTACCGGCGGCGTACGCGCTGATCACGAGTGTGACCAGCATGGACAGCGCCATGAGGACTGCCAGCAGCGCCCGCACGCGCCCCGACACCCACAGTCGCTGGCTGGATTCGCGTCCAGACATACGATGCTCCTTTCGGATCGAGTTACACTGTTGTTGGGGTGTGTTGTTCAACCAAACCTTAAAACCTATGAGGCGATTTGGTGGCTGCTCACATGGCTCACTCCTTTCCAAGAAGAATCTTGCAAACGGCTATGCACGAGGTGGCCCTCCGTGAAACAAGATTCGTGATACAGCGTACCATGAATTTTGCGGATTTGCAAGAGCTTTTCATAACGTAATGCCAGGGAATATTGAACAATACGTCAATTGTCGTTATGGAGATGGTCTAATTCCAACGAAAAAGCTCGCGGGAGAACAAGATCTGGTGGCTATTTTTGTGGTGAACATCTGTGCGACATGTTCGCAAAATAAATTGAGTAGTGGAGATTTGTTGTGGGAACGGTGACCTCTTTATATATTGGGGCCGGTAATGCGGGGATAGTTGAGGAGGATTCCGCAACGTAGTAGGGAAGCAGGATAGCCACTGCCAGGCAGCGGCTATCCGCACCGCGCGCACGTGACAGCCTAGCTCGTTCTTTTCACCTGGGCCGTCAGTTCCGTCTAGACACGGGCGCGGAGGCGGTCCACGTCATCCTGCAGCTTCCGGACGCGCTCGCGCAGCTCCTCCACCTGGTTCTGAAGGCTGGCATCAGGACGCTTGCCCCGGCGCAGTTCGTCCGCCACGCGCAGCGCGACGACACTCTCCTGACGCGCGCGGCCGCGCGCAAACATCTCCAGCGCGGCGATGGCCTCGGTGGCTTCCATTGCGCCCAGCCCACGTACGGCCGCCAAGGCGACCTGATACGCGGGATCGCGCAGCAGATCGACCAGCGCCTCAATGGCCTGTGCACGGCCTCGCCGTTCCAACGCTTTAGCCAATTCCGCCAATGCGCTGACAGCCGCTGGCCGTACGTAGATGGTGCTGCCGCCAGGCCGCACGAGCTCCAGCAGGATGGGCAGCGCCTCCTCGCGGCGGGTAGCCGCCAGCCCGCGGACAGCGCCAATCTGGGCCACGCCGTTGAACGAAGGGCGGCGCGCGGCTTCGGCCAGAAGCTGCAACGGCGCCTGATCTCGCTGCGCCCCGAGCGCCTCGTAGGCGGCCTGGGTCGCAGCATAGGGCAAGCCCTGTTCCAGACGCGCCTCGATCGCCTCGCGTAGGCGCAGATCCCGGTAATTCGAAGCGGCGCGGAAGACGGCCGGCATGACCAGCGGGTGGCGCTCGTCGACGATGATGCCCGCTAGACCAGCAACGGCTACCTCATGGTTCGCCTTACCCAACGCGGTGGCCATCTCAACCCGCACACCCCAAAAAGCCTCTGTGCGATACGCGGCGACTACAGCCTTCAGGTTGGCCTGGCGGCCGCTCCTGGCCAACTCCTGGGCCGCGTGGATGCGCGCGAGAACCGTGGACCCGGCAGAGAGCTGTCTGCGCAACAGATCGTCACCGGGATTGAAGCTCAGCTTGTGCAGCACCTTGCACAGTGGGTCAAATACGATCATGTCAGGGCGGCGCGGCATGGTAAAGACGAAGAGCTGCCGGGCCTGTTCGATGCGCACCGGCTGCGTGCTTGCCTGGCCGTCAATGTACCAGCTGATGTCGGTGTTGAGCACAAATGCAGGGATGCCCTTGTCATTGTCCGCCTGTCTCTGCTCGACTTCGAACACGCCCTGCCCTTCCTCCTCTTCATAGGTGAACTTAATCGCGAGATTAGGATAGCCGGGGCTATGGAACCACTGGTCGAAGAAACGTCCCAGCGATCGACCCGAGTACTCCTCCATCTCCAGCCGGAAATCGTCGGTTTCTACCACTTTGCCAGCATAGCGAGCCAGATAGTCGCGCAGGGCGGACCAGAAGGTTTCGTCACCTAGCTCCTGGCGCAGCGTGTGGAGCCGGCATGCGCCGCCAGGATAGAGATGGCGGTCGTACAGGTCCCACGATGACTGGTAATGGCGCGTGACGATGGGGCGCTGGTAGCGGTTGTCGGCCTCTTCGAAATAGTTGCGCGCATGCTGGTAGTAGACGTACAACGCTTCATCCATCGAACCGGTATCCTCGCGCCAGACCTGTTCGATATAGGTGGCCCATGATTCCTTGAGCCATGCGTGCGCGAAATCTCGACACACCACCGCGTCGCCAAAATAGCTGTGAGCCATTTCATGGATGTTGATGGTATCCAAAAGCCATGTCCACTCGGTGGCAAGCACGGCGTCGAGCACATACTTTTCGTCCCAACTCACGAGAGAGATGTTTTCCATGGCGCCCGAAATGCCGGGTGCGGCCCATTGGTAATACTTGGGATACGGGAAGGAAAGGCCAAACTTCTCCGTCATCCATGCCAGCATGGGCTTCGTGCGGTCAAAGCTACGGAGGAGATCGGTGGACGTGTGTTGCGGGCTGCAGAAGTAGGCAACCGGAATCGCCTTCTCTCCGTCGTGATACGCGCCGTCATCGGCGCGGACGAATTCCCCCACAGCAAAGCAGATGAGGTAGCTGGGACAGCGCTCCTCCAACCGCCAGTGGTCTGTTCTTGTGCCGTCATCGTGCTCCTGCTGATCGGCCAGATAGCCATTGGCCAGAATCGTAAAGCGCGCATCAGCGCGCAGGCGCATGTCCAACGATGTACGTACATTGGGCAGGTCGATACACGGAAGCCAGTAACGGGCGCGCTCTGTCTCGTGGTCAGTGACGGCGTACCAGGGCATGGTAGGGTCGAGGTCAGTGGGGCGCGAGAAGTAGAGACCCGCGCTTGGCCGTCCGACCGCGTAGCGCACGGCAACCCGGCGTCGCTCACGAATGCCAAAGGGCTGGTGCCAGGTAATGACAAGCTGTCTGCCGTCGGCATGCCAGGTGAGCGCGCGGCCATCGCCATCCTCGACGCTATCTATCTCCAGCTCTACCGCGTCGAGGGTCAGCGTGCGGACGCCGTTGCGCCGCGCCTCTACAGATATGGTCACGACCCCGTGCGCTGTTTGCGCGACCAGGTCAAGGGCCAGGTCAATGTCGAGATGAACCGGCTCTACCTCAAGGTCCGGCGGATAATGAGCCTCTGTGCGATCTGGATCGAATGGGGACGTAGTTGTACCCGGGCCATAGATTTGACGAACGAAATCAGGCATGATCGTTTCCGGAAAATCTGCTTCAGCGACTTATATTGGTATACTGCAAAGCATGGCGCACGCAGAGGTCGTCCGGTTCCCTAGCTGAGATGATGGTGGGCAGTGACGGTGACCGGTAACGGCACGTTACCGCGGCTGGCGCCTTATACATATCCGGACCCTGCTATTGGGTGGACCGGAGATGCCATACGGTATTATGTAGGTGTTTTTCGATATTATCTATTATTGTTGCAGATTGATCGAATTGAACTGCTCTCCGCGTTCATAACGGACGAGGTATGGGGTGTCCATCAACCAGCGCAAGGCCGACCATATCCGCATTAACCTGACCGAGAACGTGCAGTTTCCCCAGCTCACGACCGGTCT
>JACFMY010000518.1 GCA_019455155.1 Caldilineaceae bacterium
AAAGGCTCCAGCGCATCCAGCCAATACACGGGTAGGAAACGCAGGAAGGTGGCAGGCCAGGCGCCGCAGGTCGGGCATTTGTCCGCTGGCGGATTCAGGGTTAGATAGCCGCACGTGCGGCACACATATGCATGGGGTGCGTCATGTATCAGCGGGAGTCGACCGTCAGCCATGATGACGGCGCCTCGTGTGAGCGCGACTATGAGCACCTTGTTCATGCCGAATTCGGTTAGGGAGCTAACAGCTCTCTCGACTTCACTAGCCAATGCGCCCTTGTCCGAGGGCAGGGCGATCTGGTAGGCTGCCTGTCGGGCCATAGACTCGGACACTGCACGAGCTAGTTTGGCGAGATTATACTGGCCTATATCTTCCAGCCTGGCAGCCAGAGCCAGCAAGCGGGTCAGCGTATTGATCCATTCGTCATTGTGGTCTGTCATGACCGATCCTCTGGCGGCTGTTGTCGTGTGGCAAGGCGCGGTTCTTGTCATCCAGCGGGACTGTGCCGAACGGGTAAGGTCGATGTCGCTGACCTACGCTGTCTTATGCACTGTCACTGCGCCCGCCGTGATTTCCGGGGAACCGGAGATCACGGCGGCGAGATTCTCCTTCACCCACTCTGCCGCCATGCGGTTAGATTCCTCTGCTCCAGCCCGATCCTGAAACACGCTGACCGAAGCCACCACGTCGTTACCGGCGTCCACGACGTAGTATGCGATAAATCCTGGCGCCCGGCTGATAATGGGAACGAAGCCCTGTTCCACTCTCTTTGCTAACTCTGCTGCAGCACCAGCACTTGTCCGGTACCTCCGTATACTTGCGTACATGTTTCTTCGTGTCCTTTCAACTAACTCGCCATGCCCGCAGTCTCGAAAACGGGAAGAACGAAATCTCTGGCCGACAGCTCACTAGTTGCCTCTTACGTACTCATGGTTTCGTCTCCTTTGGGTCATGTGGATAACCAACAACTAGTCATACCCGATGTATTGAATATGGGCGAGTTCACGTGTTATCGACCGAATCCTATGCTCGGTGTTCCCAATCCATACTCAATCCATCACTTGGGGAAGGAATAGCTTTCCCACTGGCGCGCCGCTCAGGGCTCTGAGTGTTACCTGTCCGTTGGTGACGGCCAGGTCATACTCGAAATCCGGCGGCAGGCCGCTGACCTCGACGCGATCGAATGCGCCGTTGATATCTTCGGTGGCCGTGAGGAAAGTGAAGGTCTCGCCTTGGCGAGGCGCGTAGCCGCTGCGGAAGTGAAGTGCAAGCACACCGTCGAGGGCGACTGTACCGGTCACGGCCAGGCTGCCGTATTGCCCTGGACTACTGCCCGTCACCGGAATCTCCAGCCGGGCGCTTGGGCTCATGGTCAGTGTGCTGCTGATGGTCAGAGTCGCCGGGGTGTCCTGAGCTTGCGCGGCGGACTGGAGAGCAGCGGCCAAAGCAAGCGGGTACAGCACATTGACGCCGGGAGCCAGCGTCCCATCGTTCTGCAGGCCCAGGACTCCCACGGCCAACGTGCCTGTGCCGGAGATCACCCCGTTGGGGGCGATGTACGTCCCGTTGGTTGCAACCAGGGCGTTGTTCTGCATATCTATCTGGCCCGTGCCGCCCCCGACCTGCCCCACTTTCAGAACATCCAGGGCGCGCACCATGCCGCCGTCCACGGTGAGCGAGCCACTGCCGCTGGCGCCGGCCCGGCCTCCCAGTTCGATGTTCTGGCAGCGCAGCAAGCCGCCCTCGTCGAGGGACACGCCGCCGGCGAACTGACGGCCGATGGCGCACAGGCCCGCCTGCGGGTCAGCTATATCCAACTGCGTCGGATTCGCCGTGTTCGCCGCGCCGACGCCGCCCTGGCCGATGATCAGATCGCCTTCGATGTCGCCCCTGGCTGCATTGCGCAAGGCCAGGAGATTGGCGCTGCCCGGGCCGCCGACGAAGACGCTGCCCAACACGTCCAAATCCGACGGGTCTCCGTTGGCCCGCCGGCCTTCGATGTTGAGCTCGCCGTTCTTGATCTGAACATCCTGGCTGACATACAGGTCGCCGCCGTTCAGCACCTCGACAAAACCGAACGCGGTTTGCCCGACGGTCAAGCTACCCAAGAGCGCCCACAAGGACGCCTGGCCGGTACCCGCGCCGGCGCCCTCGACCGTCACGTGCGAATCTTCACTGAGGATGCCAAAGCTCACATAGGCGTCGTTCGAGTCCACGCGCCCGCCGTTCTCGATGGTCAGGGTGCCGCTGACGGCGTAGCCCACGGCGATGTTGCCGGTCTGCCACAGCGACCCGTCTCCACCCACCACCGCCGTGCCGGGCGCGGTGGACAGCAGGCCGCCCAGGCGCGCTTCGGCGCTGGTCAACTGGCCGCCGTTGGCCACGAACAGGTCGCCCGGCCCTTCGTCGCCGATGCTCAGACGTCCCGTGCCGTTGAGGCTGGTGCCGCTGTTGAAGACCTGCAAGCGGGCGATGGGCGGGTTAGAGGGATTGGCGGGAGGCTTTCCGCCGACGGTGGCGTGGATAATGTTGCCTGCGCCCGAGCTGATCTTCACTGTCCCGCCATCGTTGATGGTCAGGGCCGGCTCTTCCACCGAGTCGTCCAGCAGGTTCAAAGCGAGATTGACGAATTCTACCGTGTTGGTGTCCGAGATGATCGCTCGCCCTACCGGAAAGTTGACGGTCGGCCCGGCTGCGGCGACTACGGCGCTGGCGTCCACCGTGTATTTCCCGCTCAGGGCAAAGATCACGGTATCGCCGTCGCCGGGGTCGCCCTGGGGGTCCCAGTTGGTGGTCACGTGCCACGAGCCGCCGCTCGGGTTGATCCAGTAATATGCCCGTGGCTTGAGCAGGAAGGAGCGCGTCTGGCCGTTGATGACTCCAAAACCGGCGATCTGTCCTTTGTTGTTGATGGCGCGCGCTTCGGACAACACCCAACCTGAATCTGCAGGAATCAAGTTGTTGAGGTCCTGCATCTGACCATTCTCCCATAGGAAGGCATGAGCGTTTTGTCCGGTCTGCAACGCGCCGACGACTTGCCCATTGTCATTGATATCGTAGGCAATGCTCCCACCCCATCCCAGGATGCCCAGGTCATGCATCGATCCGTCCCAAAGGAAGGCATGCATCGTGGTGTCGTCGGGCAACCGAGAAGCGCCAACTACCTTGCCGTCTTCGTTGATCGCCTCCGCCGAGCTTAGACCACCGCCCAGCGTGCCCAAATCTTGCATCGAGCCGTTCTGCCAAATAAAAGCGTGAAATTGTCCCGGGATGTCGGTGTATGAGCCGCCGGCCACCTGCCCGGCGTCGTTGATGCTATAGGCGCCGCTGTGGTTGGGCCACAACGGGTCCAGGTCGCCCAGATCCACAATCCCGCCGCTTCCCCACAGGACGGCGTGTTGTATTCCGTCATCGTCGTGTGCGTACCCCACCGCTTGTCCGGAGTTGTTTATCTCAAATGCGAAGCTGACCGGACCTCCAAGCGTGCCCAGGTCTTGCATCGAGCCGCCTTGCCACCGGAAGGCGTGGTTACGGAGTATTCCGGTGCCTGGAGGCGATCCGCCGACTACCTGGTTGGCGTCGTTGATGGCATAGGCCCAACTCCCATCCCCGCCCAACGCGCCCAGGTTGGTCATCGTCCCGTCGTCCCACAGGAAGGCATAGGTGTTGGTGTCCGACGTAGAGGCGCCGACGACCTGGCCCTTCTCGTTAATGCCGTACGCCGCGCTGAAGTTCCCGCCCAGCGTGCCCAGGTCGGCCACGGTGTAGCGGGGTTTACTCGTAGAAGCGGCCTGCGGCGCCGGCTGTTCATCGGCTGCCAGCGCCGCAGGCCTGTGCCGGGTAACGCCGGTTGAGGCCAGCAGCGCCGCCAGCAGCAGGAGTGTTACTACGCCAAGATGTAGGCGCTCAGCAGATACTTGCCCTCCACTCATGGGACTTCTGCCCTGATGATGGAGCCGCTACGGGTGATGCGGACAAAGCCCGCCTGGGCTAAGAAGCTTTGCCATTGCGAGTACGTGTAAGTATCGCCTTCGGCCGTAAGCGCGTAGAGCCAAAGTGAGTCTACCGGCGGGTAAGCATCACGAGCGACCGCCTCCTCGGCGATGGTGTCTTCGGTGACAAAGATGCCGCCAGGCCTGAGTGCTCGTCTGACTCGGCTAAGTACGGCGCCAATCTCTGACGGCCCCATGTAGAACAGCGCGTTCCGCACTCT
>JACFMY010000519.1 GCA_019455155.1 Caldilineaceae bacterium
CTAGCCATTCACCCGCTACGACCACCAGCAACACGGCGCCAAAGACCAGGGCGAGCAGCGTCAAGGCACGCCGCGTGAAGTTGGTGTGCCCGGTCTGCCGCAGCGCGCGATCGTCGCCAACAGTATAGCCGGCCCCCTCCACGGCCCGGCGAATCTGCTCCTGCCGCACCTGCTTGGGGTCCAGCCGGATGACTGCTTTCTCGGCGGCCAGGAGTACATCTACTTTTTGCACACCTGGCAGCGCCGCGAGCGCGTGCTGCACGTGCTGTGCACATTCGCTACAGTCCATACCACAGATTGGGACTTCGACGGTTTCGACTTTACTCATCGTTGGCTCCAGAATCTGTTTCGTAGCGCGGGCACGCGGCCACGCCATGGGCTACCTCCACCAGCAGCTCGCGGGCCAGGCGCAACAGCTGCTCGACGCGAGGATCAACAAGGCTGTAGTAGACATAACGACCACGCTGCTCAGCGCATACCAGACCACAATCGCGCAGACAGGCAAGATGGTTGGAGACATTGGGCTGGCTCAGCCCGGTGTCCTGAACAATCTCACCGACCGATCGCGGTTCTTCATGCAAGGCGGCGAGGATAGCGAGACGAGACGGATCCGCAAAGCCGCGAAATAGCTTCGCCTGGAGATCGATGAATGGTGATGTGGTTGTGGGCAGTAACTCGGCTAGCACGGTCGCCTCCCATTTGGACGGTTGGTCATATCAGTAAGCACTGATATGTTAGCCTTGAGGTCCATTGCTGTCAACTTCCGGGTCAAGGGGTCACCTGCTTGAGATCTATGCCAACGGTAGCGCCTGGCAAGGGTCCTGCGCTGGAATCGTAGCGGGGTATGGCGCCGCTGCAGTTGGCGCACGACGGCAGCTCAGGCGCCGGCCAACGACGAGAAGACGGTGGCGAGGTGAAGCCACGGCGTGGGATCGCCGCCGTGGGGAGCGTTGTCTTCGTAGGTCCACCAGCCGGCGAGCACGGCCTGAGCAATCGCCCAGCCCACAATGCGTTGGCGGTCAAAGCCGAGCTCGTCCGCGAGCTGATCCACGCGGCGGCCTTGAACCTGTTTGAGATTGGGCCAGCTGACCGCGTAGGGATACGGGTTCCGCAGCAGCGCGCCCACCTCGTAGACTGCCTCGCCCGTTACACCTTTGGGGTCGATTGCCAGCCAGGGCTGGCGCTGTGCACGCAGAATATTGTAGTGGTGCAGGTCCCCGTGGAGCACGACCGCTTCTGCCATGGACGCCACCAAATCAGCGAAGAGCCGTTCGGCGGCGTCGACGAGATAGGCGGGAAAGGGGCCATAGCCATCTTCGAAGGCGGCATGCAACCTTTGAAAGCCCTGGCCCCACTTGGCTACGGAGATGAACTCGTGACTATCTGGGACGGGTTGCCAGAGTTCCCGCATCACGGCGGCTGCGATGGAGGTGGCGCGCGCGTCGTTCTCCTCGGCCATTGGGGCGAGTGTATCGCCGGGCTCTAGCTGCTCCAGAAGGATCGCGCCGTGTTCGGCGTCGGCCTCCAACAGCGCGGCGCAGCCGCGACCTGCGTAGACGCGCAACGCGGCGGTTTCGCTGGTTCGTTCTTCGTTGGGCACACCCAGCTTCAGGACGGCATTGCTGCCATCAGCCCGGCGCGCGGGAACGACGTAGTTGTATGAGAGCTCCCATGGGGGCGGCAGTAACTCCAGCTGCCAGCGCACGGAATACTCGTCGAGCAGGGCAGCAAGATTGGCCAGCCAGCGATCGCCTTCCGCACCAAATGTGTTACGGATCGTCTCTTCGAAGGTTGGCGTCAGGTATGGTTGCATAGCACGCAGCTCAAGGGAGAGCAGAAACGGGCGATTGGATTCCTTACTTCGGGAGCAACGCCAGCTTGGCATCGCGCCCTGGCGGCAGGTCGAGCGCCGCGCGAATCAACGCCTGAATGGCCGGCACTGGGATGGCGTTGCCCGGCCGAAGATCCACGTAACGAACTTGCTTGCCCGTTCCTTGTAGCAGGCTAGCGGGGTCCGGAAGCAGTACGCCAAACTCAAATGCGAGACGCACGGTATTGCGCCGGGGAAAGATCGCGCAGAAATAGCCAGCGGCCGGATGGGTGTAGCCGATGCCGTGCCAGCCCAAATAGGCAGCCTCCTCAGCCACGGGCACGCTGTCGCGGACCAGCTTGCGCACAGCTTCGACCAGGGAGATGATCTCAGCGCGATGGCTGGCCAGGATCTGATGGATCTGGGCCTCACGTTCAACCTCTGGCATTTGCATGTGGACATTTTACATGGTTTTGACAGCCGGGACGAAACGGCCTCTTCTCCGTCCCATCTCCCGCGTCCGATTTATTTGGTGATTTTGCGGGCACAGGACACAATAGAAGGACTGCGTAGGGAGCATGCATATCTCCACACCAAGCGCTAATGGGGAGAAGAAGATCGTGTCCATCTTGGAATTGACCCATGTCTGGCTGGAATCGCCGCTCTTTCCCGAGGTGCTGGCGTTGCTGCCGGCGCATGTGACTGTCCTGAGCTCTGAGCCAGGCGCATTTGAGGCGGGCAATGCCGCGGCGGCACTGGCCATCATCGCGTCTTCGCTCCTGAAATATACGGGCGAAGTCATGGATGCGTGTCCCCGGCTCCGTCTCATCGCGCGCACTGGTATCGGCGTGGACAATGTCGACATCGCGGCCGCTACCGCACGGGGCATTGTCGTTACCAACACGCCCGATGGCCCCACCGAGTCAACGGCGGAGCATACAGTGGCCATGTTGTTGGCGCTGGCCAAGCGGCTCAAGTACGGGAACGACAACCTGGCTGCAGGTGGCTGGGGACCGCGCAGCGGCACCCTCATTGGCACGGAAGTGCGGGGCAAGACGCTTGGCCTGGTCGGCTTAGGCCGCATTGGCCGGCGCGTGGCCCAGATTTGCCGGCTGGGCTTCGACATGCACGTGGTCGGCTATGACCCCTACGTGTTACCTGAGCAGGCCGCTGCCCTTGGAATCGTCAGCACAGACCTGGATACGGTCATTGCCGAAGCTGACTTCCTAAGCCTGCACGTGCCCGCGACGCCGGAAACTGTGGGCCTTATGAACAGCGATCGGATCGGCCGGATGAAGCCGGGCGCCTATTTGCTCAATATGGCCCGCGGCCCGCTGGTCGACGCGGCGGCGCTGCTTGCCGCGTTGGACCGCGGCCACCTTGCCGGCGCAGGCGTGGATGTCTTCGACCCTGAGCCGCCGGCTGTGGACTCGCCGCTGCGACGCCATCCCTTGGTGATAGCGACACCTCATTCTGCCTCGCTCACCCTGGAAGGTCGCCGGCGCATGGAGGAGATGGCCCTGGAGCAGATCTTGACATTCTTTCGCGGCGAACGACCGCCCGATATTGTGAACCCCGACGTCTGGGAAAGGCGAAGAATGTAGCCGGCGCCATTGAAGGCGGCTATACGCGCGGCTAGATTTCGCTTACCTGGATTGACTGACTGTACCATATTAGAAATGGAATGAGAGGACCTCGTACATGCCGTCCACGCGATCGACATTGACCCACCTGGAATGCGGATACTGTGGCAATTCCTTTGCACATAACCAGCTCATTAACCTCTGTCCAGACTGCGGCAAACCGCTGCTGGCCCGCTACGATCTGGAGAAGGCCGCCCGCACGTTGACACGGAGCAGCCTCAAGGAGCGGGAAGCCAGTCTCTGGCGCTACGAAGAGGTGCTCCCCGTACAGGATGGCCAGGCCATGCTGAAACTGGGTGAAGGGTGGACGCCATTGCACCATGCGCGCCGCCTGGGCGAGGCAATTGGGTGCCCCAATACCTATATTAAGGACGAGGGCCTCAACGTGACGGCGAGCTTCAAGGCCCGCGGGCTGGCCATGGCCGTCAGCCGCGCGTACGAGCTAGGCGCCAGGGAGCTGGCCATCCCCAGCGCCGGGAATGCGGCGTGCGCCATGAGCGCCTACGCCGCGGCGGCAGGATTACCGGCCCACGTCTACATGCCGCGGGATGTCCCTGAACTGTTCCAGGTGGAGTGCCGGGAGTTGGGCGCCCATGTCAATCTCGTCAACGGGCTCATCAACGACTGTGGCGTCAAGGTACGCGAGGGTGTCACACAGCATGGCTGGTTCGATGTGAGCACGCTCAAGGAGCCCTATCGCGTCGAAGGCAAGAAGACCATGGGCTACGAGGTGGCCGAGCAGATGGGCTGGGAG
>JACFMY010000520.1 GCA_019455155.1 Caldilineaceae bacterium
TGCCGCAACCGAGGTCGTGAAACGGGTGCTGCGGGTTGTTGCCCAAGGCGCGCCGCAACGGACGCCCGTGGCCAGCAGCTGGCGCTACGGCACAGGACCGCGCCTGCGCGCGGCCGCGCCAGGCGACGGCCACATGGCGGACTACCCGCCGCTGCCCATGGCGCCGCCGCAGGCAGTGACACGTGTCCCGGCAGCAGTGCGCGTCGAAGAGACGCGCGAAATGCGTGCCCGGGAGCCGGTGGCAAGCGCGGAGAACGTGCCGGCACCCATTCCGGCCCCAACTCCGCAGCCCGTCGCCATCCCCGCGCCGCCGCAGCCCACTGTGGCGGCCGACCCTGTCATCTCTAAGGTTCTGGCCCTGGTTGCCGAAAAGACGGGCTATCCCGAAGATATGCTCGATCTCGACCTCGACCTGGAGGCTGACCTGGGCATCGACACGGTCAAACAGGCCGAGACCTTCGCCACCATTCAGGAGGCGTTTGGGATTCTAGCCCAGGAAGGTCTGAGCCTGCGCGACTACCCCACCCTGCAGAGCGTGATCGATTTCGTCCGCTCTATGCGGCCGGAGCTCCAGGTGCAGGGCGCCGTGCAGGATGTAAGCGTGGCCAGCTCCGCGATACCGGAGCCGGCTCCTCCTCCCGCGCCTCCGCGGCCCGCGGCAGAGGTGGATCCCGTCGCTTCCCAGGTCCTGGCCCTGGTCGCAGACAAGACCGGCTATCCCGAAGACATGTTGGAGCTGGACCTCGACCTGGAAGCCGACCTGGGCATCGACACGGTCAAACAGGCCGAGACCTTCGCCACTATCCGCGCAACGTTTGACATCCCGCTCCAGGAGGGCCTGAACCTGCGTGACTACCCCACCCTCCAGAGCGTGATCGATTTCGTCCGCTCCATGCGGCCCGACCTCCAGGCAAATGGCACAGCACAGGTCGCCGGCGCGGCCAGTCCTGCGGTACCGGAGCCAGCTCCCCCGCCAGTCCAGACCGCCAAAGGGATCGATCCCGTCGCTTCCCAGGTCCTGGCCCTGGTCGCAGACAAGACCGGCTATCCCGAAGACATGTTGGAGCTGGACCTCGACCTGGAAGCCGACCTGGGCATCGACACGGTCAAACAGGCCGAGACCTTCGCCACTATCCGCGCAACGTTTGACATCCCGCTCCAGGAGGGCCTGAACCTGCGTGACTACCCCACCCTCCAGAGCGTGATCGATTTCGTCCGCTCCATGCGGCCGGACCTCCAGGTGCAGGGCACCGTGCAGGTGGCTGGCGAGGAAAGCGCCATGGTGCCTGCTGCCGCTCTGACCCCGCCCGCGCTGCAGCCCTTGGGCACTCTTGAAGCTACTGACCAGATTCCCCGCCGCGTGCCTGTGCCGGCGCTGCGACCAACCCTCGAGCTGTGCAAGCCTACTGGCGTCACGCTGGACGCGGCCAGCCGGATCGTAGTGATGCTCGACCAGGGCGGTGTGGGCAAGAAGCTCGTCGAACGGCTTCAGAAAGCTGGCGTGACGGTGCTGGCACTGGAGCCTGGCATCGCCACTGCGGAGCTGGAGACCCAGCTCGTCGCGTGGCTCGACGCAGGGCCTATCCAGGGCGTCTTCTGGCTACCAGCCCTGGACGCGGAGCCGCCCCTGGAAGAACTGAGTCTGGACGAATGGCGCGAGCTCAACCGGCTACGTGTGAAAAACCTGTACACGGCCATGCGCACGCTGTACACTAGTGTGGCCGGATCGGGTAGATTCCTGATCGCTGCTACCCGCCTGGGCGGCCTGCACGGCTACGGCGCGGAAGGGGCACCGGCTCCATTGGGCGGTGCAGTGACAGGGTTCACGAAAGCCTATCGCATCGAACAGACCATGCGAGAGGAAGGCAAGGGCATCACGGTCAAGGCCGTTGACTTCGAGATCAGCCGCAAAACTGCCGAGCTCGCCGGCCAACTGATTGCCGAGGCCCTGTCCGATCCGGGCGTCGTGGAGGTGGGCCATTATGATGGCCAGCGCTACACCGTCACCCTAGAAGAACAGCCCGCGCGCGACGGCAATCCCGGTATGGAGCTGAACCGGGATACGGTCTTCGTGGTTACGGGCGCTGCCGGCGGCATCACCAGCGCCATTGTGACCGATCTGGCGGTGGCGAGCCAGGGTACTTTCTACCTGCTCGACCTGGTGGCCGCGCCCGCGCGCAACGACGAGAAGGTACGCCTCTTCCGTACTGACAAAGAGGCGCTGAAGCGGCTGCTCATCGATGAGGCCAGGGCACGCGGGGTACGGCCCACGCCGGCTGCCATCGACAAGCAGATTCTGGGCATTGAGCGTAGCGAGGCCGCGCTGCGTGCCATCGAGTCCGTCGAGGCAGCAGGAGGTACGGCCCACTACTTCAGCCTGGACCTGCGCGACGGTGCAGCAGTAACGAGGGTCGTGGAAGAGATCCGCAGCCACCATGGCAAAATAGATGTGCTGCTCCACGCGGGTGGCCTGTTAATCGACAAGGTGTTGCCCGACAAGGAGCCACACCAGTTCGATCTGGTCTTCGACGTGAAGACGGACGGCTTTTTCAACCTGGTCAAGGCGGCCAAGGGTATGCCCATTGGCGCCACAGTAAGCTTTAGCTCAGTCGCTGGTCGCTTCGGCAACAATGGCCAGAGCGATTACTCGGCGGCCAACGATCTGCTGTGTAAGATCTCCAGCAGCATGCGCGCCTGGCGGCCTGGCACACGGGGCATTGCCATCGACTGGACAGCCTGGGGACAGATCGGCATGGCCTCCCGGGGGTCGGTGCCCCAGATCATGGAGGCGCTGGGTATTGACATGCTGCCGCCTGAGGCCGGAATACCCACCATCCGCCGCGAGCTAACCTACGGCGGTACCCGCGGCGAGATCGTGGTTGCCGGCCGCCTGGGCGCATGGATGAACGAGAGTGACCCGGCGGGCGGGCTGGATGTGGAAAAGGTAAACGCCCAGTTAGGCGGCCGCCAGAATCCGCTGCTCATGGTGGGCAAGGTGAAGGCCTTCAGGCTTTACGGCGGTCTCGAGGTCGAGACCACACTGGATCCGAAGGTGCAGCCCTTCCTCTTCGACCATGCACCGGACGCGGGCACGCCCTGGCTACCCGGCGTCATGGCCACGGAAGCATTGGCCGAGCTGGCCACGGTTGCGGCGCCTGGCTACCAGGTGATTGCGGTGGAAAACGAACAGATGCTGGGCGCGCTCAAGTTCTTCCGCATGGAGCCACGCACGCTCTACCTGAGTGCCACGGTCAAGCCTGGGGAGAACGGCGACCTGGTGGCCCACGCTGTCCTGCGCTCGGTTACCGTGCCCGCCCGTGAAGGCCTGCCCACGCAGGTGCGCGAGCATTTCATCGCCGACGTGCGGTTATCGCCCGCGCTGGCCCAGGCGCCCGCAGTCAAATTCACACCGCCAGCCAGCAGTAACCTGTCCATTGAGGCGGAAACGATCTACCACACGTTCTTCCACGGTCCGGCCTACCAGGTCATCGAACGGGCACGCGTGGGCGACAGCGAGTGTGTAGCGCTCATGGCCAGCGGGCTACCCGCCAACACCGCGCCGGCTTCGGCCGCCTCGATCATGGCGCCCCGGCTCGTGGAGCTCTGTTTCCAGTCCGCTGCGCTCTGGACGGAGAAGGTTAAGGGCGTCATGGGACTGCCGTTGGGATTCAAACGTGTCACAGCGTACCGCCAGCCAGATGCGGCGGGCGACCGCCGTCTCTACTGCCTGTGCCGGACCGCTGACAACGGCGCGACATTCGATGCCCAGGTAGTGGATGAAAGCGGCCAGCTGTATGTAGAACTGAAAGGATACGTGACGGTGTCACGGCCGGCGTAGGGTGCGGCCCTTGCGGCCGCCCGGATGGAGCAAAGTGGCGATTGCGCGTAGGGTGCGGCCCTTGCGGCCGCCCGGATGGAACAAGGTGGCGATTGCGCGTAGGGTGCGGCCCTTGCGGCCGCCCGGATGGAACAAGGTGGCGATTGCGCGTAGGGTGCGGCCCTTGCGGCCGCCCGGATGGAACAAGGTGGCGATTGCGCGTAGGGTGCGGCCCTTGCGGCCGCCCGGATGGAACAAGGTGGCGATTGCGCGTAGGGTGCGGCCCTTGCGGCCGCCCGGATGGAACAAGGTGGCGATTGCGCGTAGGGTGCGGCCCTTGCGGCCGCCCGGATGGAACAAGGTGG
>JACFMY010000521.1 GCA_019455155.1 Caldilineaceae bacterium
ACGGTGATGGTAACCACACGGTAGCCCGAGAAACTCGGTAAACATCTTCCCGGCAGCTTCGGCCTTGGCCCAAGCGGCAGAACCACGGCCTGAGCTGCCAGAAAGATGGCGAAGTCGGCAAGAAAATCGCTTGTAACAGCGCACAAAGGAAGGGTTTTATGAAGAAAATCTCGTTTCTCCTGGTGATAGTTATCGTGCTGATGGGACTGTTCTGGCTGGGCGTCTACTCCCCGGCGCAAGCTCAGGAGCCAGGGCAACCAACGGGCAAATTGATCGCATTGGGCAAAGCGCTCTTCTTCGATCCTAACCTATCCGCCAACGGCAAACAGTCCTGCGCCGCCTGCCATGCCCCAGAGGTAGGCTTCACCGGCCCAGATGCGGTGGTGAACGCTGGCCCTGTGGTCTACGAAGGAGCCATCCCCCATCGCTATGGCAACCGCAAACCGCCGGCGTCCTCCTACACCGGCGACAGCCCAGTTCTTTCCTTCAATGGCGAGGACTGGGTTGGCGGTATGTTCTGGGACGGGCGTGCGACCGGCGCGCATTTGGGCGATCCCCTGGCCGAGCAAGCGCAGGGACTGTTCCTCAACCCACTGGAGCAGGCCATCCCCAATGCTCAGGTTCTGTGTGTCAAGGTGAAGCAGGCCAGTTACGCCGGTCTCTTTGAGGAAGTGTGGGGCGCTGGCTCGCTCAACTGCGCCAAAGATGAAACGGGTGTCTACGAGCAGATCGGCCGTTCGATTGCCGCCTATGAACGCAGCACAGAAGTGAATCCCTTTAGCTCAAAGTTTGATCTGTTCTGGGACAGGGCGAAGGCCGCAGATAAGGACGTAACCCTGATTACCTGCGGAACCGGTAGCGGTATGGGCGGTAGCGGCATGGGTGGTGGTGGCATGGGCGGTGGTGCCATGGGCTGCCCCGGCGGTGGCGCGGATCCCAACCGCTGGACGGCTTTCCGAAATCTAGGACTCAGCGACGCCGAGTTGCAGGGACTGGCGATGTTTAACGATCCCAACCGGGCAGACTGCGCCTCCTGTCACTCGCTGCAGCCAGGATCGAACGGCTACCCGCTCTTCACCAACTTTACTTATGACAATATCGGCCTGCCCAAGAACCCGGCGAACCCGTTTTACCAGATGCCGCATGCGTGGAATCCTGACGGCGCGGCCTGGATCGATTACGGGCTGGGAGGCTATCTGCAGAGCGCCGGTTACCCGGCAGAAGTATACGGACCCGAACTGGGAAAATTCAAAGTCCCTACCCTACGCAATATCGACCTGCGTCCATTCCCGGAGTTTGTCAAAGCTTATGGACACAACGGCTACTTTAAGTCGCTGGAGGATATTGTCCTCTTCTATCACTGGCGAGCGATGATGGATAACGGCGGCTGCCTGGGCGGTGGTATGGGTGGCAACTGCGAAGGGATGGCAACGCTGTTCCCGCCCCCCGAAGTGGATCAAAACCGGGCCTCCATGGGGATGTTCCCACGACCGCAGGTGGACAACATTGTAGCGTTCCTCAAGACACTCTCGGACGGCTATAAGCCGCAGTAGAGGATACACATGCCGGACCCATTCGGGTTGTCTTGCTCACGCTGTCAGAACTGCGGCGCTGACCATGACAAACGGGGGCGGGATCGGTTCCGTCCCCGTTTGCTATCCTGCAAGCGCTGGCGAAGAAAGCTCTTGGAGGCGTTCCATGAATCAGAAGAGACGCGCATTGAGCGTGCTGGGAATCCTCGTCGTCCTCGCCGTCGTCGAGATAGTCGCGATCTTCACTGCAAAGGCTGGAGCTAGCAGCGGGCCGCAGGCCACCATACTGGCGCACGGAAATTCCACCTGGCAACAGGTGAACAGCAACGGCTTTGGCGACCCGCAAACTGGTGAGGTGAGCGCTCTGGCAGCCTTCAACGGCTACCTCTACGCGGGGACCGATAATAGGACCGACGGCGCACAGATACTCCGCTCAACAGACGGCATGACCTGGACAGCCGTAACCGATCCGGGCTTCGGCATTCCTCATGATACGGCGCCACACGCCATCCTCGACCTGGAAGTTTTCAACCAACGGCTCTACGCAAGTACGGGGCGGAGCCAAAACGCGGGGCAGATTTGGCGCTCACTCAACGGGAAAAACTGGGCACCGATGGTCATCGCCGGTTTTGCAGATCCCGATACTGTTGATATCACCACCCTGGCCGTCTACAATGGACAGATCTACGCGGGGGCCACCAACCGGATCGATGGCGCTCAAATCTGGCGTAGCTACACTGGCGATAGCAACAGTTGGACTCAAGTGGCGTCGACCAAGCCGGGAACAGATCCTTCTATTGTCACCGCATTTGCCGAGTTCGATGGTGCGCTGTATGCTGCTGTTGAGTCCGAAACGCCCGCTCAACTCTGGCGCAGCTATGGCGGCGACTGGATGACTTTAGTCGCCGATGGTTTTGGTGACAGCAACACGATCCTAACCGGCGGGATGGCTGTCTTTGGCAGTTACTTGTATGTAGGCGTAGGCAATCGGGTAAAGGGGGCGCAACTCTGGCGTAGCAACGACGGCGAAATCTGGAAAGAGGCCATCGAGCCTGGTTTCGGCGACCCAAACAACCAGAAGGTTGAGTCAGTGGTTCTCTTTGGGGATACCCTCTATATCAGCGTGAAAAACGTTGTCACCGGGATCGAAATCTGGCGTTCGACGGATGGCGCGAACTGGGAGCAGGCCAATACAGACGGTTTCGGTGACAGCAACAACACCAGCACGAATGGAAGTAATGCTACGACTGGGTTCCTAGATCATCTCTATATGGGAACGATGAATGGGGTGGATGGCGGCGAGCTGTGGCAGATGTCCCCTACCTTCTTGTATGCGCTTACCCTCTCTGTCAACGACGCCTTGAGCGGTCTACCTGGGCAAACCGTGACACACACCTTGACCCTCAGCAATACTGGCAGCATGACCGACACCTACAGCCTGGAGGTAGCCGACAACACCTGGGCAACAACGTTGTTACCCCCAACCATCTCCCTAAATCCTGGCGCCGCTAGCCCCTTCGGTGTGACCGTCTCTATCCCAGCCGATGCCTCGGGCAAAGCCGTCGACATAGCCTCCATCACTGCAATCTCCAAGGGCGACGAGACCAAGCATGCCACGGCCCGGTTGACGACTATCGTCTTGCCCGTGTATAGAGTTACCCTCTCCCCTGACGATACTTTGAGCGGTCTGCCTGGACAAACAGTGACTTATACGTTATCCCTCACCAATACCGGCAACATAACTGACGCCTACAGCCTAACTGTTACTGGGAACAGTTGGACAACAGTTCTATCTTCTCCAAGCATTACCCTGACGCTTGGCGCCAATGGCCAGTTCACCGTGGCTGTAACCATTCCTGAAGACGCCCAGAGTAATGCTTTTGATACAGGCACGGTAACCACATCCTCCCAGGGCAACATAGAGATACACAACACAACGACCCTAACCACGAAGGTCATCAGTCTATTTCAGAAGCTTTACCTACCAGTGGTGATTTTTGCAAAGAGGGAGGTTATGGCCAAGCAGGAGACCATCAAGGGGGTCGAGAACGATTCGCGTAAAATCCTAGCAGATGATGCTGGCAGATCGACTTTGTAATCGAACTTCAGATGCACTCCCCTTTTTATCCTAATTCGGGTGCAATTCAGGTTGGGGGCAAGTCAAGTGCCGGGGACTTATCGGCGTGGCGCGACAGCATTTCCTCTCTTGTTGCCATGTCCTTCGTGAAGTCCCCGGCACTTTCGCCCCGAATCTGAAGTAGACCCCCTAATTCCGCGCAGTATCTTTATCTAGTGCCATCCGGTATACTTTACGTAGATTACGTTACGGGATAAGTAACACGAAAAGTGTGCAGAAGCGCACGGATTCTATCTGTTACATAATCGAGCGTTTGCGATACATACGATGCTTATCGGATATGCCCGCATCTCCAAAACCGACGGCTCCCAGGTGCTCGATCTGCAAAAGGATGCGCTGAGCGAAGCGGGGGTCGGCACCGACGCCGTTTACAATGAGAGCTATCCTGTCACACCCTTGATCGTGGCCCGCATGTCGCCCTACAAAATCGAACATATCAACCGGTTCGGTCGCTATCAACCTCGTTTTGACCAAGTACCACCGCCGATCACTGAAGTCCTCAGGCT
>JACFMY010000522.1 GCA_019455155.1 Caldilineaceae bacterium
GGCCAGTATCGTGGAGCGCGAGGCTGTGCTGGCCGAAGAGCGTCCCTTGATCGCCAGCGTTTATCTGAATCGCCTGAACAATAAATGTCCGGAGGTAGGCGGCAACTATCTTCAGGCCGACCCAACGGTCCAATATGCGCGCGGTACGGTGGGCAACTGGTGGTGGAAGCCGGAGTCGGTGGAAGAATACAAGCTCGTCCAGAGCCCCTACAACACGTACCTCTATCCTGGGCTGCCGCCAGGACCCATTTCCAACCCGGGCCTCAACGCGATCGCCGCGACCCGTTCTCCTGCGCAGACTGGCTACTGTTTCTTTGTGGCTACTGGCGATGATGGCCAGCACGTCTTTGCTACTTCTTTCGCTGAGCAGGAACGGAATCTTCAGATCTACGGATACAATCCGTGACCCCACGCGGAGATCGAGTGACGGGAGGCAGAGGGCGCCAGGCGAACATGGACAGACGCATCGGCGGCTATGGTCCGACTGCGTATCCCATGTCTCCCATCGCTCGTTCTTTGCTCGTCCCTATCCTTCTGATCATATTCTTTCTTGCCTCTTGTACTAACATCCAGCCGGTTGCCAAGATCGGTCTCATTGCTCCCTTTGAGGGGCTGTACAGGCGCACGGGGTATGAAGCGCTGGCAGCCATGCGCCTGGCTATCGCCGAGCTGCCCACACCTGGCCTTGGTGTTCTGCCGCTGGCGTTGGATGACAGCGGCGACCCCACGCAGGCCCGGCGCAGCGCGGAGAAGTTATTGGTCGACCCTAGTGTACGTGCGGTCGTGGGCCCTCTCTGGCCGTCGTTGGCCGCGGCCACGGCAGCCACGCTGAGCGACGCGGACGTTAAGTGGGTTACACCCTACGCCATCGCGCCTGACCGCGGCTTTGATGATCCGGCCGCGCGTGAGTGGGCCGTGGGGCTGGTGGCCTCGGTAGCCGCAGCCGCCCGCGAGCAGGGCGCTGATCGTCTGGTATTGGCGGGCGACGCCACTGGCTGGCCGGCGCTGACCGCGGCAGAGTGGACGGCCGTCGCCGGCATGCCCGTGACCTACGCAACGGCTGACGCGGGGCCGGGCGGCCTTGACGCGCGTGACGCCGTATTTTGGCTGGGCACCGCGGACGCGGGCGCCAGCTATGTGCAAGGGCTGCGCACTGTGTTGCCCACCGTGCCGTTCTGGCTTGGCCCGCAGGGCGGCGACCCGGTTTTTGCGGAACGTGCCCCGCAGGTTGGGGATATCTATTGGGCCACGTGGAGCACTCTAGACTATAATGAGTGGGCTGCGACGCATGCTCCATCAACGCCCAATGCCTATCTGGTCTATATGGCAACTCGTGACGCCATCAATGCTGTCAGCGGTATGGCTCCCCAACCATCAACTCCGTGGCAGGTTGTTCGCTTTGAGATTGGGAACGATGGCGCCAGTCGTCTTTATCAAGCGCCGTAAGTCAACGCAGCCTTGCGGCTTGTCAGGTGAGTGTGTATGCGTATATTGGTTGTAACATGGGAATATCCGCCCTATGTCGTAGGCGGCATGGGTAAGCATGTGGCCGAGTTGGTGCCTGCACTGGGTGGCCAGGCGACGCAAGACGGCCCTCTCTATGTGGATGTTGTCACCACACGTTACGGCGGCGGCGCGCCAGAAGAGCAACTAAACGAGTTTGTCACCATCCACCGCGTCGATCTCCCCCCCTTTGACCCGGTTGATCACTATAACAGCGTGGTCGGCTACAATTATTTGTTGGTTCGTCGCGCCCTCGAGCTGGCCGAGCGCAAGCCCTATGACCTGATCCATGCCCATGATTGGCTGGTAGGCCGCGCAGGCATCCGGCTGAAGCATCATTGGAAGGCGCCCCTCATCACCACGATCCACGCCACTGAGCGGGGACGGCACCAGGGCCATCTTCCTAGCGATACGAGCTACCAGATTGACAGGATGGAGTGGCAAAGCTGCTTCGAAGCGTGGAAGGTTATCGCCTGTAGCAATTTCATGAGCCAGGAGCTGCAGGACTTCTTCGAGTTACCAGTAGACAAGATAGCCGTCATTCCCAACGGAATCAACGCCGGTGCGATCAACCACTGTTCGACCGAGTCGCGAGCACTGTTGCGCCAACGGTATGCACCGAATGGCGAGCATCTGCTGCTGTATGTAGGCCGGATCGTCTACGAGAAGGGGCTGCATGTGCTGATCCGGGCGATGCCGCGCATTCTGGCTGAGTATCCCGACACCCGGCTATTGGTAGCGGGTAAGAACGCGGAGAAGGTCTACCCGCAGGCCTACGAATTGAACGTGGAACGATCGGTAGATCTGTTAGGCTTCGTGAGCGACGCCGAGCGTGACTGCCTCTACCAGACCGTCGATGCTGCGATCTTTCCGAGTCTCTACGAGCCATTTGGCATCGTAGCTTTGGAGGCCATGGCGGCCGGCTGCAACGTCATTGCCAGCAGCGTCGGCGGCCTGGGTGAAATCGTGCGCCATCTGGAAAATGGGCTGACGGTCTATCCCGGCGATGCCATGAGCATTGTGTGGGCCGTGAACCAACTCCTGGCCGACCCTGCTGCGGCCGCGACACGGCGGGCGCAGGCTCTGGCAGAGATCCGTAGGCGTTACAACTGGGACAGCATTGCAGCAGAAACGGCCAGATTGTACGAGCAGGTTGTAGAGGAGCGACGCAACACGGATTGGTAGGTGTTGCGTAGACGGGCCACCGGAGCGATAGGTACCCGCAGACGAGGCAGCAATAGCCGCCATGTCTGCGGGTCTTCTTGTTGTTTACGCTGTGACGTGGTCCAGAATGATGGGTAGCGGGTCCGCCGGCGTAGGAGCGATGGTGAACGCAGCCTGAAGACGGCGCGTCGCATCGTGCGCAGCCTCTTCGGTGCGTGCGTGGACCGTGCAAAGGGGGTCGCCTGCGTTGACCTCACTACCGACCTTAGCCGCCAGCACAATACCGACGGCTGGATCGATGGCATCGCCTTTTTTCTGGCGGCCTCCACCCAGGGCCACCGAGGTCAGGCCAACCTCACGCGCGTCGACACGATGGACATAGCCGCTTACCGGCGCTGGGACCGCCAGCTGTACGGGCGCCCCAGGCAGATTTTCCGGGTGCTCTAACTGGACTGGATCGCCGCCTTGAGCGCTTACAAAGGCGCGGAGCTTGTCGAAGGCCGCGCCGCTGTCGATGGCCCGCTGTACCTGGCTCTGGGCGTCGTCGCTGTTTGCAGCGGCGCCGGCAAGGATCAGCATTTCACTGGCCACCCGCTGTACCAGCTCCTGGAAGTCAGCAGGACCGTTCCCATGGAGGGTGGCGATAGCTTCCTTGACTTCCAAGGCATTGCCGACGGCCAGACCGAGCGGCTGCTCCATTTGGGTGATGAGCGCGGTTACTTTACGTCGGGCCAGCGTGCCAATGGCCACCATGAGACGGGCCAACGCGCGGGCGTCGTCCAACGTCTCCATAAACGCCCCGCGTCCGCACTTCACATCCAGGACGATGGCGTCTGTGCCTGCGGCCAGTTTTTTGCTCATGATGCTGGCGGCGATGAGGGGCAGGCTGGGGACGGTGCCCGTGACATCACGCAGCGCATAGAGGCTCTTGTCGGCTGGCGCCAGGTCGGCCGTCTGTGCGGCCACGACAAGCCCGATCTCGCGCAGCTGGGTGCGAAACTGTTCCTCTGACAGCTCGGCCGTCCAGCCGCGGATGCTTTCCAGCTTATCGATGGTGCCACCGGAAAAGCTCAGCCCGCGCCCGCTCATCTTGCCCACAGGCAACCCACAGGCGGCGACGATCGGTCCCACGGCCAGCGTCGTCTTGTCACCCACGCCCCCGCTGGAGTGTTTGTCCACAATCATGGCGCCAGGGATGACATCGTGTAAATCGAGCTGCTCGCCGCTGGCAGCCATTGCCAGGGTCAAGTCTGCCGTCTCCTGGGCGCTCATACCCTGGAAGTAGACGGCCATGGCCCAGGCGGCAACCTGGTAGTCGGGAATCGCACCGCTGGTCATGCCCTGGATGAAGAAATCGATCTCGGCGCGGGTCAATTCACCGCCGTCGCGTTTTTTGATGATGATGTCAACTGGGTTCACGGAACGGGTTCTTTCTGTTGCGTTTCAGTCGATGGACGGTAGGGGCGAAAGATTTTTCGCCCCTACGCGCGTGCGGGTTGGTGTTGGC
>JACFMY010000523.1 GCA_019455155.1 Caldilineaceae bacterium
GAAAAGGCATGCCGGCTCATTGCCGAGGCAGCCGGCCAAGGGGCGCAACTGATTGTCTTTCCCGAAGGGTTCGTGCCGGCTTATCCTGATTGGGTGTGGCTGGTGCCGCCCGGTGAGCAAGGCATGCTGGATGAGCTTTACGCCGAGCTGGTGGCAAACTCTGTCTCTATTCCAGACAGCGCCACGCAGCGGCTCTGCGCCGCGGCAGCGAAGGCCAAAGCTTATGTGGCCATAGGGCTGAGCGAGCGGAATCGAGGAGCTAGCAACGCCAGCCTCTACAACAGCCTGCTCTACATCAATCCTAATGGCGAAATCATGGGCGTTCACCGCAAGCTGCTGCCGACCTCAGGCGAGCGCATGGTCTGGGCCCAGGGTGACGGGAGCACCCTCGCCACCTACGAGACGCCCTTGGGTATAATAAGTGGGCTGATCTGCTGGGAGAACTACATGCCGTTGGCTCGCAGCGCACTTTACGCCTGGGGCACCCAGATCTATCTGGCGCCCACGTGGGATCGAGGGGATCTCTGGTTGGCGACAATGCGCCACATTGCTAAGGAAGGTGGTCTCTATGTTGCCAGCTGCTGCATGACCCTACACCTGGATGACATTCCCGATCGTCTGCCGTTCAAACAACTGTACGCACCTGGCACCGAATGGATCAACCGCGGGCAAAGCTGTATCGTTAACCCGCGGGGCGAACTTATCGCCGGTCCTGTCGCAGGGCGTGAAGAGATCCTCTATGCCGAAGTGCATCTATCCCAGGTCCATGCAGCAAAGCGCATGTTCGACGTAGCCGGACACTACGCACGTCCAGACGTGTTCCGGCTCGAAGTAAACCGGAACACCTATCCAATCTAATCCAAGGCACATCGCGCCGGGCTGGAACGTGGCGTGCGTACGGGTTCGAGGGGTAGAACTGCATGCCCCTCGAACCCCTTTTGTTATCACATAAACTGCTTGATCTCAATACGCTTGATCGTCTCTAAATCCTCATCATCCAGGATGATCATAGCAGGGCTCTTCATGCCAGGGGACCAGGCGAAGTCTGGCGGTTCCTCGAAAATCACGGGCGAGAAGATACCGACCTCATCCCCGTTCGCGTCGTAGAAGTGAGCCATGAAGACGCCAAAGGTAATGTCTGCCGCCGCAGTAACGGAAAACGCCAGCACCGTGGCCTCAACGGCCTGGCCCAGCTGCGTCTTGAGCCACCTTTCTTCGATCCGGGGATTCTCGATCTCGTACAGGACGCCCATGGGCCCCCATTCGATCTCGAAATCGTCCACGGTATAGACCTTGGGAGCAGGGGCCGGCTCTGGCTCAGTGACCTGTTCCTCCTCTTGCGGCTCAGCCGGCTCTGGCTCAGTGACCTGTTCCTCTTCCTGTGGCTCGGCCGGCTCTGGCTCAGTGACCTGTTCTTCCTCCTGTGGCTCAGCCGGCTCCGGTTCAGTGACCTGTTCTTCCGCTAGCGGCTCTGGTTCTGCGGCTACAAGCAGGTCCCACTGTTCGATATCGTCGAAACTATACTCCGCGGCGTCCTTGCCTGTACGAACTGCGACACCGATATCGCCATGCAAGAACGTGCCGTCGTCGACAGTGGTCAACAGGGTGTCGTTTGCAACCAGTGTGAGCAATGTCCCGTCAGCATAGATGCCCAGACGGTTGAAGGCATCTGCGCCTGCCTCGATGGCATCCGCTGCAGCCAGCTCGATCAATTGCTCTGTGGTGCCATCGACCACTTTCTCCAACAGATAGGCCCCGTCTGCAGCGCCAAAGAAATAGTAGTTTTCCGAGTCCTGGTATCGAAATACAAGTCCGCCCAGAGCCGTGACTGGGCCATCCACTGGCATGACACTGCCTTCCACGTAAAAGTCGGCAATGTCCAATCCGGCAGTGCTGATCCCAATGACCTCCGCGGCGTCAACCAGCACATGATAGGTCCGGCGCTCAACAAAGCACGTAACCTGTGGATCCTCTTCAGTGCTCCATGGACCCTCACCGCGGCCAAACGTAGCCGCAGAGGCCGGTTCGCCCGCGCGCACCTCGTCCAACACGGCCATGGTCAGTTCGGGAGCCGCCTGCTTGCCGGGCGCAAGGCCGGCCAACAGATCTGCGGGCAGCTGAGCCACGTCCCAGAGCTCCAGGTCATCGAAGGCAAACTCAGCGTTGGGTCCCGGGTCGGTAACAACCGCCAGACCAACATCGCCCGAAACAAAGGTTTGGTCCTGTAGCGCTGCGACCGCTTCATCGTTTGCGAACAGCAGAATCAGTGGCCCGACTGCCAGGACACCCAGCCGGTTCTCCGCGCCGGTCCCGCCATTGATGGCGTCGTCGGGAGTGAGCGCGACCAGTTCCTCTGGCGTACCGTTAACTACTTTGTAGAACGCAAACTGTCCGTCGCCGACTACAAACAGATAGAAGTTGTCAGGATCTTGGAGACGAAATGCCAGCCCAGCCCCGCTCTCCGCGGGTCCGGCCACCTGCGTGGCGCTGACCTCGACCACCAGGTCGGCTACCTCCAACCCGGCGGTGCTCATACCAATTCCGGCTTTGGGCGAGACTTCCAGATGATATGCGCGGCGTTCGTAGAAGCGCGAGATCAGCTTGTCGCTTTCCGTGCTCCACGCGCCATCATCGCGGCTGAAATACGCTGTGAAGGTTGGGTCATGTTCATAGACGGCAGCCAGCACGGTGGTAGGATCCGGGGGGCCTGCCGCCACTGGAGCAGCGAGCGGACCGATAACCAGACAGATCACCATAAGGACCGCAACAACGCCAGACAGACCTTTCATCTTGAGCAACTCTCCTTTCTGCGATGCCCACCATGCAGCGCCAGATCGTTGGCCGCCGTGCAGCTTGAGTTGTTCAGTGCGCACGCCCTCATGTGAATCGCCGGCACGGGACGCCGACCGAACAGTATCAGTTGGCAGGATTCATATACGGCACCTGTAACTACAACGCGCACCGCCGTCATGGGCATGCAACTAAAATGACGTCGTGTTCTCAGTCTACAAAAGACCGGTTTTTGAATTGTTGTCGTTCAGGTTTGTCCACGGCGGCAGCTTGCTTTAGCTTATGCCTGATTAAGACTGCATAGGATTACGGCGCAGCTGCCTGCAAGAAAGCTGCTGGCTAAACGAGGAGCTATCCAGGTGTGGTTGAGCCTGGGGGCAATGTTATACTGTTGAATCATCCAGTCATCAGGAAGGACCGGAGGCTATGCCCCAATACCAGATCATCACGTTTGACGTGTATACCGCCCTCTTCGACATCCAGGGTAGCCTTGCACCGGTTGTGACCGCTGCGTTGGGCGCCGTGGACGGTCCAGCCTTCGTCAATATGTGGCGCAGGAAGCAGATGGAATATGTGCTAATCAGTAACGCATTGGGGCAGGGCCGCGTCGCCTTCAGTACCATCACGCGCCGTGCGTTGGATTACACCCTCGCGCAGACAGGCGCCACCGCAGATGAAGATCGGCGCCGCGAGCTGACCGCAGCCTGGCTGAGCTTGCGCCCCTGGCCCGAAGCGGCCGATGTGCTGACCGCGGTCAAGGCGCGCGGCTACACCATAGGGCTCCTTTCCAACGGTGACAGCGCCATGCTGCATGCACTGCTGGCCGCGCTGCCGCCTGTGGTTTCCCATGTCTTTGCATCCGAAGAGGCGGGCCACTACAAGCCTCATCCGGCAGTATACGCGCTGCCTCTCCAGGCGCTGCGTCTGGCGCCCACCGATCTGCTCCACGTCGCGGGCTCGGCGACCGACGTCATGGGTACCAAGGCTGCAGGACTGCCCTGTCTCTGGTCCAACCGGGCCGGCGAGCGCGTGCTCGACCCCGCCCTGCAGCCAGACTATACCTTTGCCAACCTGCGCGGCGTTCTGGAGATCCTGTAGCGAGCGCCAATAGGCAGGCATGAAACCGCTACGCCGCGTGGAAAGGAAATCGCCTTGGACCTGCAGATGGAGATACGCGAGGCTGCTGGGCGCACCCGTCCTTACGTACGCGTGACACCGCTGGACCCGTCGCCAGTGCTCAGCGAGAAGACCGGCAACCAGATCTATCTCAAACTAGAAAACCTGCAGCATACGGGGTCGTTCAAGCTGCGCGGGGCGCTTAACAAGCTGCTGTGGCTGGCGCCGGATGCATTGGCCCGCGGCGTTGTCACCGCATC
>JACFMY010000524.1 GCA_019455155.1 Caldilineaceae bacterium
CGAAGACATCGATCGGGCCAAGGCCGACACGGGTGTTGACCTCCACCACATCACGGTCAATGCCTTCGAGCATGTCTCTTTCCTGGATTTCAGCAAAAGCCGTGAAATGGTCAAAGTGGGCTATGAGAAGGCCAAGGCCTACCTAGTCGCGCCGGCGCCCTTTGTCCCTGAAGCGGCTGCAGCGCCGGCCCCCAGCACCCTGTTGCCCGGCGCAACACAATATATTCCGCCCTATCTGCGCTGAAGGACTGAGGAATGGAGGTTGGGAGGCACAAGGAGTGGACTCGCTGGGAGATGCCATCCGCTCCCTTCTTCAATCTTCATTCCTCATCCTTCACGAATTGTCGCGCAATTCATATCCTGTAAAGGCGAGAAACACGTCCGCCAGGCTGGGCCGGTGGACGCTTGCTTGCTGCACGTGAAACGAATTGGCCGCCGAGAGACCGACCAGCTCGGCGAGTCGCCGCTCGCCGTCGTCTACACCAATCTGGAGCCGGTGCTCCCCTTCCTGTGTATGCAGGGTAACCTGCGACACATACTTGAGTTCGCTGAGGTGTTTCTCCAAAGCTGACAATGTGCCAGTGCCAGCCAGCGTCACCACGTCGGAGCCGAGGCGCCGGACTAGGTCCGCCGGTCTCCCCTCAACAACGAGCCGGCCATGGTCAATGATGCCGACGCGATCGGCCAGCGCTTCCGCTTCCTCCATATAGTGAGTTGTCAGGAGCAGCGTCATGCCGTGATCGTCGCGCAATTGGCGTATGTACTTCCAGATCTTTACGCGGTTCTGCGGATCGAGACCCTGGGTCGGCTCATCCAAAAAGAGCACTGCGGGCGCAGTCATGAGACCGCGGGCCAACTCCAGCCGCCGCTTCATGCCGCCGGAATAGGTAGAGACCTTGCGGCCAAGTACATCTGACAGCTCGACCAGGGCGGCCAGCTCTGCAATCCGATCCTTCCGGGACTTGCGGTCCAGACCGTACAGCCGGCCGTGAAAATCCAGCACCTGCCGTCCCGTGAGGTCAACGTCCAGCACGATCTCCTGGAACGTGACACCGATGTGCCGGCGCACCTCGGCCGCGGCTGTCACAACGTCAAAGCCCGCTACCGTTGCCCGGCCGCGCGTCGGCAACAGCAATGTCGTCAGAATTGAGATGAGCGTCGTCTTGCCCGCGCCATTAGGTCCCAACAGGGCATAGATTTCTCCCCTGCCAACACGGAGATCGACGCCGCGTAACGCTTCCACCGGCGAACCGTTGCTGCCAGGATAGGTTTTTTCCAATCCCTCAGTTATGACTGTTTGCGGCGTGGCGTTGGACGGAACGACCATCAAATCTGGGTGGTTTATGGCAAACGGCATCACCATTAGATACTGGTGATGCGCCAGACACCCAGGCCCATGACGATCGCGGCAATCAGATAGCCGACCAAGGCGGTGCGGAAGCGTGCCGGATCGTCTGCCTCACCTTTCACGCGTCGCCAGGTCAGGTGAGTAATAATCACGGCAATGATCATCGTAACGGGATGTTCCCACGCCTTGCTGGCAGCCAACGTCCACCCTGAAGCTGCGATCCATAGCACAAGGCCCAGAAGCAGCTGGATGTCAAAGACCGTAGGCACAGTCAAGCCAAGCCGCCGGTCCCAGTCACCCCACTGACCGTTACCAAAGCGGCCATACAGATATTTGGCCAACGCCACCAACGTTACAGCGATCACAACATAGCGCCAGCCGGAATGCGCGCTGAAAAGAAACGGCACCATTCACTGTCTCCTTTGTCAATCTTTTGCCGAACGAGTAAGCCCCCCAAGAGCCGCTCGTACTTTCTGCATGTTACGCCAAGTTGTACACTACGACCAATCTACTGCATGCCCGAATGGCGTACAACGATCGAATAGCGGACGGCGAGCGTAAAACGGCCATTCGGCAGATGACGGATCCTTTTGCATTCGGTATTATGGATCATAATGAACGTGCTTGCCTCATTGACCCAACAATCACCGTCCTCGACGACAGACCTGGTGAAGCGCTGCCTACGCGGTGACGCCGACGCCTGGACCCAACTAGTGAATCGCTATGCACGGCTGGTACACGCCGTACCGGTGCGGCATGGCCTGCCGCCTGCCGAAGTAGATGATGTTGGACAGGAGGTCTTTTTGCTCCTGGCGCAGAACCTGCACCAGATTGAGGATCCGGAACGGCTCCCCGGTTGGTTGGTCACTACAGCCCGCCGCGTGACCTGGCGCCTGCTGCAGCGCCGGCGCGAGGAGAATATGCCTGAACCGATGATAGACGGCAATGAACCACACAGTACCGGGCTAATGGTCAGCAAGCTCCCCACACCAGACGAGTTGCTGGAAGCCTGGGCGCGCCAGGAAATGTTGGAGGCCGGTTTAGAACGGCTCCAGGAACGCTGCCGCACGCTCTTGACACTGCTCTTTCTGGACCCCGACGAACTTAGCTACGATGATATTAGCGCGCGATTGGAGATCCCCAAAGGCAGTATCGGCCCCACGCGCAACCGCTGTCTCCAGCAGCTGCGCGCGATCCTCGAAGGACTTGGCCATCGCCGTACCTGATCTCGTACCCGATCTATTCATCCTGTAGACGACTTGCTGACGATCAATGTGCATATTCATTGTATTTTTCGGACGCTCTCGTGTCTCTGTATAAGTGAACCGGAGTAGCGCCTGCGCACCAGGTGGGCCTTCCCAACGGTGGCTAGAGACGAGCGGCAGACACACCGGAAGTAGCCGGACCGGCTATTTCCACTACATGTCAAGAGCGTGCCATGAACGATCACTTGAATGAAACGGACCTCTTCGCCCTAACTTTCGACGGCGTCTCCCTATCAGTGCGGGCAGCTGCCCATCTGGCCAGCTGCCCGCACTGCCAGGCGCAGCTTGAGCAGCTCCGCCAGCTTGCAGACGATCTTGAGGTCGCACAACGTAGCAAGCCCAGTTCAGCTGCGTTGCAGCGCTACGTTGCTCTCTTCGAGCATGTGAAGCAGACTCAGGCCTCCGGCGCCCTGTGGGACGCGGTCCGCGCTGTGCTCAAGTGGGACAGCCGGCAGCAGCCTGCGCTCCAGGGTGTACGCGGTGCCCCTGTCAGCTACCGGCTGCTCTATATGACCCCGCGCATCGAGCTGGAAGTCATGATCGAAATGAAGCAGCAGTTGTGTCACATGAAGGGCGATCTCATTAATCTCGATCTGGCAGACCCCATCACCCCTGCGTTTGTGCAGCTGCTTGGTCCGGACGACATGCCCGCCCACGAAACCGAGACCGACCACGCGGGACTCTTCCGGTTTAGTAGCGTCGTACCTGGCAGCTACAAGCTCCTCATCACGCCCAAGGCCGGCGCAGCTATTGTTGTCGATAATCTGGAGCTCGCGTGATGGCCAACCGGTTGCCTGACGACCTTATCGCGCAGCTGGCGACATTGGAGACACCAGACGCCCTCGAGGAGCTGCGTGCCCGCGGGCTGCTCATCTCACCCGCGGCAGCGGAGCTCGCGACATTTGCCCTCACTCAGGCGCACGACGATCCCCAACTGGCGTTGCAGTGGCTCACCCTGGCACGGGGCGTCCAAACTGCGTCGGGCAACGCGCCAGAAGTCGAAGCCAGCATCCTGTACGCTGAGGCCCGCCTTCAGGTGCTCAACGGCGAGCTGGCGGTGGCCGAACGAACGCTAGAGCGGGCAAGTAGCTACTGGCAGAGTACGGGCGACACCATGAGCCTGGCCCGCAGCGGCCTGGGCCTCACCCAGATTCTCGCCATGCAGGGACGGCTCGATGAGGCCGAAGCGACCATCCTGAAGACGATCGCGGACCTGGAGTCCCTTGCACTTCCCGACGCCACACTGTTGCTGCTGGATGCCCGCCAGAACCATGCCACGCTGCTTAGCTACCAGGAGCGCTATCAGGAAGCGCTGGCCATCGACGCGGCCATTGGTAGCCAGCTGGCGGAGCTGTTGGCCGCTGAAGACGAGGCCCAGGCGCGCGCGGAGCTGCAGCAACGCCTGGGCTTGATTCTGCTCGACAGCGCAGTCGCCCTGACCTATTTGGACCGGCCCGCTGACGCGGAAGCCGCGCTGCGGGAGGCCATCTCGTTGCTGTCTCAGGCCAATGCGCCGGTCGATCGTGGTCGCGCGCAAACCAACCTTG
>JACFMY010000525.1 GCA_019455155.1 Caldilineaceae bacterium
CTGGCGCGCACCAACTCGGCCAACGCGGACTACGGCGTCTCGTATGTGCTGCTGACGCTGCTGATTGTGGTGTTGGGCGGTGTGGCAGTGACAGGCGGCTTCGGCAAGGTGCTAGGCGTGATTCTGGCGCTGGTGGCGCTGCAGTTTCTCTCCACCGGCTTCAACATGTTGCTGGTGCGCTTTGGCGGCAGCAACTTTTTCCGTGACTTTGCCTGGGGTCTGCTCCTGCTCGTGGTGGCCTCCATCACGGCCTGGCGGGCCCAACGCCGCAGCGCGGGTGGTGCGGGCCGTCCGCAACCGCCGCGGGACGTGTCTGCAGACGGCGACAGCTAACCTTGCGCGTGGGGGAGTCCCGCCATGACCTTACCGGAACATCGACGTACCTTTATTCTCAAGCGCATCGAGGACCGCGGCTCGGTTACCGTGGTGGAGCTGGCGCAACAGCTCGACGTCTCGCCCATGACGATCCGCCGCGACCTCCTGGAGCTGGAGCAGGAGGGGGCGCTGCGGCGAGTGCATGGCGGTGCGGTGAACGCGCGGGGCCGCAGCTACGAGCCGCTGTACCACACGCGCGCCGGCGTCATGCAGGCGGAGAAGGAACGCATCGGCCGCCTGGCAGCGGAGCTGGTGGCGGACGGCGATAGCCTGGCCCTGGATATCGGCACGACGACGCTGGAGGTGGCTCGCTGCCTCCTGGGGCGGCGCAATTTGACCATTGTCACGCCCAGCCTGCACATTACCAATCTCTTTTTGGGCCAGGCTGACCTGCGCCTGATTGTGGCCGGCGGCATTGTGCGGCCCGAGGAGGGCTCCATGATTGGCGAGCTGGCACGGCTGGCGTTCGAGCGTCTGCATGTGGACCGGCTTTTTCTGGGCGTGGCCTGCATCGACGCGGCGTACGGGCTTTCGGAGTACAACTGGGACGATGCGCTGGTGAAGCAGGCCATGATTGCCAGCGCCAAGGAGGTGGTGGTGGTGGCCGACTCGCAGAAGTTCGGCAAGGTGGCCTTTGCCCATGTGGCGGGCTTTGGCCAGGTGCACAAGCTGGTCACCGACCGGCCGCCTCCCGAGCCCCTCATGGCGCAGCTGCAGGCGGCGGGCGTCTCCGTGCTCGTGGCCGGCGCGGAGGAGGCATGCGACCCGGAGGCGGCCGGGTAAGCCGCGCCCCGCTTTGCCTGCCGTCCGGCCCCGGGACACATGGGGTGAATGGGGCGGGCAGTGGGAGCCAACCATAATCATCTGGATGGAGACATAGAAAATGGAATGGATTAAAGATCTCTTTGGGGTGAAAAAGCCCATAATCGCCATGTGCCATCTGCGGGCGCTGCCGGGCGACCCGGACTACGACGCGGCCAAGGGGCTGGCGTACGTCATGGAGAAGGCGCGGGCGGACCTGCGTGCGCTACAGGATGGCGGCGTGGATGCCGTGATGTTTTCCAACGAATACAGCACCCCCTATCTGCTGCAGGTGGAGCCCATCACCCACGTGACCATGGCGCGGGTCATCGGCGAGCTCATGGGGGAGATCCGGGTCCCGTACGGCGTCAACGTGTTGTGGGACCCCAAGGCGACCATCGAGCTGGCGGTGGCAGTGGGTGCGAGCTTTGTGCGCGAGATCTTCAGTGGCGTCTACGCCAGTGATTTTGGACTGTGGAACACGAACAGCGGCGAAGTGGTGCGGCTGCGCAACCGGCTGGGCGGCCAGCAGGTCAAGCTCTTCTACAACATCGTGCCCGAGGCCGCGGTCTATCTGGGCAACCGGGACATCGCGTCCATCGCCCGTTCCACCGAGTTCAACGCGCAGCCCGACGCGCTCTGCGTCTCCGGCCTGATTGCGGGGGCGGAGACCGACGTGGCGACGCTGCGCGTGGTCAAGGATGCAGTGAGGGAGACGGCGGTCTTTGCCAACACGGGGGTGCGCACCGCGAACGTGGCCGCACAGCTAGCGATTGCGGACGGCGCCATCGTAGGCACCACCTTCAAGCAGGACGGCTACATCTGGAGCGATGTCGACCAGCGCCGGGTGGCCGAGTTTATGCAGGCCGCGCGTACGGCGCGCGGCTGACGCGAGGCTCCGGCTGGCTCACGCTTTGAGGCCGGTACGCCGTCGAGCCGGGTCGGCCGCGCATAAGACACAGGGGTACGGTACCAATGGACAAACGCTGGCGACAGCTTGCCGATATTCTCGTCAACTACTCGGTCAAGGTCGCGCCCGGCGAGCGCGTCATGATCGCCATGGGGGAAGTGGAGACCTTCCCCCTCACCCACGCGCTCTACGAGGCGTGTATCCGCGCCGGCGCCTATCCCCAGGTGCAGTTTCTCTCGGAGACGCTGCGCCACAGCCTGCTCAAGCATGGCGACGAGGCGCAGCTGGGCTGGACGCCTGAGATCGAGGCGCAGGGTATGGCCTGGGCCGATGTCTACTACGGCCTGCGCGGCGCGTACAACCTGCACATGCACGATGACATCCCGGCCGGGCGCCTGGCCATCAACCAGGCGGCCATGGGCCGCGTCTCCACGCTGCGCTGGCAGCAGACCCGCTGGTGCCTCGTGCGCGTGCCCAACGAGGCCTTTGCCTTCCAGGCCGGCGTGGACCACGACACCATCGAGGAGATGTTCTTCGCCGCCTGCCTGCTGGACTGGGAGCAGGAGTCCAAGAAATGGGCGCGCTGGGCCGAGCGGCTGAACCAGGGCAAGACGGTGCGGCTGGTGGGCAAGGAGACCGATCTCACCTTCTCCACCGAGGGCCGGCGCTGGATGGTGGGCGACGGCACCTTCAACATGCCCGACGGCGAGATCGCCACGGCGCCTGTCACGGAGACGCTGCACGGTTATGTCACCTTCGAATGGCCGGGCGTGCTCGGCGGCCGGCTCATGCACGACATGCGCCTGCGCTGGGAGCACGGTAGCCTCGTCCACGCGTCGGCCAGCACCAACGAGGCCTACCTGGAACGTATTCTGGCCACCGATGCCGGCGCCAGCCTGCTGGGCGAATTTGCCATGGGCACGAACCCGCACGTGGACCGCTTCTGCAAGGACATCCTCATCGACGAGAAGATCGGCGGCACGGTGCACATGGCGCTGGGCCGCGCCTACCCTGAGAGCGGCGGCACCAACCAGTCGGCCATTCACTGGGACATCATCAAGGACATCCGCCAGGAGGGCGCGGTCTATGTGGACGGCCAGGTGGTGCTCGAGGGCGGCCGCTTCTTTCTGGACGATTAAGCTGGACAGTTGAGTTCTGCTGGCGAGGAGCACGCGTATGACCACCCACTTTCTGGGCGTTGACATCGGCACGTACTCCAGCAAGGGCGTATTGGTGCGTGAGGATGGCGCGGTGGTGGCCAGCCATGTCGTGCCCCACGAGCTGTCCATGCCCCGGCCGGGCTGGTACGAACATGACGCCGAAGGGACCTGGTGGCACGACTTTGTGACCATCACGCGTGCGCTCTTGGCGGAGGGCGGCGTGGCCGGGGAAGAGATCGCGGGCGTGGGCATCAGCTCCATCTCGCCGGCCATTGTGCCCCTCGACGGCGACGGCCGCGCGCTGCGGCCGGCCATTCTCTACGGGATCGACACCCGTGCGACGCGGGAGATCCGCGAGATTGAGCAGGCGCTGGGCGGCCCCGAGGCCGTGTTCGAGCGCTATGCGGTCGCGCTCTCCTCCCAGGCCGCGGCCCCTAAGATCCGCTGGCTGCGCAACCACGAGCCCGAAGTCTGGCAGGCGACGCGGCTGATCCTGAGCGGCACCGGCTACATTGTCTGGCGCTTGACGGGTGCGGCCACCATCGACCACTACGATGTAGGCGCGTATGTTCCGCTCTACGATCCCGCCACCCTCGACTGGGATCCGGCCTACGCCGATCTGATCGCGCCGTTGGCATGGATGGCGCAACCTACCTGGACCTGCGCCGTGGCCGGCCGTATCAATGCAGAGGGTGCGGCGGCCACTGGCCTGGCAGCGGGCACGCGGGTCATCACCGGCACTGCGGACGCAGCGGCCGAAGCCATCAGCGCGGGGCTGGCCGCGGTGGGCGACATGATGATCATGTACGGGTCGAGCATCTTCTTCATCGTGCGCACAGACCATTTTCCGCGCAGCGCGCGCTTCTGGGGCGCCCGCTTTCTGGAGCGGGACACCTACGCGCTGGCGGGCGGC
>JACFMY010000526.1 GCA_019455155.1 Caldilineaceae bacterium
GCCCGTGAGACCCGTGGCGGAGATGGAGGACGCGGGTTATGTCGAAAAATGGATCACATATGGGAACGAGTTTTTCTCCGCCAAGGAGCTGACGGTGTTACCGGGTCGCACCGTTACGATTCGGGATAGCGGCCCCTATGGTTTTATCACCGTGCAAGGTCACGGTACAATCAACCAGCATGTCATCGAAACGCCGGCCCTCATCCGCTTTGGCCAACTCACGCGCGACGAGTATTTCGTGTCGGCAGGCGCAGCTGGGGCTGGCGTCACCATTCACAACCCCAGTGACAGCGACCCATTGGTCATGCTCAAGCATTTTGGCCCGGGCCAGGATGCACCCTAAGACGCGGCTATCTTAGCCTTGAACGGTTTCGAGCGGGCTGCACGGTGGGCTAGTGCAGCCCGCATCGCGTCCTGATCGCTCCACGGGTACTCTGTTTCGCCAAAACACATGCTGCGTTCGTGGCCCTTGCCAAAGGCAGCCACAATGTCACCCTCTTCCGCTATATCCACGGCATATTGAATCGCCTCGGCCCGATCGTGCACCACGGCATACTGATCCGCGGCCGCATGCTCGCGCACGCCCCGTTCGATTTCGCGACAGATCTCGCCCAGGTCTTCAGTGCGCGGATCTTCGGCGGTGATGACAGTGAAATCGGCCAGGCGGCCGCTCACCTGCCCCATGAGGAAGCGTTTGTCGCGATCGCGCAGACCAGCTGAGCCAAAGACCGCAATCAGGCGACCACGGCCGTGGTTGGTGTCCTTGCCAACCAGCGGACGCAACGTAACCAGGGCGCGTTCCAGGCTAACAGGCGTGTGAGCAAAATCGACGATGGCGAGAAATGGCTGGCCGCTGTCAATGCGTTCCATACGACCCACGACACCGGGCATGGCGGCAATGCCCTGCTGCACCAGATGGGGCGGAATGCCCAGAGCCAGCGCCACAGTGGCAGCACACGCCACATTGTAGACGTTGAACTCGCCAATCAGCGACGACTCTACGGGAAAGTCACCACCCCACCACTGCAAGCGGAAGCGCGTGCGATCCGGCGCGTAATGCACATCCGTAACTGTCACATCCAGCCGCCTATGTTGTCCCCGATCGCCCATACCGTAGCTGCGCACGGTCACCTGCTGGTCATGCTTGGCCGCCTCTTCGCTGTTTACGGCAAGCAACGCCGCGTAACTGGCGCGATCATCGGCGTTGAGCACGGCACAGCGCGGTACATTGGGCTTGCGCGGCGTTGCAAATAGAGAGCGGAACAGCAAGGCTTTGGCGGCCAAATACGCGTCGTAAGAGCCGTGATAGTCAAGATGTTCGTGGGTGATATTGGTCACCGCTGCCACATCGAATTCGACCGCGGCGACCCGCTGCTGATGCAGGCCATGGCTGGTGCTCTCGATGACGGCGTAGCGACAACCCTGATCTACCATTGACCGCAGATAGCACTGTACCGCGGGCGCATCGGGCGTGGTAACGTGGAAACCAGTGTCGTTCTCCTGCCCGGCAATACGCGCCCCAACGGTTGTAATCACCCCCACGCCGCCCTCCGGTCTTTCGCGCGTGGCCGTGGCGGCCTTCAGGATGGATTCAATGAGCAGGGAAGTGGTTGTCTTGCCGTCGGTGCCGGTGACGCCGATTATGGCCAGGGAGCGGCTGGGAAAGTTCTGCAGCGCCGCGCAGGCGATGGCCAGCGCGTTGCGGCTGTCGCCGAGTTGGATGTAACACGCGTCGTCAGGCAGCGCGATGCCGGCGGCATTGAGCTCGGCAGGCGACAGGGTACCGGCCAATGCTGCGGCCCCTTGGGCGGCGGCGTCGGGCAGGAAGCGATGACCATCTACGCGACCGCCGGTTACGGCCACAAACAGCGTGCCGGGCTTTACCGTACGGCTATCGGCCGTTACATCCTCGATCACGATCTTGCCGGCATGGCGCAGCGACTGTCCAAACCGTACGTCTGGCAGCGCGTTCAGTAGCTGGGCGAGAGTCAACATGGGTTGGTGAGCCTCTAGATCTGGGTCAGATATCCCGGGGGCCGCGCAGAATCGACACACCTGCAGCCACCACCACAACCGCCAGGATGGCGGTTAGGCCCAGGAAGACGACGGGCAGGCGGTCATTTACCTCGGCAATGATGTCGATGGGTTCCCGCGTCGGTGCAGGTGTAGCCGTAGGCGTGGCTGTGGGCGCCGGCGTGTCAGTAGGAAGCGGCGTGGCTGTCGGTGTCGCGCTTGCCGGTGGCACAGTAGGTGTCGCACTGGGCGATGGCTCCGCGGGTGTCACAGTAAAGGTCTCGGTTGGTGTGGCGGTCGGCAGCAGTGCGACCTCAGTGCCTTCCACTGCTTGCTCCGTCTCCGTGGGTCCCTGTTCCGTCCCCAACCGCAGACCGCTCTCGATGGCCTCGGCCCGCGCCGCGCCGGCCACGCCGTGGGTAACATCTTCGGGCAGCGTCACCTCGATACTAATGGGGGTTGCGGACTCCACGGCCGGCGTCTCGGTGGGGGTGAACGTCGGTGCCGGCTCGGGAGTATAGGTGCCTGTGGGCGTATCGGTCGGTGTCGGTAAGGGCGTACGGGTAGCAGTGGCTGTTGGCGTATTCGTGGGCGTTGGCGTGTCAGTCGCCGTTGCCGTCGGCGGCGCCGTTGCCGTGTCGGTGGGTGTAGGCGTGGGGGTAGCGGTTTCGGTCGGCGTTGGTGTCGGTGTTGCCGTAGGTGTGGCCGTCGCCAATGCAGCCCGTACGTCCAGCGGCGGCACGGCGCTGATGGATGAGAAGGATACCCCCTCGTCGTCGCTCCGGAAGACCCAATCGCCGTCACTGGCTGCGTAAACGGTGCGCGGCGCCCTGGGTGTGTTGGCCACAGCATAGACTGGGCCGTTGTAGGGCTGGCCATCCACGTTTGTGACGAGCCAGGTATCGCCGCTGCCCACCCAAAGCCCGTTTTCCGTTGCCAACACCAGCAGCCTGCCCGTGCTCACGATGGCATAGTAGATTGTCGCGGGGGAATTGGGCACGCGCGTCCAGGTGTCACCGTCGCTGCTCTGATATAGGAAGGACCCGGTGCCCGCATAGAAGGTTCCACGGTCCGCCAGCAAGCTGAAGATAATACCGGCGTCAGCAAAGGTAGTTACCTGTTGCCAGACCGTGGAGCCTGGAGTCAGGCGATAGAGGCCGTCGTGGGTGCCGGCATAGAGGGCGCCGTTGAATTCGGCCAGCGACCGGATGCGCCGCGCCTCGCCAACCAGACCACCGTCGAGATGTTGCCAGGAGCGGCCGCCATCTTCGCTGCGAAAGACGCCGTCGAAACGGGTGCCAGCATAGACCACCGCTTTGCGATTCTCCAGCGTGGCGTAGAGCTCGCCCACCGCGCTGTTGGTGCTGAGCAGCGCTTTAAATCCCTCGACCTCACTCCAGTTCAGACCACCGTCGGAGGAGCGGAAGAGGTAGCCAGAGCCGCCGTCAGCTGCAAAGGCAATCTTGGGATCGCGGATATCATAGGAGAGTGCGGCGACACTGATATTGGGCGCGCCGGGCGGCGTTGCATTCTGCCAGTTCACCGCACCGTCCTGGCTGATATAGATGCCTGCTGGTTGCGGGGAGTTCAGTGTACCCGCGAGCAATTTGTCAGGCGCGCCAGGCGCCACAGCCAGGCTCAGCACCGGGTTGGCGCTGGGCGCGGTGCCCTGCGCGACAACCGGTGCAGGGGCCAACTCGACCGGCAGCAGGTACGGTAATCCGCGTCGAAACAAGCGAGAAGTCAACATAGCTCCGTGTGCCACAATCGCACCAAGTATAAACCGGAACATGGTTTGTCGAAAGAAGAGGCGAGGCTCTAAGTGAGCCTCGCCTCGCTGGTATCTGTTGCGGAGGAACCGTAACTACAGGATGGCCAACAGGAACTGCGACGCGCTGTTGGCCCATTCAATAATGAGCGGCGGGTAGGCGCCGATCCAGAAGACGCCCAACACGCACAGGGTGATGATCAACTGCGCGCCGATCCCCGGGGTGCCGACCAGTGGAATCTCTTCGGCATCGTCTGCGGGGAAGAACATGAGGCGAGCCACTGTCATGTAGTAGTATGCGGAGATCCCAACATTGATGAGCGCCATCGCGGCCAGGAAATAGTACTGGTGCTGGATGGTG
>JACFMY010000527.1 GCA_019455155.1 Caldilineaceae bacterium
TGTGTGGGATCTGGGCTGGGATCCCGCATCTGCCGTAGAAACAGTGGCCGCGTTGAACGAGACTCACGCTACACCGATTGTGGCCCTGATTGCCTCACCGGTCGTGGCCGGCGAGCTCCGCGCTGCGGGCGCGCGGGCACTGCTCAGCCGCGAGAGTGACGGTGCACGGTTGGCCGCGGCTGCCGTGGCAGTCACTCATGGCTTGCTGGTCATCGACGAAAGCGTAGGGGCGGACGCTGCTCCTCTTCCTACTCCTATGGCTAGCGATGACCTGGTTGAACCCCTTTCGACCCGTGAGCTCGATGTGCTGCGCCAGATTGCCGAGGGGCTCTCCAACAAGGAAATTGCCCGTGCTCTTGACATAAGCGAGCATACGGTCAAGTTCCATGTCAATGCCATCCTGGGTAAGCTTGGCGCACAAAGCCGCACTGAAGCGGTTGTGCGCGCGACGCGGGCGGGGCTGATCCTGCTGTGAAATATGACAATACGAAACCAGGAGATTTCATTTGCTAGACCATAACGAGGTACTTTTGAATCAGATAGATGGGGTGATTTTCGACCTGGACGGCGTGATCGTTGACTCTGAGGCGCTGCACAACGAGTCCATCAAGGCAGCCGCCCTTCAGCACGGGCTGGCGCTCACAGATGACTTCTTCGCTACCTTTATGGGCCAGCCGGATGAGACAATTCTGGCGCACCTGAGCAGCCGTTATCTTCGCGGAGCCGTGAGCCCGGAGCAGCTAATGGACGAAAAACAGGTGATCTACCGCGATCTGGCCGGCCAGCTGGCTGCCATACCAGGCGCAGTCGAATTCATCCATCTTGTGCGGGCAGCTGGCATGCCCATCGGCTTGGCCACCTCCTCGACACTGGAAAACCAACGCCTGGCCTTTGACCGCTTTGACTTGCATGGCTACTTCGATGTGGTGGTCACGGTAGAAGATGTCGCCCTTCCTAAGCCGGCGCCCGAACCCTATGCCCTGGCTGCGGCGCGGCTACAGATTGCGCCTGCCGCTTGCCTGGTCATCGAGGATTCGCTGAACGGTGTCCGCGCCGGCAAAGGCGCCGGCTGTTTTGTCGTGGGACTGACGACCTCCTACCCTGCCAGTGCGTTACAATCTGCCGGCGCGGACCGGGTCTATGGCTCTTATGCCGAGATCGCCCACGCGCTTGGTCTGCAGCGTTTGCAGGCCCTGAACCCCGCGGCTTCCGCGGCCGCGGGACTCGGAAAATAGCGAACATGCTCTGGCTTGGGACGCCGCGCCGGACAGCCTGGCCGGCAGTAAATGCCAGTGGTCGTTACGCCGAACCAGGTTCGGTCGCTGGCAGGTGGTTCCTCGCCAGCGGTCACTTCTTCTTGGGTCGCGCGCGGCGGTACTTGTTGGGTCATGGTTCTCCCTTTGCTAGCCTGGGTAGGTTTGTAGCTGTTGGCCCGACTATAGGCCAAACCGTCTTCTTATGCCACCCGTTTCTTGCGCAAGGTCGCGCTCGCGCAGGATTGGCGACTTGCTGCAACGAATGATCGTGGCGGTTGACCCTGCCACGGTGTACCCAGCACCTGGCTGCCAGTAGGAGCAATGCCCCATGCCTCACACCAACGAAGTCGATCTGCTGGAAAACCAGGGATGGGATGAGCGCATTCTCGTCTGCCGCAATGGCCAGCTCGTCAAAACCTTCATCGTCGTCACCGACCGCTGTGTCGTGTTGGTGGACTCGCTCATCAACGCCAAGACCGCGTCCCGTATGCTGGACTATGCCCGCCCCTACCTTGCCGGGACCCGCGCGTTGGTTGTGGTCAATACCCACGCCGACTACGATCACGCCTGGGGTAATCAGCTATTTGCAGGACCGGTCGCGTCCCATCCCGCGCCGATCATTGGCAGCCAGCGCTGTGCCGAGGAGCTGCGGAGCTCCGGTTCGGCAACCTATTTGCAGGAGATGCGGGACCGTGAACCGGAGATCTTTGCCGGTGTCCAACTGGTGGAACCTACGATCTGCTTCGAGGAAGGGCTGACCATAGGCGGCGGCGACCTGACCCTACAGCTCTTTGCGACGCCGGGCCATACTCCGGACCACATCGCCCTCTACATTCCGGAGATCGAGACATTGTTGGCAGCCGACGGCGCCGAACTCCCCTATCCCGCGGCGCGTGCGGTCGACGGGCTCCCAGCCATGCGCGCCTCCCTAGCCCGGATGGCCGCGCTCCAACCCAAGGTGACGCTGTACTGCCACGCGCCGGTTACGATAGGTCCACAGTTGCTCCACGACAACATCGCCTATTTTGACGCGCTGGAACGCCATTGCCGGGCCGCGCTGGCCCGTGGCGTACCCGCGCGGCCAGACCAAGACGCGGACGTCATCGACCTGGTTGGCTGTCGTTATGAAGACGTGACGCCTGCTGGCCCCATGTGGGAAGAAGTGCACGAGCATTATCGGACACAGGGCCACGCGGAGCAGCTTCGCATGATGCTGGCTTGGCTGGCGGACGCCAAATGACGTCATCCCCCACCCAACCCTTTTTCTAGTACCCAACCTGCCCCTTTGATAGATGCCCGCCCGCGCGTTCAGATCCATACTGGGGACGGCGTTGTGCCAATCTGCCATAGCGCCAGCCCAACCAGATCCGTTCGCTAGAAACCGGGCAAACATCGAGCGTACAGTGCTCGCGTCGCTAGCTTTGTGGACTACATTTCAGTGAGGAGATAGATATGTCACAGGTGTTGCAATCGCTTTCGGATGCCATGGCCAGTCTTGTGGAGACCGCAGGCGTGCACGTAGTGCGTGTTGAAGGTCGGGGCCGGATGCCGGCCAGCGGCATCGTCTATCGTAACGATGGTGTGATCGTTACTGCACACCATGTCCTTGAGCGCGAAGACAATCTCCGTGTGGGGCTGCCCAATGGCGAAACCGTGACAGCCACCTTCGTCGGGCGAGACCCGGCCACAGACCTGGCTGTTCTCCATACTGAGGTTAAAGACCTTAGCCCGGCGCCATGGGTGGATGCCGCGGATCTCCGGGTCGGCAACCTGATCCTGGCAATAGGACGCCCCGGACGAACTGTGCAGGCGACCCTTGGCGTAGTCAGCGCGCTGGGCAGCGGCTGGCGCACTATGGCCGGCGGCGAGATCGACCGCTATCTGCAGACCGATGTCGTCATGTATCCAGGCTTTTCAGGCGGCCCCTTGGTCACGGCCGATGGCCGGATTGGCGGGCTCAATACGTCCGCGTTGGCCCGTGGCGTGAGCCTGACTGTGACCGCGGCCACTATCCAGCGCGTCGTGGATACCGTCCTGGCCCACGGGCACATGCCGCGCGGGTACCTGGGTGTTGGTATTCAGCCGGTGCGCCTGGACGCCGGGCTGCAGGAGCAGTTGGATCAGAAGACAGGGCTCATGATCATGTCCGTGGAGGAAGATGGGCCGGCTGCCCAGGGCGGCTTGCTGATGGGTGATGTGATTACCGCGGTGGATGGCGAGCCCACACGCCAGCTTGACGACCTCCAGGCGTTGCTGAGCGGCGATCGGGTCGGCAAGACCGTAGCGGTCAAGCTCGTGCGCGCCGGCGCTCTGCACGAGAAGCAGGTAACGGTGGGGCAAAAGTAGGGACCGCATGCGAACAACCCAAGCCGTCTTCAATCCTGGATCCAGCATCCTCGTCGACTTGAGCAACGAACTTGCCAGCGTCAGCGCACGCGTGCTGACAAGCCTGGTCCAGGTGCGCCGCGATGATGGCGGCGCCGCGGGCACCGTCTGGCATCCGGATGGCTTGATCCTGACCAATGCGCACGTGGTCGCGGGCCGGCATTGGCCGCGTGGGCGCCGGCCCGCTGGAAGCGGCGATCTGCGCGTAGTCCTCCCCAGCGGAGATGAGCTGGCGGCCCGCGTACTGGCCGTGGATGACAAAAATGACCTGGCCGCGCTGCGCGTGGAGGCTGCCGGGCTGCCCACCGTGGCGCTGGCCGATTCGCGGCGGCTGCAGCCGGGAGACATCGTCATCGCGCTCGGTTTCCCGTGGGGTGTCACGGGCGGCGCTACCACGGGCATCGTCATTGGCACGGGCGCAGCGCTCCCGGAGCTGGCCAGCAGTGGACGGGAATGGATCGCGGCCAGCTTACATCTGCGGCCCGGTCACTCGGGCGGTC
>JACFMY010000006.1 GCA_019455155.1 Caldilineaceae bacterium
CAGAAGGCCACAGCAACCCCAATTATTTCCTGGGCCGCATTGTGGAAGACCCGGGCCCGTTCTTTTACCCCGTTGCCTATCTATTTCGTAGCACGCCGGCTACGCTCATTGGCCTGGCCGTTGCAGTACTCGGGGCGCTGCGTCGCGTTCCCCCCTTCGACCAGCCACGTGTTCGCCAGGCGGCATTCGGCTTCTCCCTCTTTGCACTGCTGTTCATGCTCGGCATGTCGCTACCGGCCAAAAAGTTCGACCGGTATGATCTACCGGCGCACTTCACCCTGGAGATTGTAGCCGCGCTGGGCTGGGCGATGTTGGCCACCACGGCCGGCCGCTACTGGTTAAGGCTTCGGCGACGGCCAGCGGACGCTGGTCCGGGCGCGTCCAGTGCCAGGCGGGCGGCAAGTCTTCCTGTTGAGGTGGCTGTGCTCTCCGCCGGCGTGATCCTGTTGCACGGGGCATTTACGGCGCTCCATGCTCCCTATTATCTGACGTACTACAACCCGCTCCTGGGTGGCAGCGCCACCGCGCAGCGAGCACTGTTCGTCGGCTGGGGAGAAGGGCTTGACCAGGCAGGTCTCTGGCTCGATCAGCAGCCAGACGATAACGAACGCCGCGCGGTTTCCTGGTATGCCTTTGGGCCGCTCTCCTATTACTTCGACGGGGAGGTGGAAACCGTCATCGCTGGATCAGGCCTGCCCTGGCTCGACATTGATTTCGTAGTGCTCTACGCCAACCAGATCCAGCGGCAGATCCCGAACGCGGCGGCGATCCATTATTTCCTGTCGCAGGACCCAGCGCGCGTCATTTCGTTCAGAGGACTCGAGCTGGTGCGGATCTACAATATGCATACCTTAATGGATGAGGCGTATGCCAATGCTCCGGACCCGCGGCCGGTGCTCGTGTCGGCTAGCTGGCCCGACCTACGCCTGGCCTCGTTGGCCATGCCGCAGCGCGTCGCGTTAGGCTCGGTGCTGCCGATCCATATGACATTTGAGGGAACCAATCAGAAGAGTCTGAAATTCTCAGCGCGGGTGGTGAATGAAGAGGGCGACCTGATTGGACAGACCGATTTGCCGGTTACACCCGACGTAACGTTCACCGTATATGTCCCGCCTGACGCGAAACCAGGGTCCTATGCATTGTACCTCATGATCTATGAAGATGAGACCCTGGAGCCAGTGCCCGACTCGTACGGCGAAACGCTTCTGACACTGGCACCCGTAGAGGTGTATGGTGGCGTGGCATACGACCCGGCCGCGGACTTTCGTACGTTTAATGAAGAAGAATAGACAAGAAGATTGAAGTTGACAGAGAAGCTGGGCAGAACGCGCGCGGGTCGCTGCTCTCTTCTGGTCAATGTGCCAAAGCATACTGGTCATGGCCTGACACAGGACATCTGGGATGAATAGCCGATTGCGCAGCACCTTGTTCCTGCTGCTTTTGTTTTTGATTGCCTGGTTGCCCCGTGCGCTTGCGCTGGACGCATTTGTGACGCCCGACGAGCGCAAGTGGCTCGCCCGGTCCGCGAACTTCACCTATGCCCTGAGCCACGGCGAGTTTGCAGAAACCTTCCAGCGAGAACATCCCGGTGTCACGGTTATGTGGGCCGGCACCGTGGGCCTGCTAACCTCCTTTCCTGAGTATCCGCAACTGGCGCCAGGCTATTTCACCTGGGAACGAGAGAATTTCGAGGCATGGGTACTCGAAAACACCCCCCACACGCCCCTGGATCTACTCGTGGCCGGCCGCCGCTGGATCGCATTGGGCGTCGCGCTGCTGCTCTGGCTCGCGATATTCCCCCTACGCCGGCTCATTGGTCCCAATGCCGCCTACCTGGCCTTCTTTTTTCTTGCGCTCGATCCCTTTAGCGTAGCCCTTTCCCGCCAGCTACATCCTGACGGCTTTGAGGCGGGCTTCACTTTCCTTGCCCTCCTCTACTTCCTGGCCTGGCTCTACGCCGGCCGCCGCTGGCGTGACGTGGTGATGTCCGGCATCGTTATGGGGCTGGCCTGGTTGACGAAGACACCAGCCGCGCTGCTTGTGCCTGCGGGTACTGTGCTGGTTGGCATCGAGCTTTGGCAAGTGTGGCGTCCGAGGCAGGACCCGGACCAAAACCCACACCTCTCTGACCGGGACCGCAGGCCGTCCCCCTTACGCCGGTCCCCGTTCGTGCCGGCCAAAGCAACGCGCCGTCTCCTTGGTGGCTATGTCATTTGGGGCCTTGTAGCCAGCGCCGCGTTTATCGTGCTTTGGCCTGCCATGTGGAGTGATCCGGTCAATACCCTGACACGCATGGCCACGGAGATGGAAGCCTACGTGGAAGGCCATGTCAACCCCAACTACTTCTGGGGAAGACCAACCGGCGACCCTGGCTGGTTCTTTTATCCCGTTGCCTATTTCTTCCGGATTACACCGGCTGTCGTAGTTGGGTTAGTGGCTGCCGTCATTGCCCGGATCAGGCTGGCATGGCCATTCCCCGAGTCCCGTACACGGCATACGCTGCGCGGTCTGGCCATCTTTTCCGCCGTTTTTATTGTGTTCATGAGTATTCCGGCAAAGAAATTTGATCGATATATCCTGCCGGCGTTCCTGGCCCTGGACGTGGTTGCGGCTGTGGGCTGGTTGGCCTTGGCCCAGGTGCCGTGGAAGAATACCGTGGCGCCATGGCGCCAACGTCTGCGCCTGCGCACGCCTGCAGTCATCGTGCTGGCCGGGTTTGTGTTCCATGGTCTGTTTACTGTGGCCACTTTTCCCTATTACCTGACCTACTACAACCCGTTGGCCGGTGGCAGCTGGGCGGCCCCGCGTGTCCTCTTTGTGGGTTGGGGGGAGGGGTTGGACGAAGCTGCGCGTTGGCTCAACGAACAGCCCAACGCGGCAGATACTCGAGTCGCGGCCTGGTACGCGGACGGTCCCCTTTCCTATTATCTCGACGGCCAGGCAGTACCTATGGGCTATAGCTCACCCCTTTCGTGGCTCGATACCGATTACGTGGTGACCTACGTCAACCAATGGCAGCGCCAGATTCCCTCGCCCGAAGCGGTGGCGTGGTTTGAGGAACAGACGCCGGCCAAGCGCGTCGATGCCGGCGGAATTGAGCTGGCTCGCGTCTATGACCTGCGAGAGACCCTGTTGCCGCCGTTTATCGACCTGAACACGTCGGCCGCGGCCGATTTCGGCGACAAGATACGCCTGGTCGGTGTGGACATACCGGCGCCGATCCTGGCCCCGGGTGGCGAGATGCTGGTAACCCTGTATCTGCAGGCGCTGGCGCCGATGGAGGTGAACTACAACGTACTGGTCCGCCTCCTGGCGCCTGATGGCAGCGAGCTCTGGCGCGAGGAAGGCTGGCCTTGGGGCGCGCCCACGACGAATTGGCCTGTGCGTGACGTGCGCCCAGACGGCCGTACCGTGACGATTCCCCTAGACGCGCGCGCGGGTCTGTATCAGCTGGTCGTGTCATTCTACGACCCGGCTACCTTCGCGCCGCTGCCCGCGGTCGACGTTCGTAGTGGCCAGCCATTGGCCAGTGACGGTCGCGATGTGGCCCTGCTGGCTGTTGGCGCGGCCGGGACGTCTGAGCAGCCGCGCGATGTTGCCTGGCACTATGGCGACCTCTTTGCGCTCTCGGGCGTTACCCTGCCGGCCACGGTGCGGGCAGGTGAGACGCTTTCGGTCTCGCTCCAGTGGGACAGTCTGGCTATTACACCGGTGGATTACACTACCTTCCTCCATGTGCTGGCGCCCGGCGGCGACATGGTGGCCCAGCTGGACAAGCAGCCGCTCGATGGCTTTGCGCCGACGCATACGTGGTTACCCGGCACGCGGCTGGAAGATAGATTTGTGATCGATCTGCCCGCAGGGCTGGCGCCTGGAACCTACTCGCTGCATGCCGGTATGTATGTGGGAGACACGCGTCTGCCGGTTAAGGAAGGTGATAAGTCCGTGGGTGATTCTGCGCGCATCGGATCGGTCGAGGTGGAGTGAGCTCGCCGTGAATGCACCCCGCACACGCAACTGGAAGACGCTCCTGTGGACCGGCCTGGGGCTCGCTGCTGTCCTTGGCCTTGCCAGCTGGTTGCGCTGGCAATACGTCACAACCATTAGCCTTTATGTGGACGAGTTTACAACGCTGTGGGCCACCGGGCGCCTGCTGGAGAGCGGTGCACCCATCATGCCCAGCGGCGTGCTCTACACGCGCGGGCTGCTGGCCACCTATGTGACGGCGCTTTTCGCGGCAATCGGCGGGCTCAGCTACACGGTAGGCCGGCTGCCCAGTCTGTTCTTTGGTCTGGCCACCATAGTTTTGCTCCTGGCCGTTGGCTGGCGCACGTGGCGCGCGCCGGTCGGTTGGCTGGCAGCCATTGGGCTCGCCGTGCTGCCTGAAGCGATTGTATGGAGCGGGCGCGCACGCTTCTATGCTCAGCTGCAGTTCTTTGCGCTCCTTGCCTTGTGGACGGCCTATGTGGCCATTCGGGGCGCTCCGGATCCCAGGAGTGGTGAGCAACGCTCACCCCAGGCACGAGCCCACCTGGTCTTCGCCCTCTTTTTTGTCCTGGCGCTCTTCTCCCAGGAACAGACTCTCCTGCTCTACCCGCCAGTGCTGATAGCCATGGTACTATGGCACGGCTGGCGTTACTTGCTGCACCGCAACGTCTGGCCTGCCCAGGTCATTGTCGTCGCTGCCATGCTCGCACGCCTGCTCATTGAGCTGGTGGGTCAGCCCGGCTATTTCCAGACCATCCAGGCGGAGCGTCCCTATGTGGGGCTCATCTTCGACGTGCCGTCCGCCTGGCGCGCCTATGCCCAGCTGCTGGTAACGCCGGATCGCCTGGTCTGGACGCTTTTGGGCGCGGTGGCCATTGGGGCGGCGCTGGCCGCGGCAGCACGTACACGATGGCGCGTGGCGGCTCTCCCCGGTTTTCACCAGGCCACGCTCTTCTTTGCCCTCCACTTCGGCTTTGTCCTGATCTTTGTGCTGACCCTGGTGAGCGCCCAGTGGCGCGAAAGCCGTTACCTGTTTCTGGTGCAGCCCAATTGGCTGTTACTGGGAGCTGCCGGCGCGGTCTGGCTTGTGGACAACCTGTTGCCTCGCCCAGCCTGGCGCTGGACGGCGATCGCGGCGGCGGCTGTGCTCCTGGCCGGTTCACTTTGGCAACCGGCCCAGCGGGTATTGGCGCAGCAGACGGAGGGCTACGACCGCGTGCTCGCCTACGTGGCCGCCCATCTCCAGCCCGGCGATGTGGTGATGTCGCCGCAGCCGCCTGCCTGCGCGCTGGCCCTGGGGAGACCGTGCGACTATTACGCGGTGCAGCGCATCTATGAAGAGTATGTCATACCGCGTGACGGTGTGCTTGTGGATCGTTGGTCGGGCGCCGAGCTGCTCAACGACGCGGATCGGCTGGGAGATGTCATTCGCAGCGCGTCCCGCGTATGGTTTATCACCGACGGCTTTCGTCTGGCAACGCGCTACGAGGCTGATTTTCTGTCCACGGTTGTCGACCAGTTTGACGTTGCGTTCGAGGAGCGGGGCGTCGTGGCTCTGCTGGCCACCGGCTGGCGGGAGGCTCCGCCGGCCGCGGTAACACAGAACCTGGCGCCGCCCCGGCGCTTTGGTCTCCTGGACCTGATAGGATGGACGCGTAGCGACGCTCGGCCCGGCCAGCCGCTGGATGTGACGCTGAACTGGCAGGCAGCCGCGCCCATCGACCGCCAGATCAACACGTCGCTACGTCTCGTTGCGCCAGATGGCAGGCAAATTGGCCAAGAAGATGGGCCGCCGGCGCGCGGCATCATCCCCACCAACCTGTTTTTCGAGATGCCCCTACCTGATCACAAGCAACTCCTCCTCCCGCCAGATCTGCCGCCCAGCCGTTACCGGCTAGATGTCACCCTGTATGACGCCAGCACTGTGACCCCGTATGGTGAGCCGGCGCCCCTGGGCTGGTTCCGCGTCGGTCCGCCGGTCTCGCTACCGGCTGTAAGTGCCGGCGCCACGTGGCAAAACGGCATTCGCCTGCTGGGGCATGATGGTGTGCCCGCGCAGCTGGCGCCGGATAGCCCCCTGACCCTGCGCCTGGTTTGGCTGGCGGAGAAGCCGGTAGCAAGTGACTATACGGTCTTTGTGCACCTGGTGGGGCCAGATGGCTCCGTGGTCGCTCAAAGTGACCATGCGCCCGAAGGGGGCTTCTATCCTACCTCAGCCTGGGCTACGGGCGATCCTGTCGCGGACAGCCATACGCTCCAGCTGCCTGCGACCTTGGCTCCTGGAGCGTATCGTCTGCTCGTCGGCCTGTACCAGCATGACACGGGTAGCCGCCTGCTGCGGGCAGACGGCACGGACACGTTTGTAGTACAAGCGTGGCAACGATGATCGTCCTGTATAGTTGCCACGCACCCCTTCGCGCTGCTCCCACATTTGCTTGATACATAGCCGGCATCCAGAAATGTGTATTGACATACACGATTTTGTGCGATACATTTCTGTTGCAGTGTATGTACATCCCCAACTGAATAGAGGGCGGCCAAGAAGATTGCCAGCCTATGTGCTGTGCCGTTTGGTTCGGTTCAAGGTGTCAAGTGCTTTACGCATTCACCCCGAAGGAGCCAAAATGATCCCTGACAACCCCTGGACACAAGGACCGCGCGTAGCAATAATTCGCTTTCTGGCCATGGTGGGCTTGATAACCATCTTTGGTCTTGGTCTAATGTTGGGGATAATGTTGTCACAGTTGCTATAAGAAGAGTTTCGCGCGTCGCTTGCCTCTGGTGCCCGCCCGTTTGCCTGGACATGGAAGCGGCGCAGGCCGTTGACCTGCGCCGCTTCTGTGCGCTGGTTGTGTCCAGCCCACACAAGGATGTGTAATTTAATCGCTCAGCCCGCGCCGGCGCCCTTTTCATCCTGGCCGCTTTGGCCGCCGGCCTCTTCGTCTTTGCCTTCATAGAGGCTGGGGTCACGGCCGAATAGCTGCGTGGCCTCAGCGAGTCGATCGATGACGTGGCCGGTGAGCTGTTCCGGGAGATAGCGCCAGGTCCAGTTGCCAGTGGCCCGGCCGGGTAGATTCATGCGCGCCTCACCGCCCAGGTTCAATACATCCTGTAGCGGCACAATGGCGGTAGCCGCCACGCTGCGGAAGGCGGCCTCGATCATGGTCCAGGCCGCGTCACGGCCATCCGTACGGAAGTAGCGCCGGAAGAAGTCGCGCTCCTTTTCTGTGGCCGTGTGGCGGTACCAACCCCAGGTCGTGTCGTTGTCGTGCGTTCCGCTGTAGACGACAAAATTGCGCGTGTAGTTGTGGGGCAGGAACTTGTCGCTGGCGTCCGTGCTGAAGGCAAACTGCAGGATCTTCATGCCCGGCAGGTTGAACTGATTACGCAGCGCGATGACGTCGGGCGTGATCTCGCCCAGGTCTTCGGCGATGATGGGCAGATTGTTACCGAGTTCTTCCTGCACGACGACAAAGAAATCGGCGCCAGGTCCTGGCATCCAACGGCCCTTGATCGCGGTCGCTTCGCCGGCCGGCACTTCCCAGTAGCCAGCAAACCCGCGGAAGTGGTCGATGCGTACCAGGTCGTAGAGGCGCAGCGCCGCGCCAATCCGCCGCAGCCACCACGCATAGCGATTCTTCTTCATGACATCCCAGCGATAGAGGGGATTCCCCCACAGCTGGCCGGTGGCACTGAAGTAGTCCGGTGGGACGCCAGCCACCACGGTCGGTTGAAACTCCTGGTCCAAATAGAATTCGTCCGGATTGGTCCAGGCGTCGCAGCTGTCCATGGCTACGAAGATCGGAATGTCACCAACAATCAGGATCCCCCTGGCGTTGGCAAACCCCTTGAGATGGAGCCACTGGCGGTAGAAGAGCCACTGATTGACCATATGGCCATGGATCGCGGCCGCGTGTTGGGTGCGGGCACTTTCCAGGGCCCGCTTTTTGCGGCTGCGGAGCGGCATCTCCCATTGATTCCATGGCGCGCCGCCATGGGCATCTTTCAACGCCATAAAAAGGGCGAAATCATCGAGCCAATCTTTGTTATCAACACAGAATTGAGCGAACTCGGCTTTTAGTTCAGCGTGCGCGCGTCGTTCAAATTGGTCGGCCACGCGGCGCAGGAGAGGGAGCTTCCAGGTGTAGATGGTGCCATAGTCCACGCGATCCCGGGGAAAGTCAGGCGCTACATCCAGCGCTGACTGTTCCAGCAGGCCCAGCTCTACCAGGTTCTCAAGTGAAATCAAATAGGGGTTGCCGGCAAATGAGCTGAAGCTCTGGTAAGGGCTGTCGCCATAGCCAGTAGGCCCAAGGGGCAGTACCTGCCAGAGGGTCTGGTGTGTTTGGGCCAGACATTCGACCCAAGAATACGCGTCCTGGTTGAAGGTGCCGATGCCATAACGACCCGGCAGAGAGGTGGGATGCAGCAGAATACCGCTGCGCCGAACGTCTTTCATAGGCGTAACTCCTGTAATATGGTCTTTATTTGCTAAATCGCTACACCAAAGCGGATCAGGGTTACCCAAAGCACGCCGAGAATAAGCAGGATTATGCACAGCGCTGTCCAGGCAACCTCGAACGGGCGGCGGTCGACGACTTCCAGTTGTTGGGGGCCGTCAAAGCGCAAGACCGTAGGTGGCTGGAAGCGCGGCATTATACCGGCCGTGAGCAACGCGCCGCCGATGAGCCCGCCGATATGGCCCCAGTTGTCGATGAAACCGGAGCTAAAGCCGATGACCAGGTTTAGAACCAGGACGATAATCATGTTTTGTAGAATCGTCTGTCCTCGCACACCGAAGTTATTGCGGTAGCGTGCGAAGAAGACCGTAATGGCGCCAATGAGACCGAAAATCGCGCCTGAAGCGCCCACGGACACGGGACCAGAGAGGGCGTAGCTGGCCAGACTCCCGTAGAGGCCCGCGATAAGATAGATGAAGAAGAAACGGGTGTGCCCTACGTACCCTTCAAGCAGTGGTCCCAGGGCAAAGAGAGCGTAGAGATTGAAGAGTAGATGGAGAATGCCGGAGTGAAGCAGCGTGGCGGTAAGGAGGCGCCAGAATTCGCCCTCGGCAATCAACACGTTCACCTTGGCGCCCAGGTCGATCAGCACCCGGATATCGGTCATGTTGAAGGATGTCCACGAGCCGTAGAAGAGGGCGCCATAGAGGATCTCCAGGACAAAGACGCCCAACAGAACCGCCAACAGTGTACGCGTTACGGTGGGCCGGCTCAGAGGAATATAGAACTGGGGGCCAACCACATTGGTGGCAGCGCCTGTGGGCGGAACTCTACGTTCGAACATGGCTCAAAGCTCCACTGGTGTCCAATCGACACGGCTCTTTTCGGCTCTGATAATGCTCATCACCAGGTTCACCGTTTCGTCGAGCTGTTCCTCGCGGTTCACCACCACGTAGTCAAACTCGTCAAAACGGCGCAACTCGCGCCGCGCCGTCACAATCCGCATTTTCAGCTGATCAGCCTCTTCGGTCTTACGTTGCTGGAGCCGGCGGACCAGCTCCTCTTCACTTTCCGCCGTGAGGAAGATGGTCACCGCGTTGGGCACCAAGGAGCGGATCGTGGCTGCCCCCTGTACATCGATTCGCATCACGACATCTTTACCGCTGGCGAGGGCTTCCCGCACATGTTTCTTGGGGATACCCTTGTAATCGCCATAGACGACAGCATATTCGAACAGCTCGTCCTTTTCGATCATTTCCGCAAATTCGCCGACGGTGACGAAATGATAGTCCGCCCCGTCACGTTCGCCGGCGCGTTTGGGGCGAGTGGTGGCCGTGACCACAAAGTAAAAGGGATACGCGGTATCCTTCAGTCCCTGGATCACAGAGTCTTTGCCGGCGCCGCTGGGGCCCGAGATCACGACAAGGACGGGGCGTGGGGCAGCCAGGCTCTCATAAAGTGCTTCGACCTCTTGATCGGGGTCGTGAAATGTAGTCAACGTACCTCCCTTGGGAAAGCAGCTTTCGCAGCCAGCCTGTTTAGCGCTTTAGGTTCATCCGCATATAATCCACGGTATGACAGATACTGTCTCAGTATACGTGATGAATAGTGGGCGTAAAAAAGAGGGACTCATGCCAATCTACGAATACGTCTGTTTTGATTGCCGCAAGCGGGTGAGCGTCTTATTTCGCACCTTTTCTGAGGCCAGCGACGACGCCGCGCGTTGCCCCCGCTGCCAGGGTGCAAATCTGCGCCGTCTGGTCAGCCGTGTGGCGGTCCTCAAATCGGAAGAGAGTCGCATGGAAAACCTGGCTGATCCTTCCTTTATGGCGGGGTTGGAAAATGAAGACCCGCGCGCGTTGGCCAGCTTTATGCGCAAGATGAGCGACGAAATGGGCGAACCCATGGACGCTGAGATGACAGAAGTAATGGAGCGGCTAGAACGGGGTGAAAGCCCCGATGATATCGAGAAGGCGTTGCCGGAGGCCGGCGCCAGCGGGAGCGATATGGGTGACGAGTTTTGAGTTGGCAGACTGGGACCGCCGATTCTGCAGTGGCGGTGCAGGGGCGATCAGATCTTTTCGAAATGGTCGACCTGCAGCACAAAGATCGTGGCGCCACCCATATGTTTTTCTACTGGAGTGGGGATGTGAACCTCACCCGGTTCCATGACAGGGGGCAGCGGCGTCACGTATTGCACTCGACTGGGGCAGCTCTCCCGAAAAATGCTCAGCACCTCACTTACCTTTTCGTCATCCACTCCGCAGAAGATGGTCGTGTTACCCACGCGTAGAAAGCCTCCCGTGGTACTGGTCACTGTGGCGGAAAAGCCTCGCCGCGCCAGGCGATCGAGCACGTTACGCGTGTCGTCGCTGTTGATAATGGCCATAATAAGCTTCACGGATGACCGTCCTTTCTGACATCGAAAACGCGGATCATAGATACGCAAACTGTATGCGCTGCTGGCTCATGGCCAGCAACATGGTGCTATTCAACCACAATTTGTGCGTCTTGGCACAGAGTGTTCTGTCGCGGGACGTTATGCTGGCCGGTGTTGGCCCAATGCAAGCTGGACTCTGGCCAGGATCTGTGCATGGACCTGGTCTACCGGGGCGGTGGCATCGACGACCAGCCAACGGGACGGCTCAGCTGCGGCCAGCTCCAGATAGCCTGCGCGTACCGCTTCGTGGTAGGCCAGCGTTTTCTCTTCCATGCGGTTCCACTCTTTGGCGTCACCGGCTCGCTTGCGTGCAAGTCCGGTCTGCACATCAATATCGAGGTAGATCGTCAGGTCTGGGACAAGGTCACCGGTGGTGTAGCCGCCAAGCTGGCGCAGCGCTTCCAGTGATTGGCCGTGGCCAAAACCCTGATAGGCCAGGGTGCTGTCGGCGTAGCGGTCGCACAGCACCACCTCGCCGCGGGCCAATGCTGGCCGGATAACCTCGTCGACGATCTGGGCTCGGGCTGCACTGAAGAGCAAGGTTTCAGCCCGAGGGCTCATCTCGGTATGGGCGCGATCAAGCACCAGCTTGCGAATGGCATTGCCGATACGCGTGCCGCCGGGCTCACGCGTGGTTAGCACCGTCATGCCGCCGGCGCGTAACACAGCGGCCAGGCGCTCGATCTGGGTTGTCTTGCCGCTACCTTCTGGGCCTTCAAAGGTCACAAACAGCTTCAACGTAGTTGCCACGAGATTCTGGAATCACAAGCCGGTAAGAGACGAAGCTTCACAAAGCTCCATTATACCATCTCCTTTGTGAAGCTTCGTTTCCTTGTGCTTGGTGGATGGCAAAACGCCCAGTTGACGGCACAGCCTATTTTCGGAAGATCCGTACCCGACGGTACGGTTCGCGGCCGTAGCTGTGACTCACCAGGTTGGCGGCGCGGGCCAACTGGTGCTGCTGGCTGCGGATGGCGGCCGACTGGGGGCTAAGGATCACGTCATCGGCTCCGCTGAGCACACGTTGGATGCCTTCTTGCGTCTCACGCATGGCTTCCTCGAAGACATCTACCGGATCCGACGGAATGTGGAAGATGTCGATCAGACACTGCTCCATTTGAGTGACGGTGTTGCTGCGCAGAATGTACACGGGAATGTTGCGCCGTTCCGCCTCCTGGATGGGAGCTGGCTGTTGCCGGTAGTAGTTCTTCAGCGTAATGACCGTGTCGGCCACACTCAGGTTGTCTACAATCTGGATCGGCACATTGAGGCTGTTTGCTGCCGCACGCAGCCGGTTTTGGCCTACCCCGTAGGTGTAGACGCGCACGGTGTTGCGCTTGACGGACGTCTCTTCTTCGTCTTCATAGTCGTGCGCGTGGCCATTGCCGTTCCCATGGCCGTTGGCGGCCGGCACGCTGCCGCTGCCGTGCACGGTATATTCGCGGCGCTTGCGGGGGCGCCCGCCAAAGTCGTTGGCGTGCTCGCGGCGAGCCAGGCTTTCGGCATGGCGGATCTTGATCGCGCCCTTTTCGTCCACGCAGCGCTCTTCAGGCGCCAGCGATCGACCACGCAAAATCGCATCCACGGCCTCGGCCACATCATGGTGGATGACCATATGCTGGCGATCCTTGATCTCGATGAGCACATCGAAGGTGGGTGGCGCGCGCCGTTCCAGCACGCTCTTCTGCGTACCGCGGCGCCGCGCTTCCTCGTCCGAAAGCGTCACGGATTCGATGCCACCGACCAGATCGCTGAGCGTGGGATTCATCAGCAGGTTTTCCAGGTTGTTGCCGTGCGCGGTGCCGATCAGTTGTACGCCGCGCTCAGCGATAGTACGCGCCGCCACCGCTTCCAGTTCCCGGCCAATCTCGTCGATGATGATGACCTCGGGCATGTGGTTTTCCACTGCTTCGATCATCACTTCATGTTGCAGCGAGGGATCGGGCACCTGCATACGGCGCGAGCGGCCGATCGCCGGGTGGGGGATATCGCCGTCGCCGGCGATTTCGTTGCTGGTGTCCACAATAACGACTCGTTTGTGTTCCCCGCGCAGACGTGCCGCCTCGCGCAGCAGGGTCGTCTTGCCGACACCGGGGCGACCCAACAAAAGAATGCTGCGGTCGCTGGCCACAATATCCTTGATGATTTCAATGGCGCCGTAGACTGCGCGGCCCACACGGCAGGTCAGGCCAATCACCTCGCCCTTGCGGTTGCGAATAGCCGAGATCCGGTGCAGTGTGCGCTCGATCCCGGCGCGATTGTCCGCGCCGAAATCACCGACCCGCTTGACCACCATCTGCAGGTCACCCGCGGTAATCTCATGTTTGCTGAGCACAAGCTCGCCGTCTGAAAAGCGTGCCTCGGGCAGGCGACCCAAATCCATGACGATTTCAATCAGGTCACCCTTGCGTTCCGATTGCTCCAAAACCTCGCGGATCCGGTCGGGTAGGACGGCCAGCAGCAGGTCGAGATCATCTGAGATTTGTAAGGTCGTCATATTCGGTTGTTCAGGTACAAGCGTCGCCGCCGCTTGCACATTGTCCTGATGGATAACTTGATCGTCTGTCACAAAGCGTGTCCCGAGTCTGTAAACGATGAATGAGCGGATGATTTAGCGGCGTCGGGTGAAGCAAAGGGGGACGGCACCACTTCGCCGGCGGTCTCAATCTTGGGTAGGGGCGCGGCGATGCTTTCGCGCACCCACTTGACTACATGTTTCACCATCTTCACTCGATCGCTGAAAGGGGCGAAGCCCAGCTCGCTCAGAATCGCATTCATGCCTCCGTGATAGTCGCTTACGGCAATAAAAACCGGCAATGGCCAACGGTCAGCCTTGACCGCTGCCAGGGCAAAGTGGAGCAACTCCTCGATTGGGCGGCTATCAGGCTGAAGGGTATCAGCCCACAGCCGCAGCGCAGTCCCCTGACGCCCGGCTGTCAACTGCACCGCGCCCACAACACAGTGGGCCTTCGCTAACACATACATAACGTTCTGTTTGCCTGGCCAGTTCTCCAAGATCGGGGGCAAGCTATCGTCGCCCGCCAGCATGCCTTCGGCTTCGCGGACCCGTTTGGGCACAGTAGCAGTGTAGAGCTGCAGCAGTCCAAACGCGTCGTCGCTGCGCTGAGGGCGTATGGCCAGCGAACCCGGTACGGAGAGATCGAGATCTGGCGGCGTGTGGAGCCGCCAGACGGTTTGGCGGCAATATGGCTGGAAGCCACATCCCGCGAAGATATTGACCGGCAGCGGCTGGTCTGGTACGTCCGCGTAAATGCGCTCGATACTCTGGTGGATAACTTCGTGTAGATAATGGGAGAGCAACTTGCTCCAGATGGCGGGGTGCCCCGACGGTGCCTCGAGACTGGGCGCGAGGCACAGGACATCTGCTTCGGGACGTGCCTGGCGCATCTGCACCTGGAGGAATCCTGCCTGAACGAGACCATGCCCATCCTGGCGCAATACGAACGTCGCGACCCTGGCATTTCCCCATGGAATGATGGCACTGAAGGCGGTCCACAAGGCAGAATGGGGCTCAAGAAGCGTCTGAACGGTCGGAAACCGGGTTGCCTGCCGGTTCAAACGTTGGATCAGAAACAGATCGCTAGGTTGGAAAGGGCGGATCACCGAGACTGTATCTCCGCTACGGAGCGGTCTACGCCGAATGCGAACAAGAACGCCAATACGGCTACAGAAACCGTTACTTTCATTCGCCTTATTCTACTGCAAGATCCCATTGCTGGCAAGTAACCCGCGCCACACATTACGTTATGTTAATATGCTGTTAACGTTATCAACCTACGATAACCACGGTATCACGCTGTCCTGGACACCGTTTTTTATAGTTTACGAAAGCTCGAAATCGTGGTAGGATAACGCATCCGAAACAGCAAGTTCACCGCCACATTTCGCCCTTCAGCAAATCGTTGATTAGCATCCCTGAAAGGAGATCATATGCGTGCAAAAATCCTGAGCCTACTGGTGGTTCTGTTGTTGTTACTTTCCACATTCAGCACGGCATTTGCTCAACCTGAACCCTTCTGTGGTGACCTGGATGAGGCCGACTGTGCGCTGATCCAGAATGCAGAAGCAGCCATGATGGATCTAACTTCTTACCGATCCCTGGCCACCTATAATGCCACCGTAGCAGGGCTCCCTGGTCTGCCCGTAGATGAAATCGTTGTGGATCTGGAGGCCGATGCGGTCTTCTCATTGGATGAATCTGCGCTCGAGGCCATGCAAGAATTGGCCATGGTTGAGAGCCAGGAAGACGTTGCCATGCTCATGGAGGAGTCACCCGAGGTCTTTGTTGCCTTCTATGATGGTGTGAACTTCGACATGAGCCTCAGCGCAATGGGCAATGCAGAAGTGGTTGATCTCCTTTCCCAGCAAAGTGGTTTGGATGTTCCCGAGAGCCTGAGCATTGGTCTGATCATGGTCGATGGTGTGCTGTACGCCGACCTGACCGAGCTCAAGCCCCTCATCCCAGAACTGGCGGGTGTCGAAGGGTGGATCGGCATTGAGCTGGTCAAGCTCATAGCCGCGGCGGTGGAGCAGGGTGTCTTTGCCCAGGCAGCGCAACAGATGTCTCCTGAGGCCATGACCGAGAATATGGAAATGAGCGGGATAGACCCGGCCTCTGTCGGTGCCCTTTTGGGTGTACAGGCTGCACTGGCCAACCCCGAAGCCTTTGAGCAGTTCCTTTCCATCGCGCGTGTCGACGATGCTGAGATCAATGGTGAGCAGGCTGCTGTCTTTGTCACCTCCTTTGACATCGCCGCCTTCATCAGCAGCCCCGAGTTCGTCGATATGGTGAAGATGTTGGCAGCTTCCGGTGCGTTGGGTGACGACGCTCCGACCGAAGCCGACATCGAACAGGGCCTGCAGATGGTCGGTCTCATGGGCCCCATGCTCTTCCAGGGTCTGAAGGCCCAGAATACCCTTGCGGTCGGTCTGGACAGCAACTATGTCCTTGCCACGGGCTCTCTCTTCTCCTGGGACCTGGGCAGCCTGCTACAGATGGCCGCCATGAGCGGCGCACTGCCGGCTGATATGATGCCCACTGGAGCGGCTGCGATCATTGAGTTCAGCACCGAAGTCACCAACTCGGATTTTGATGCCGATCTGACCATCGAGGAGCCGGCTGGCGCGCAGGTCATCCCTGCCGAGATCATGATGTCCAACTAGGATATCTGGTCAGGATGTCCAGCCAGGATGTCCAGCCAGGATATCCAACCAAGCTAGCGTGCGCCACCCTCCGGCGCTTTAGCAAGCGCGATCAGGGCCGGTGAACGTTGCACGGTAGAAGGATGTTAGGGCGGAGAGCAGCCTCTCCGCCCTATTTTTTTCGAACGCGGACCCGCGCTGCATATCTGTTGTCCCCTTTGCCCTACCCGTGATCCCATTGCTATTTTTCTGCGCGACTTTTTCTGCGCTACAATGGTCACACTCAACTCTCGACAACCAAGCCTTTTTCTCCACTGTCCCCTTCCACCGAGGGAAAAGGAGTAACCCATGCGTAGATTCTGGTGGATCTTCACCGTACTGCTCGCTATCCTGGTAGTCGTCGCGCTGACTGCCTATTTCTGGCTGCGTACCAGCCTCCCACTCACCAGTGGCACCGTGCGTGTAGCCGGAACCGACGGCCCGATTGAGATTGTGCGCGACCGCTGGGGGGTGCCCCATATCTTCGCCACCACAGACCGCGACGCCTATTATGGGCTTGGTTATGTACACGCTCAGGACCGGATGTGGCAGATGGAGATGAACCGGCGGATTGGCGCCGGACGGCTGAGCGAAATCTTGGGTGAGGCGACAATCGGCATCGACAAGTTCCAGCGGACGCTTGGCTACTACCGAGCGGTGCGTAGTGATTACGAGACCATCAGCGAACGCAGCCGGCGCGCGCTCGATGGGTATGCCGCTGGGGTTAACCAGTGGCTGAGCGAAGATCACACGCTACCCCCCGAGTTTCTGTTGCTTGGCTTCAAACCCGAGCCCTGGCATCCGTACGATTCGCTGGTCTGGCAGAAGATGATGTCATGGGATCTAGCCGGTGACTATGAGCTGGAGCTGCTTCGCCAGCAATTGGCACAGTTTCTGGGCGACGAACGCGCGGCGCAGCTCATACCCGGTTATCCCGCCGCCGGCATCACCATCCTGGCCAACCATCTTCAGATCGATCCGGCCGTAGCCGATTCGCTCTTTGCCATCGAACGCACGCTACAGCAGTCCTTTGGACGCAGCGGTCGCGAGGCGGGCAGCAACAACTGGGTTGTGGCGGGCAGCCGCACAGATACGGACGCGCCGCTCCTGGCCGATGACCCGCATCTTGGCACGTCGATTCCCTCCATATGGTATCTGGCCGAGATCCAGGGCGATGAAGTCCATGCCATCGGCGCCACCTTTCCAGGAGTGCCCGGCATCGTCATCGGTCACAATGAACAGATCGCCTGGGGGGTTACCAATGTCGGGCCCGACGTGCAGGATCTTTATGTGGAGCGCATCAACCCGGCCAACCCAAACCAATATGAGGTAGATGGCGCCTGGCGCGATATGACGGTGGTCGAGGAAATCATCCAGGTGGATGGCCGGGAGGAACCAATCCATTGGGCGGCGCGGAGCACCCGGCACGGTCCTCTCATCAGCGATGTGAGCGACACCGCCTCGACGTTGGCTTTGCGCTGGACTGCGCTCGATCCTGGCGACACGACAATCGATGCCTTCATAGGCATCAACCGTGCAGCAGACTGGGAAGATTTCGTGAACGCGCTCGCCCTGTTTGTTACGCCCAGCCAGAACTTCGTCTTTGCCGATCGCGCTGGCAATATCGGTTACTACGCGCCGGGACAAATCCCCATCCGCGCCGAAGGACACAGCGGCATGGTACCGGTGGCCGGCTGGACCAGCGACTTTGAGTGGCAGGGGTTCATTCCCTTTGACGAGCTTCCCCATACCTATAACCCTGAGGCAGGATATGTGGCGACTGCCAACAACAAGGTCGTAGACGACAGCTATCCCTACCAACTAAGCACTGATTGGGCGCCGCCTTACCGGGCGGAGCGCGTCACCGAACTCCTGGAGCAGATGAGCAGCGACGGTGAAACGCTTTCCCTGGACGACATGGCAGCCATTCAAGGTGACCAAACGAGCACCCAGGTACGCAAGTTGCTCCCGTTCTTCACCGGACTCACCGGCGCCAATGAAAGACAGCAGCAGGCCATCAACTATCTACGTTCCTGGAATGGCCGTCTGGGTATGGAAAGCACGGCCGCTGCCATTTATGAGGCGTGGATGTTACACCTGGAGCGGAAGATGTTCGAGGACGATCTGAGCAGAAGCCTCTACGGGCAAATGGCTGAGCGCGCCAATCCCCTCTATCTGGTACACGTGCTAGAGGACCCTGTACTGGCCACAGCCTGGTGCGATGATGTTTTGACGCCGCCGCGGGAGAGCTGTAATGAGATTGCTCTGCTTGCCCTAGACAGCGCACTGGACGATCTCTCAGACCGTATGGGCGAGAATATGAGCACCTGGCGTTGGGACCGGCTCCACCTTATTCAGTATCCCCACAACCCATTTAGCCAGGTCAGGTATCTCAAATGGTTGTTCCACCGCACCATCCCAAACGGTGGCGACCGCTACACAGTGAATGCGGCGCCCGTCTTGCTGGAAAACCCGTACAATCAAACCCATAGCCCGGGCTACCGTCACCTTGTGGATCTGGGCGATCTCAATAAGAGCCGCTATATCATCACCACGGGGCAGTCGGGCAATGTGCTCAGCCCACACTACGATGACTTCATCCGTATGCACCGCGATGTGGAGTATTTGCCGATGCTCTTCGGTAGGGAGAATGTAACAGGGGATATCCTGCGATTGGAGCCGGCGCAGTAGTGGCCTGGGGGAGGCGGCCACCAGACCACTACGGTTCGTCTTTTGCTGTGTTCTTCACATAGGTGTCGAAGAACTGCACCGACCGCGCCATGGCTTCGGAAAAGCCCTGAGAGATGTTGTGGTCATCGCCCGCATAGGTGTACAACTCGGCTTCACCGTTGGCGTTGGCAATCTGGTCCAAGAGCGTGGTTGAGAATTCAAGTGGGACCGTGCTATCAGCTGTACCGTGGTGAATTTGCACAGGACCCGCCAGATCTTCCAAATAGCTATTGGCCGAAATCGAGGCCCAGAATGTGGGGTTCTCTTCGGGAGCCCCATATTCGTCAATGAGCTGTGTCCGCCAGCGGCGCACATTCCGAGGAATATCTGTTGGGACTGACGCGCGCCGGTTCCAGCGTGAAATGAGATCAGGATAGCTGGCCACGACACCTGCCCAAATTACACCGGCCTTGATCTCCTTCGAGGTCACCATGGCGCGCAAGGTGATGTAGCCGCCCATAGAATGTCCCCACATACCAATGCGGCCGGGATCGACCTCCGGCAACCGCTTGACAGAGGCCAACGCGTTGAGCACGTCAACGGTGTAGTCCGGATAGCCATACGCACCCCGCGCGTCCCCTTCAGAGAAGCCGTGCCCGCGGTAATCGGGGCGGAAGACGACGTACCCTTGGCTGGCAAAGCCGTCAACATACGCGACATACCGCTCAGTGGTGCGATAGACCGCCGGCGGGATATAGCCATGGTTGAAGATGATCGCGGGCCAGCCGCTTGCGGGTGCATCACCGTCGGGGATCGTCAGCAGCGCATAGATCTTCAGCCCCTCTGAGCGATAGGAAACCAGGTAACGGCTGTAATTGGAGCCAGGCGCCAATGTTTCCTCGATGACAATCTCACTGCCCGGATAGCGTTGGTTGCGCAGGTATTCGACGGTGAGCGCCTCGCCGTCGAACGGCAGCTCTTCTGCCACCGGGTTGACCTCAGCCGTAGCTGGGCTGGCGTCTCCACCACCCCCAATGGCGATCGCCGCGCTCTCACCATCGCCGGGAATACACAGCTTCCAGCCAACGTTGACGAAGTTGGCGTTGTCAATGACGGCGTAGCTGTCATCGACAGCCGCGGCCGCATTGGTGGCGCTGATGATCTGGTCGTAGGCCACAGCGCTGCCAAGGTAGCGTTCGGCCAATGTCGACATTGTGTCGCCAGCGCGGACGATGACATCCTGGCCACAGGCAGCCTGTGCCCGTGCTGGGCGTGGCGCAATGGGGGCGATGAACAGAATCAGCGTCAAAACAAGGAATATCGTTCGTTTCATAGTCGAATCTAGCCACCAATCGTGATTTGCCACCAGTCCTTCGCCCGCAGGGCGGGCTCGGGTATCTGGTCTGCTCGCACAATAGCATCGATCGGCGAGCCCAAGCAGTAGGGTTGATACCGGAAAACGCGGGCCTGTGGACGCATGGCCTGTCCATTATCCGATCCGCGTTGCTTCTCCGCGGCGATAACAGGGACCCTCAATAAAGAGAACGTCTAAAAGATGGTCAGGGGTTCGACAGAGCGGCCAGGTCGTGCTACGCTTTACGCCATGAACGCAGATAACGCCCACTGGCAAATGGGGAACGCTCCTACGCCGCATCTACAGATCGATGGTATTGTATTTGATTTGGACGGCACCGTCTACCTCGGTGAACGCGCCTTGCCTGGCGCCGTGGAGGGGATCGCTGAGTTACGGCAACGCGGCAAGCAGACGCTCTTCGTCAGCAACAAGCCGCTGGAACCGCCAGCCGTCTATGCTGCCAAGCTGACACGCCTGGGCATCCCCACGCGGCCTGACGAGGTGATCACGTCAGCTTCGGTGTTGGGCCACTACCTTGCCCTTCACACGCCGGAGCTTCGCTATTACGTCATTGGCGAACCGGCGCTCCGCGCTGATCTTCGCAGCCGGGGCTTGACCATACTCGACGAATTAGCCGGCCAGGATGCCCAAGAAGTAATCGATCCGGAGGGCATCGATGCCGTGATCGTTGCATTCGACCGCACGTTGGACTATCGCAAGCTCAATACGGCCTATCAGGCCTTGCGCAATGGCGCACGTTTCTTTGCCACCAATGCCGACAAGGCCTGCCCTATGCCAGGCGGCGCCATCCCTGATGCTGGCGGCACCATCGCTGCGCTGGAGCACATGACAGGGCGGAAGCTGGAGCTGTTGGCAGGCAAACCTTCGCCGATCATCATGGAGGTGGCTCTGAACAAGCTGGAACTGCCGGCTGCCCGCTGCATGATGGTCGGCGATCGCCTGGAGACGGACATCTATATGGGCCAGCAGGCTGGTATGGCGACCGCCGCGGTGCTTACGGGAGCGGCCACGCGTGCGGACATCGCGCACATGCAGGTGCCGCCGACTGTCGTGATCGACAATGTGGGCATGTTGCCTGCTTTGCTTGAATAGTTGGATCGTGCGCAAGGCCGCCGGCTAGACAGCCATTTATGTCTTCAGGGCAGCCGCGGTCGCGCCAGCGGCTCCAACCGTGCGTCCAGGTTCAGAGGGATCTCGGTTCGTAACCGTGCTGGGCCGCGGACGATCAACCCATCCGAAAGAATGCGGGCACGCAAGCCCCCCCGTCCACGCAGAAAGTGCTGTGCGCCGGGCGCCAGCATGGCATTCATCCACGCGCAGGGTGCGCAATGTTTCGCGCCAGCGAAGTCCACAACATGGGTTCCGAAATCAAGTTGAAAAGGCTGGCCAATCAGCTGGTTGAGGGGAACCCCTTCTACGACCACATTGCGCCGCATGAGGCTCGGCGACGCATCGGGTATTCCTAGTTCATCGCGTAGGGCGCTGAAGACTTCCCAGGCCACAAATGTGATCTGAGCGTCGTAGTGGGCAGCCACGCCCAAATACCGGTCGCCGCGCAGTCCCTGACCGGTGACAGCTTCTACCTGGTCGACGTCCAGGGTCGCGTGTGGGCCTGGCCCGTCCTTGGGTCGTCCAAAATAGTTGTGTCCTGGCGAGATGAAGATGTGGCGGATTGTGATGGGATATGTGTGCATAGCTGGTATAGGTCTATATTGATCATGGAGACACGGGCGACTCAACAAAGGGACCACAGGCCGGCTCCTGGCAGACGGCCACTCACCCAAGCTCAACTCACCTTGTTATAGAACGGGTCTTTCCCCTGATTTTGGGGGGGCAACGACCGTGAAATCGGCCGCGACGCGGCCGGCATACTGGCCCAAAAGGGTTTCCACCCGCGCATGGTCCTGCGCCGCGACGACAAAGCCCACGTGATGTTCCTTTCGCAAACGCCAGACAATTTCAGGGTCGGTGTAGGCCGAGGTGTCGGGCCACGCCTGCCTGGCCAGCGAGACGATGAGCCCCGCGTAGCTGCGTTGGACCGGCGGCAGCGTGTACTCTCGCTGGTGTAGATGGGCCAACTCCAGGCGCGCCCATTCACGCCAGAGATTGAGCCCGGTTGCATGCTCGACCATGAGATCGATGTGCGCGCCGCCAACGCGAGCGGCTATCTCCAGGAAATAGAACGTCCCATCCGCGTGGCTGCGGATGAATTCTGCGTGGGTGACGCCACGCACCATGCCCATGGCGGCGATTAGCTCACGATTGAGGGCCTGCAGGGCCTGATCCTCCGGCGAATTGTGGGCCACCAGACCAGTAACAAAGACACCACCACCCTGGTAGACCGCCATGGGCGGCAGGCCATATTTGCTGCAGACACTGAAGAGCACGCGCTGGTTCCACACAATGGAGTCCACGTGAAAGACGTCCCCGGGCACGAAGCGCTCCAGCACGTAGTATGATTGGCGGTCGCCCAGCTCATCCAGGATGGGCCACAGCTCGTCTGCATGGTTGACCTTGCGAATCCCCATGGAGCTGGCTTCGGACCGGGGCTTCAACACCCATGGTCCCGGTACACTATTCATGTAGGCGCGCAGGTCGTCATAGTTCAGTACATGGACGAACTCGGGTACAGGAATACCCTCGTCGCGCGCCTGCACCCGCATGGCCAGCTTGTCGCGGAAATAGCGTGCGGTGGAGCCGCCCATGCCGGGCATGCGTAGGTGCTCGCGCAGCTCCGCGACTGTTTCCACGTCGAAATCGTCCAGGGCAATGATGCGGTCGATCTGGCGTGTGCGCGCCAGGTAGCTCACGGCATAGGTGATATCGGGCTGCTTGAAGAGGTTCGCGAACGGCATGACGTAGAGCTCATCGATGGCCTCGCGGGGCCATGCTTCATGCTCCAGCTCCTGTGATGTGATGAGGATATTGTGGCACCCCTGCCGCTTGCATTCCTCGATGAACGCGCCGCCCTTGAAATAGCTGGCAAGACAGAGAATGGTTGGCGCCATAGGTTGAGTCCTTTGCCGGTGGCGTGACGTGGTGGTGGCCGACATGTTACTGGGAAAGGCGATAAGTATCAAATTCGATCCTTACCCCGCCGGCATGGTTACCTCCGTGCGCCACGCTGCTCGACCTCCGTTTTGAGCGGAAAGTGAGCAATAAACGGTCTTCATATTGGACAGGCCTCACCGGTACAGTTAGGGCGTACCGCACATGTGCCGGTTGTGCCTGGCACAGGCGCGGTGCCCAGATCGATTTCCAAACCCTACCAGCAGCTGAATTGCATGAAAGAATGGTGCATATGCCCACGGAAGCCAACAAGCAGATCATCCGGCGCATCTATGAGGAGATTATCAATCAGGAACGCAAGGCGGTTATTGACGAGCTCTACAGCGACGATGTGATTATCCATGATCCATTCACTGGCACCAGCCAGGGCATCGACGCGTTGAAAGGACTGCTTGCCATGTTTGACGCAGCATTCCCACACCATCGGGTGGAATTGGAGGGCCTCTTTGCGGAGGGCGACTACGTTGCTGCTCTCCACACACACGTCGCTACGAACAACGGCTCGTTCTTGGGCAGGCCGCCAACCGGCCGCTCTATACGCGTCAACGGACTTGAGCTCTTCCGCCTCCAGCATGGCAGGATCGTGGAGTTCTGGCGCAAAGACGACGATGCCAGCATGCTGATCCAGCTTGGGATGCTGCCCATGGAGCAACCATCATAAGCTAAACTATATAGGTTGAACCGATCGCACCCCCTCTTTTCAACAGGCAAGACAGGAGGAGAACATGTACGGCACCGTTGCACGCGTCAAGATTGATCCGGCTAACCTGGAGCAAGTGAGATCACTGGCCACCAGCATGGACAAGGCGCCCGGGCAGATCGCCCGCTATGTCTATCAGATGGACGCGGATCCAGGTGACCTGTACCTGGTCGCAGTCTTCGAGAGCCGCGAGGCTTACTGGGCCAACGCCGACAGCCCAGAACAACACCAACGATACATGCAGTTGCGCGCGCTCCTGTTGGCTGACCCGGAATGGCATGACGGGGAGATTGTGGACAGCCACACATAGCGTCTGCACTTCGCCGTATCTCTGGCCGAGTAAGCCGAACACCTGAAGCGGCGATCCGCGGCATGGTAGAGTACTGAACGGTACGCCAGGGCGCAGCTCAGCAGCGATTTCTCGGCTGGGCAGAAATAGGCCGGAGACCGAAGGCGCGCCGACCCGGCAGGCAGGGAAGCTGGCGGGATGCCAGGGTAACCGGGCGAATGTGGGTGTCATGATGGTGCAGATACAGCGCCGCGTGGTAATGATCGCGGGCATGATAGCAGTACTCGCGGTGGCCGCGTGCCAGCCGGTATCGTGGCGCGGCCGCGAGCACGAGCTCATCCGCCAGGCGCTGCAGATTAACCAGACCGACGGTGCTGTTTACGTATACGTCCCTGGTGGAGAGGCCGTCTTTGGCTATGCCGGCTCGATCTCTGGAGAGGTCATGCTGCCGGTCGCATCATTCTGGATCATGCGGACAGAGGTGACGAACGCCCTCTACGCGCGGTGTGTTGCGGCCGGCAGCTGTACACCACCGGCGAATGACCGGTGGCAGGACCTCCCCTTTGCGCGCCACCCCGTTGTCAACGTAAGCTGGGCGCAGGCCGCACGGTATGCGGATTGGGCTGGCGGTCGCCTGCCTACGGAAATCGAATGGGAGAAGGCTTGCCGCGGTGTAGACGGCCGCGCCTACCCCTGGGGTGACAGGGAACCCGATCCGGCGCTTGCCAACTACAACGGCGCCGTCGGCGACACCACGCCCACGGGCAGATATCCTGCCGGCGCCAGCCCGTATGGCGCGCTGGACATGGCAGGCAACGTGTGGGAGTGGACGTCCAGCCCCTACGCGGCCAACCCGTACACACCCGAAACCATGGCGCTGGCCGCCAGAGGTCACGAGCCGCGCACGTTGCGTGGCGGCTCCTATCTCAACCCGGCTGGCTACGGGATCCCCTGTACCAGCCGGGGGTGGGACGTGCCCGCGTTGCGCATCAGCTGGGTGGGTTTTCGTGTCGTTTTGGATGAGCGAGATTGATGCCGCTGCTCGCGCGCCGGGCTATGGCCTGGCGCTATCCTTTGAGGGCGCCGGCCAGGATACCGCGGATGAAATAGCGTCCCAGCACCAGGAAAAAGATCAAGGGAATGCCGATGGCCATCAAGGCGGCGGCCATTTGCAGGTTATAGAGTACCAGTGTGGTGCCCTTGGCTTCGGCCATGATGACCTGAACCGTCTGCGTCTGGCGCGAGGCAAGCGTGAGCGCCAGGAAGAATTCGTTCCAGACCTGGGTAAAGATGATAATCGAGACCGACGCATATGCAGGGAGCGAGACGGGCGTTACCACGCGAAAGAAGATCTGGATACGGTTGGCCCCGTCGACGACAGCTGCTTCTTCCAGCTCACGGGGGACCGAGAGAAAGAAGGTACCCAACAACACGCAGGCCAACGGCACGTTCAGAATCAGGTAGCTAAAGATGAGACCGGCATGGGTCTGGCTCAATCCTGTCCGCGCCATGAGGATGGACAGGGGGATGATGACGACCTGGTAGGGCAGGTAGAGCGCGATGCCGACCAGAATGAAGAGGAACTGGGAGAAGGCGGTGCGAGTGCGGCTGAGATAATAGCCCCCAAGCCCGCCGAAAAACGCGCACAGCAACGTAACTGAAAACGAAATAATAATGGAGTTGATCAGCCGTGGGATCATTTCGCTACGGAAACGGGGGCTACCAAAGAGCACCTCAGCAAAGTTGCTCCACACAGGCGTAAATGTAGGCATAAGGTATTGGCCGCGGTTGATCTCTTCTGCAGTCTTGAGCGCCGTAACGACCATCACATAAATCGGCACCAGATACAGGACACTCAACACCACCAGGATTAGGAAGGCAATCAGCTTTGTCGCTCGACTCTTGCTTTTCATGCGAACCATTTCCTAAACGCGTAAAGGGTGTAGGGTATGACCAGGATGAATGACATGAGGAAAATAATGACGCCCAGGCCAGCGCCCGCGGAGACCAGGTGCTGTTGGAATGTGGTGATCCACATGTTCAAGGCCAGCACGTCGGTCGAGATACCGGGCCCGCCATAGGTGACGATAAAGACGATGTCGAACACCTTGAGTGTGGAGATGAGCAAGAGGGAGATCAGAATCAGCAGACCCGCGCGAATGTTAGGAATGATGACCGAGAAGAGTATCCGCAAGCGGCTGGCGCCGTCTACGCGGGCAGCCTCGACCAGCTCCTGCAACTCGGTGGTGCGAAAGGATGACTGGACGATGATGACGGCAAAGCCAAGATACTGCCACATGAAGATGAGGATCAGCCAGTAGGTGGCGGTCTCCGGGTTCGTCGTGTAGCGGAAGGGCGCGTCAAACCCAATGCTGCGCAGCACCGTGTTGATGACGCCGCGTCCCGGTTCGTACATCCATGACCAGACCGTGCCCGTCACGATAAACGACATGGCCACCGGGTAGAGGATCAACGTGCGGATATAGGTCTCAATTCTGGGAAAGGGAGTCAGCTCAAGGAAATAGGCCAAAAAGATCGCAATCAGTACCGTGGGGAAGACGCCCAGAATCAACCACTTTAGGTTGTTGATGATATCGACTTCGAACCGGGGCTGGGCAATAAGAAACTGATACCACTTCAGGCCAGCAAATTCATAATTCGGCGCGATGGTTGCCCAATTCGCAAACGAAACGTAGATGGTCCACATCAATGTGCCGTAGAGCAAAACCAGGAAAAAGAGCAGAGGAAATAGAAATACCAGATTCTCAGCGATACTCAATCGTTTGAGACTTGCGGGCTTTTGCACGGAGCCCTCGGTTGCCGTTGTTGCCATAGCGTCTCTCACTACCTTTTGGCGATCAAGAAACTGCCGGGAAAATCGGGTAGGGATGCTGTTGTTGCATCCCTACCCACCAATTCAGCGGCCCGCCACTCTATGGCCTCATTGGCCGCCTATCCTACTTCGAACTAACCATGCCGCCGTGGAACTACGGCCAGGTGTACCAGGCCGAGGCATCCTTAACGCCATAGGTGTTCATCATGTCAGCCACCGCCTGCACGGTCTTGTCAACATCCGGCTGGGCCAGGAAGGCCGAGAGGATGTCCCAGTAAATTGGCTGGGCCGTTGCAGGCAGAATGCTGCCATGCTGGTCCAGGATCAACATCTCTGGGTTCTCGCTCACGTAGGTCTGCAGCTCCTGGCGAATGGGATCCGGGAACTCCGTGGGGTCGATGTCTGTGCGGGCAAAGAGGCCGCCCTGGATCACATCTGTCGGAATCTGCAGCTCAGGCGACGCCACGACCTTCAGCCAGTCCATGGTTGCCTCGGGGTGTGGAGCCTTGACGGTAACGCCGTAGGTGTCCGGATGGAAGAGCAGAACACGCACCGGCGCCTGCGGGAAGGTAACAGCGCCGAAGTCGACGCCTGGCTCCCAATTGGAACCCTTGGTGAACGCGCCAATGGCCCAGGTCCCCATGAGTGTCATGGCGGCCTGCTCAGAACCGACCAGGCCGACCGCCTGGTCCCACGTCAGACCGGAATGATCTGCGTTGAAGTAGGGCGCCAGTTGCTCGAACTTCTCCAACGCCGCCCGGTAGACGGGATCGTTGGCGACGTCAATCTCGCCCTTGTACAACTGGACGTAGTACTCCGGCCCGCCTTCCTCAAGCAGGATGCTGTCGAAGACAAACGCATCACCCCACTTCTCCTTGGAACCGAGTCCGATGCAGGCCATATCCGCTTTGGCCGCGGTGATGGCTTCGCACGCAGCGGTCAGCTCGGCGACGTTGGTGGGCGCGGCAAGCCCTAGCTCCTCGAACAGCGGCAGATTGTAGTAGAGAATATTCTGGATGTGCATGTTGAGGGGCACGACATAGGGGCTGCCACCGACTGATACCGCACTGGCGAGCGGACCAGGGATGACATCAGCGTACCCGAGCTCCGCCCAGAGATCGTCCAGGGGCAGGAGCACACCGCTGTCAACGTAGTTCTTCAGCTCTGCACCACCCAGGGTCTGGAAGGTGTCGGGATAGTCACCAGCAGCAATCCGTGACTGGAGCACGACACGCTGGTTGACGCCGCCGCCACCAGGGCTCGGGTTTTCTACGACTTCAATCTCTGGATAGGCATCCTTCAGCGCGGCGAACATGGCGTCAGCGGCTTCCCGCTCGCCAGGTGCCGTCCACCAGTGATATATCTCCAGCTGCTTGGCTTCCTCAGCCGCAGGCGCGGGGGCCGCAGCCGGCAAAGCAGTACAACCTGTAAGGACCAGGCTGAGGACCAGAATACCAGTCATCAGCACGCCTAGCTTCCTTGACATGTGGACCTCCTCTTCGAGAATCACTTCGATTGAACAGCGCTAAGCCTAATCTGGAGTTGGAATTTACGCACAAGCGATGGTTCCGTGCGACTCTGTAAGGGATTCGCCTCCTTTCTCTGGAAACGCTCCAGATCTCTTTCAGCCGTGAGGATATATAGCTGTCGGGAGGGTTGAAGAAGACTACAAATATCATGTGCTGCCATCTGGGCAGCCATGCGTAACGGCCGGGCGAATGCGGAACAGCCGTTAACCTAACTCTAATATTGGCTTAAAATCAGGAGGTTGTCAACCGGTTCGCAACATAATTAATACAATGTTAAAAAAATGCCGCAGATATTGCAGGATTGCCGGCGCGGCCCCGCCTCGACAGGTCTGGCCACTACGTTGGAAACTGGTCGACGAAATAGTAGGGATCCCGGCGCAGCGCGGCCAGAGCGGCATCCCACAGCGCGGCCGTGTCCATCAAGTGGGCCGTGGCAGCCAGCACCCGACCACTCTTAAGCTGGGGCGGCTCCATCAACTCTCCGACCCGGTCGTAGCGCTGGCGCCAGCCGGCAAAGCCGTGGGTAATGTACTCCTTCGCTCGCCGTGTGCCATCGGCCAGCACAATTTGGTAGATGAGCGGCGTACCAAACAGATAGGGCGGTACGATCACCTCTTCGATGGCGTGCAGGGAGGTGTTGGGGTGCAGACCGCACCCCAACATGAGGATCTGGCCGTTGTAGGCCGGCAACCGTCGAAAGGGTGAATTGGGACCGCACGGCGTGTTGTCCAGCTCGTGGTCGCGCAGCAGCGCCGCACTTTGGGGTCCAGTTGCGCACACCGAATGTGTCGGGTGAACGCTACGAGTTACGTCGCCGCGCCTGCGGAAGGTCTCGGCGATGACGCCAACGTTGGATGGGGTATGGCGGAGATCGAACAGCGGCCGCGCGCGCGTGACATATTGGTAGCTCAGCGCGGGCATGAGCAGCGTGCAATCAGGACCTAGCGCGGCCAGCAGCGCTTCGATGACTGTCGCGGGACCGCCCGGTACATACCCGAGCGCCTTGAGCGATGAGTGAACCAGCAACACGCCAGCCGGCCGGACGCCCAAGGCATGCAGCTCCTCGACCATGCGCTTGACCAGGCGCATGCGATCCGCTTCTTCTGGCACAGACCCTATCCTTTCCTCACCATTCCGCGTCTAGCAAGCCGTCTGCCAATCGTCATTCCACAGTAGTTCTGTAGTAATGGCTTCAGCCGTTCTTGACCTGTCCCGAGCGACTAAAGCCAGTAGTTCTGTAGTAACGGCCCCAGCCGTTCTTGACCTGTCCCGAGCGACTAAAGCCAGTAGTTCTGTAGTAATGGCTTCAGCCGTTCTTGACCTGTCCCGAGCGACTAAAGCCGCTACTACAGAAGGAAAGTCTTGGTGTTGACAGAGCGCTAGCTTGCGTACGCCTCGACCGGGAGACACACACAGACCAGGTGACGGTCACCATAGACATTGTCGATGCGCGAGACATAGGGCCAGAACTTCCGCTCACGGACCCACTGTGCGGGGTAGGCCGCCTGTTCACGGCTATAGGGACGGTCCCACGCGCCGGCAATGACTGCTGCCGTATGGGGCGCGTGTTTCAGCGGATTGTTTTCGCGGTCCATGGTCCCTGCTTCGATGGCCCGGATTTCCTCGCGGATTTGTATCATGGCCTGGCAGAAGCGTTCCAACTCAGCCAGAGATTCGCTCTCTGTCGGCTCGATCATGAGCGTGCCCGGCACCGGGAAGGACATGGTGGGTGCATGGAAACCATAGTCCATCAAACGCTTGGCAATGTCCTCCGCTTCGATACCGGAGGTGGTTTTTAGCGGGCGTAGATCGATGATGCACTCGTGCGCCACCCGGCCCTGAGCGCCCTTGTAGAGCACCGGATAGTACGGCTCCAGGCGCCGGGCAATATAGTTTGCATTGAGGATGGCGACCTTCGTGGCGTCTGTCAACCCTTCCGCCCCCATCATAGCAATATAGGCGTAGGAGATGGCCAGGATGTCGGCGCTGCCCCAGGGCGTAGCCGACACGGACCCCACGGACTCAGCTCCGCCCACACCCTCGACGACGCTGCTGTTGGGCAGGAAGGGAGCCAGGTGCGCGGCCACGCAGATGGGGCCCATGCCAGGACCGCCGCCGCCATGGGGGATACAAAAGGTCTTGTGCAGATTCAGGTGGCACACATCAGCCCCAATCACACCCGGGCTGGTCAGCCCTACCTGCGCGTTCATGTTGGCGCCGTCCATATAGACCTGTCCACCGTGCTGGTGGATGATGGCGCAGATCTCGACAATGGCCTCTTCGAAGACACCATGCGTGGAGGGATAGGTAACCATCAGCGCGGCCAGGCGGTCGCTGTACTGTTCGGCCTTGGCACGCAGGTCGGCCACATCGACGTTGCCGTTGTCATCGCAGGCTACGACCACCACCTCCATGCCAGCCATGACCGCACTGGCCGGGTTGGTGCCATGGGCGGATGACGGGATGAGGCAGACGTTACGGTGGCCCTCGCCGCGAGAAGCGTGATAGGCGCGAATGACCAGCAGCCCGGAGTATTCGCCCTGGGAACCGGCGTTCGGTTGCAGCGAGACCGCGCCAAGGCCGGTTATCTCAGCGAGCCAGCTCTCCAGCTGGGCAAAGAGCGCCAGGTAACCCTGAGCCTGCCCGCGCGGCGCAAAGGGATGCAGCGCAGCGAACTCGGGCCAGGTAATGGGCACCATCTCAGTCGTCGCGTTGAGCTTCATGGTGCATGAGCCCAGCGGGATCATGGAGTGGGCAAGCGAGAGATCACGCGCTTCCAGGCGCTTGATATAGCGCAGCATCTCGTGCTCGACGTGATAGCTGTTGAAAACCGGATGGGTGAGATAGGCGCTGGCCCGGGCCAAGGGGGGCGCGTATTCCAGCGTCACCTCGCGTGCCAGCGCCTCCAGATCGGCGGTGCCATCGTCGCCAAAGATCTCGAGCAACGTTTTCAGATCGCCGGTTGTGGCCGGCTCGTCAAGCGAAACGCCCACGGCGCCGTCAGCGTAGTAGCGCAGGTTGACTTGATTGGCAAGGGCCAGGGTGCGGATCTGCTGTTGGGAGTGGGGGCCACCGCTGATCTTCAAGGTATCGAAGATGGGCCCTGGGTTGACCGTATAGCCCAGCTTTTGCAGGCGGTCACGCACAATCTCGGCGAGCAGATGCACACGGCTGGCGATAGCACGAAGCCCTTCTGGTCCGTGATAGACCGCGTACATGGAAGCCATGATCGCCAGGAGGACCTGCGCGGTACAGATGTTGCTCGTTGCCTTGTCGCGGCGAATATGTTGCTCGCGCGTCTGCAGCGCGAGGCGCATGGCCGGATTGCCTTCCGCATCAACGGAAACGCCCACCAGGCGGCCCGGCATATGTCGCTTGTATTCGTCCCGCGTGGCCATGAAGGCGGCGTGCGGGCCACCGTAGCCCATGGGCACGCCGAAACGCTGGCTGTTGCCGACTGCAATGTCCGCGCCGAATTCCCCAGGCGGCTTGAGCAGCGTCAAGGCCAGCAGGTCAGTGGCGACAACCACCAGCGCGCCGGCAGCATGAGCCCGTTCACAGATCGTGCTCAGATCCTCGACATTGCCTTCCGTATCCGGATATTGCAACAGCGCGCCAAAGGTGTGGTCGTCAAATTCATATGTGTGATGGTCGCCCACGACAACGTCATAGCCCAACGGCACGGCCCGTGTCTTGACCACATCTATGGTCTGCGGATGGCAGCGTTCAGAGACGAAAAAGGTGTTGCCTCCGTGCCCGCGCTTCTGTGCTCGCTTGCAGAGCGTCATCGCTTCGGCCGCCGCAGTTCCCTCGTCCAGCAGGGAGGCATTGGCGATGTCAAGCCCTGTCAAATCGATGACCATGGTCTGAAAGTTCAGCAGCGCCTCCAGGCGGCCCTGGGCAATCTCAGCCTGGTACGGCGTATACTGGGTATACCAGCCTGGATTCTCGAGGATATTGCGTAGGATCACGCCGGGCGTAATGGTGTCATAGTAGCCCATGCCGATGAATGAGCGAAAGACTTTGTTCCTGGCCGCCAACTTGCGCAGATCGGCCAACACTTGGGACTCGCTGCGGGCGGGATTTAGCTGCAGGGGGCGTTGTAACCGGATCGCGGCTGGCACCGTCTCGTCGATCAGCTCGTCCAGGCTAGAAACATCCAGCACTTCGAGCATACGCTCCAGGTCGAGGGCGCCTGGGCCCAGATGGCGTCTGGGAAAGGTGTCCAGCGGCTTAAGCAGGTCGGTCGGATCGTTCACGGTCATGCGGATGCTCCTTTTTCAGATGAGGGGGTGACAAGATGGCGGGTGAGCACATAAACGTGCCGCGCCTGCCACCAGATCGGCTGGTGTGTGTCTCGCTACCCTAATACGTTGTCCGCGCGCTTCGTCTGCTGCGCGGATAGGTCATTGTCTTCTGCCAACAAAAAACGGGCACTCCAAAGAGACGCCCGTCCACTCTGTCTTTGACCTGAGAGATTGACTGGGAAACAGATTGGTTGTGAATGGAGCATGGTTCACGCAAACACGTGTCACGGGCGCCTTTACCCGTGAACAGCTTTCAATTCTCCATTCGCAACGGAGCCTATTCCCAGTTTGCCCCGTGGGTAGCGCCAGCTCTGCGAGACCAGACGCATTTTCCAGAGTTGCCGTTACACGACGATCCTTTTGCCTGAGAGTGTCACGGATGGGCTGTGGCTTGCTATCATCCGCTTGCACCTTCGGCGACCGGGCAGCGTGTTGCTCCCGGTTCTCTCTCGCCGTGCTCGCCGGCTTGTATAAAGTTAAGCACAGTATATCACCGGTTTGATATCATGTCCGCCGGTCTTTTGTCAATCTGGCGCGACAAAGGGTACATCTCATTTCCGGGCCGAGCTTTCGTTGCAAGCTGGTGCGCTGCCCATCAGCTGGCAACCCGCATCTGGCGCCGTTGGTCCTTTGCCACTTGCGCCAGCCGGATCAACTGGCCAGCCGTACCCAGACAGACCAGCTCGTCATTTGGCTGCAGGACAAAATCGCCACCTGGGTTCGTGTTGAGTGTGCGGCCTTCACGCCGGATTGCGAGCACGTTGACACCTGTGCGCATACGGACATGCGCATCACCCAGGGAGCGGCCCGCGAGCTCCGAATCTGGCGCAACGCGAATCTCCTGCAGGCGCAGTTCCAGGTCGCCCCGGCGCACCACAATATCCAGGAACTCAACCACACTCGGATACAGCACGTGCGTAGCCATGCGGCGACCGGTGATCACATAGGGGTTGATGACGTGGTTCGCGCCGGCAATTCGTAGCTTTTCCACATTCTCTGGCATATTGCAACGGGAAAGGATGAGGAGGGCTGGGTTGGTGCGGCGCGCGCTGAGCACGACAAAGACATTGGTGGCGTCATGGGGCAGGCAGGAGCACAGCCCGCGGGCCCGGTCGATCCCAGCCAGCTGCAAGATGTCATCATTGGAGGGGTCGCCCGTGATAAACGGAATGCCAGCCTGTTCCAGCTCGACACCCAGACTGCGGTCCAGATCGATAACCACCATCTTGATGTCGTTGGCCTGCAGCTCCTCCACGACCTGCCGGCCGACGCGGCCGTAGCCGCACACAATGTAGTGATCCTCCATCTTTGCCAGCTCCTTTGCCAAACGCCTGCGCCTGAGGAAACCTTGCAGTTCTCCGGCAACAATGTAGTCCATAACGGTGCTAAAGGAATAGGCCAGGACGCCTACGCCGCCGAAGATCAGGAATATGGTAAACATCTCACCCTGCTGGGTCAGGGGCTGTACCTCGCCGTAACCGACCGTGCTCAAGGTGATGACGGTCATGAAGAGTGCGTCATCGACCGACCAACCCTCAAGCAGCATGTAGCCCAATGTACCGCCGCCCAAGAGGATGGTGACCATCACAAGCACCCGGAGCAGCTGCCGGGAAAGCACAGGTGAGCTCAGACTATCCATAGCGACACGGGCACTGAAAGAACAGGGCGCGCGGTGTGCAAGGAGCAACTGCCCGAGCCCTGCATATTGGCCTGTAATGTTCTGCACCGTAATTCATGACTCTGATCCTGCGGCTATGTCCAGCAAGCTGGTGAAGATGGCCAGTTGGCGCCCTGTGAAACGGAAACCCAGACTATGATACAGCGTCTTCGCCCGCTCGTTGTGCGCCTGGGTGTTGAGGACAACCTGCTGGCAGCCGGCAGCCTGGGCTCGCAATAGGCTCGCGACCAGCAGCGCTCGCCCCAACCCGCGGCCCTGCCAATCTGGATGGACCGCCAGCCTGGCCAGGCTGGCCACATCGCCATCCGTTGTCAGCGCGAAATATCCAATTGGCACACCATTGGCCACCGCCATTTCCACATGGCCGCGCATGCAGAGTCCATGCAACTCACGGGCGGAGTAGTGCCAGAGAAGATCGAAACTTAGGGCATCCATAGCGGCCAGGAGATCCAGGTCGTTGATACCAGCGCTGCGCAGCGACATGTCCTCTGGCAGGTCAGGCGGCGGCCACGTCCCGCGCCTGAGATTGGACAACTCAAAGAACTGAACCTGCTCGACGAGGCTCATGCCGTTACTGGCCAGGGTCCGGCTTATCCAGCCTTCATCACCGTAGGCGATGAGCAATTGAGGGCGGACACGGGGCTGGCGGCGCAGAACCAGCAACATGGCGCCGAACGCGACAGTCGGCGAGGCGGTGCGTGCACACGCAAAGGCACGCAGGTAGACCCGGTTGGGCGCGCTGGCCGGCAGGCTTGGGGGTGGGGGCTCCGTATAGGTAATCAACAGGGCGACGGCATTACTGCCTTCCCTGGCCAAGAGCACGTCTCCTCTGGCGATCGTGGTTGCCAGATCCTCATCGGCGATATGGGCATGGCGATGATGCGCAAAGCGAATCAGTTCTCGCACTGTTGCCAGATCGTGGGGCCGGGCAGTGACTATTTCCATGGCTCTCTTCAGGTAAGGCATTTCTGCCGGCATAGTTTTTTCCTATTTTAGCATTAGTTGCGTTGGAGCCAGGGAAGGACTCTTCGCTGTTGGCAAGCAAATCGCTAGCCGCGCCGCCGCCAAACAAGCGTTCCGGGCGTGTTCCACTGGCGCAGCGGTTCCTTGATGGGAATCTTACTGTGCCGGTACGCCCGCCCTGCGTCATGGTGCCGTTACCTCAGCGGCCATAGACCGCAGGTTGATCTTTTCGTAAGTCGGGATAAGATATGGGCGCTTGAAAGGAGCCTAGGAGCATGCCAACAAAAAAACACACCAGTAGTCTGATGTTTGCGCTGGTATTTGTCATAGCCGTGTCCATTCCGCTTTACGCGCAGAGCGGGGATACGGTCGATCCGGGAGGCACAGGGGAGACAGCGAATGTCTTCTTGCCGCTCGTGACCATCAGTGAAAAGCAGGCGACGATCCCGCCCCCACCAGAGGCCACGCCCACACCGACGCCGCTGGCTAGTCCTCCTGCTACCCCTACACCGACGCCGCCGCCGGTGCAGACCGAACCCCCCGGCTTTGACATTGAGCCGTACAGCGGCGCGCCGGAATGCAGTAGCCACAATGACATCGCTTGGCACGGCCTCTGGGACGGCGAGCGCGGCTGCCACTACGATCATGAACACGGCGCCAATCCAGCTTCGCTTGATGTCCTGTTTGGGCCGTGGGCCGCGGATTGGGGGGGCCAGCAGATCAGCTATCCATGGCAGACCTTTAAGGACCATGATGGCCAACGCACCATGGAGAACGATGCCAAGCACGGAGGGTACAAGGTCTGGTCGGGCTGGTTGCCCGCCGGGGGGAAGCGCGATCTGAACTGGCAGCCGGAAGGTCTGAACTGGATTGCTGCCGTGCGCTATGAACATCATTCAAAGGGCTTGGGCGATCCGTTGGTACGCCACCACAGCGCGTACGCACAGTATCTTGTCTGTACATCCTTCCCGCACACGTGGAACGATGTGGCGGCCAACTGCGGCTTTGTCAGCGGCGGTGGCTGGAACGACTATGGCGTGCTGCACTGCGACTACAAGGACCACTTCTGCGCCGGTTCTAACGAGGTCTGGCAAGGGCAGGATGTAAATGGCGACCCGTACCGGGCCATTGACCTGTGTTCGAGTATGGAACCGAAGCTCTATTGGGAGGGAGAGAGCGACGTAAAGGGCAAAGGCGCTCGTCTGTGGGACAGCTCGGCGTCTGGCGACACCTTCCAGCTCTGGACCACAGGGCCCAACAACACCGGCTGGAACAAACATGTTGGGCTGTTTACCAATACCTATGACCGCTCGAGCTGTGCCATCGAACAGAGCGGCACGACTACGGAGCATCTGATTGACGACCTTGCCGGCCAGCGAACCCGGTTCAACAACACCGAACAGCTACCCTTTACACTGTGGGTGTGGGTCAACCCGAACTGGGATGGCGGTGCGCTCGATGAAGACGGCGTGAAGAACGGCCGCGTCACCATGAACGCCTTCACCGACCTGACCGGTGAACTGGTCCCAGGCTGCACCGCGGCCGGGCCCGAATGTATCCCTTACCGGTTGGATCACGTACCGGTAGGCTGGGCATCGTGGAATGTCCCAACGGAGAATGGCAAGGTATTGCCCAACGGCATTCAGTGGAACTGCCCTGTCGGCCAGTGTACCTTCGGGCTTGAGGATCGGGATATCAACTCCGTGCCCGATTGGTGGATCGATCCGGAAGTGAACTAAGCAAGCTGGGGAGGGGCGCCCGCCCCTCCCCAGTGGATTATCTCTGCTGCTGCCCCATAGTCTGGCGCTATTGGCCGGCGGTAATCACTTTTCGGCTGCCATACAGCTGCCGGTAATACTCCTTGAACTCACCGTTACGGATGGGTTCCCACCACCACCGGTTCTCCACATACCAGCGCACGGTCATGCGAATGG
>JACFMY010000528.1 GCA_019455155.1 Caldilineaceae bacterium
AACCAAAATGACACCAAGGACTCCATGAGTTTTAGAGGTCGCTGAAACCACCATGACACCATGGACACCAAGGATCGCCATGAGTTTTAGAGAAGGCAAAACCACCATGACACCATGGGCTCCAGGAGGCACCATGAGTGATAGAGAAGGCAAAAACCCCAATGACACCCAACCCCAATGACACCAAGGACTCCATGAGTTGTGGAGAAGCATAGAATGGCCAGGATGCTGTGGGTGCCAGGCGGCGCGGTGAGTTGTGGAGGTGGCTTAGTCACCACTGTGGTTCCAGGAGCAGTAAGGGCGCAAAGGAAAGATGAGCTCAACCGGAACGATGGTGTGGCTGTAATGATGATTTGGAAAAAAGGCAAGATGATGCGGTGTGACGGGGCGGGCGGCACGGTAACTGGGAATATCGTGGGATGGAGGCAGGGCAGGTGGGCGGCTTAGGTCTGGTGAAAGCTGTGAACATGAATGGGAGGGAGAGCCACCATGGCACTAAGGACACCATGAACAGCAAGATGTTCTTGAGCGCATGCACTACTATAACAGCCGGCATGCCACGGGCACCGTGGACAGCAGAGTGTGGTACGGCTCCGCTGGCCCACCTGTTGGTGCCCGTAGCTCCTCTCGCGGTGTCATAGCTCCCCGAGCCGCAATCCCTCCAAGAACACCCGGAGCTCATGGTGCCCTTAGTATCATGGTGGCTGCCAACTTCCCTCCCCTCACAGCGTGCTTAACCTCACGCAGGCATCCAAATCTGCACTCCTCACGTCCCCCTCTGTATCCAACGTGCGATGCTGATCACTGGTCTTCGCGCAAAACTTATCCTAGCTATCACCCGCCCCCAAACGACTTATAGAGCCCCCTGGTGTCAACCGAGTCATGGAGGTATTTCGGACCTCTATGACTCATGGCGCTGCCGCAGCGCGTATTACATCCCAAAACATCCTGTCCTTACGAAACTTAAGCTCTTGGACCGGCGTATCGGCCTGGAGGGCGACGGCGTTGCCGATGGCGGCGCGGGCGCCGTCCACGGTGGTGGTCACGAACGGGGTCGAGCCGACCAGACGCGCCACCCCTTCAGCCTTGGGCAGGGAGGCCACTTTGTGCTCCGGCGCCTGGACCAGCGAAAGAAGCGCGCGTAGGGGTGCGGCGGCGTTGACGCGCGGCGCGGTCCACCCAGAGCCGCGAAAGGGGACGCCGTGTACCCAATAGCCGTCAGCTCGCCGTTCCACGAGCACGAGATCATCGCTCAGGACAGTGGCCCCGGCAGAGAGCCCGGCGACTGTGCTCTTGCCCGCGCCCGAGGGTCCAACAAAGACATAGCCATCGCCGTCGCAGATCACGCCGCAGGCATGGAGCAGGAGGCCGCCTTGAGCCAGCGCCAGCCAACCGAAGAGCACACGCAGGAAATTCTCCGGATCGCCCGCGGGCCGCAACACCAGGCTAGCCTGCTGGGTCGCGCTGTCGTACCAGCCCCATTCGGTGGGCGACGCGACCAGAATGCGGCCACGGCGCCGCCAAGTGTGGAGGGGCAGCGGCTGGCCATTGTGCCATTCCACATAGGGGTCGCCCGCGCGCATGCGCAGGCCTAAGTGAACGGCATCAGGCGGGGACCAGCCGTCGAAGTCGCAGTAGCGGGCGGCCAGCTCAGCCTGTTTCGTATCGGGTAGCTGGCTGATCTCCATGACCACGGCGAGGCCAGCAATCGAGATGGTTAAGGTGTCGCGCATAGAGCGATTCCTTTGGCGCACGGGGATGCGCTTTATCCATCGTGTAACAGGATGTCTTCGATAAGCCCGTAAATATGTTAGTGACGTTTTCTGGATGTGTTGCCCGGCAGTGGGAGTAAAAACTACCAGCTCAGGCATAGGAGGAGGAACCGAGGCCCGATACCGCGGGGTGTTCCGTCTGGGCATGACGGGGAAAGACCCGTGTATCGTGCTTTGTTCCGTCCGCCGGGGGCCGGCCGGGCAGCACGAGTCAATCATGTTCAGTTCGGCCAAACTCTAGCAGATTTGGCGTGTGAGGTCAAACGCGTTCTTTATTTGCAGGCATAAAAAGTATCTGGTGGCCTGTCATTCCCCGGCGCCACGTGACGCTTCGCCCACGATGACCAGCGCCCCCGCATCCACGAGCGCGCGGAGGAAGGAAAGGGTATCGGCCGCGGCCTGCGCCGCGGATAGGTCGTAGACACGGGCCAACCGCGCGGCCAGCTCAGCTCCGTTTGCCTGGCCGTCAACCCACGCCCACAGTTGTGCTCCGGTTTCGTTGAGCACGATGACTTCGCCGCTCGTCGCCAACACAATCAGGGCCTGGCCGTCGACGATGCTCGATGCACTCTGGGGATGGCGCGCGGGCGTCTGGGATAGGGTTACCATGGCAGCCTCCCCCAGGCGTATACATGGCGTGAACTGGCGAGGTGGATGGTGAGAAGTGGGTGCAATCGCTGCATGTGCACTACGCTGTCCTGGTTGGTCATTTTCTGTGGTAGCCATAGAGTCTTCCTGGCGTGGTAGGCTCCCGTTGGCCGCCTCCCACGATCCGGCTCCAATAGTGCCGCCAGAGGGGCGTGTGACCGGCGCCGCGGTAGCGCCAGGCCATGTAGGCGGGGCTGGGGAAGAGCGCAGCGCCCCAGAGCGTAAGGGCCGCGCCGGGCCGCCGCAGGTAAAGCCCATCGGCCAGGAGACGCAGGGCGGGGGTGGACCGGGTTGCCGCCCACCAGCGCAGCTGTGCAGGCATCCGAGCCGGCCGCGCACGGAGCGCTGGGGGCAGCGGCAGACCCCAATCGCGCGCGGTGAGGGCCAGCGCCGCAAAGACGCCTGGGGTCAGGGCAAAGGCTCTGGCCGCCTCCAGCAGCCTCTCCCAGTCGATGGGCGACCGGTGGATCAGGCGGGCGATGTCATAGGTCCACAGCAGCTGCGGGTGTGGCCCATGGATCAGCGCGTGCACGCACTGGTGTAGCAGCTGGGCCGTGGGCTCCAGGACCTGCAGGGGTTGGCCTGCAACCGCGACAGTGGTCGTACTTGCCCAGAACCACCGGCTCAGCGCGGCGCGCCACAGGCTAGGCCGGCTGAAGGGCTGCCAATGAAGATCCACCTGCACGTTGGGACCCGTTTGGGAGAAAAACGCGTGCTCGCCATAGCAGCGCAGCGCCAGTCCAGGCCGCAGCTCAATCTGGGGCGTATAGCCCGCTGCGGCGAGCAAGGCGCAGGCCTTGCGCGCGTGTGTGGGCCGGGTGAGCAGGTCCAGATCGCCCAGTGGCCGTGTTCCCCGCTCCGCGTGACCGGCGGCCAGCAGCGCGGCGCCCTTGAGGACCATGAGCGGGACGCCGGCGGCGGCCAAGTCCGCGTGCAACGCGGCCAACCGCTCCAGCGCCAGGGTGTTGGCCGTCCACGTAGCGTGGTAAGCGGTTTCCAGTGCGTTGGCAGCCGTGGGGGGCAGCATGTGTAGCCGGTCTCCGTTGCGCAGGGCGGCGAAAAGCAGGGGAGCGAGCCCATGCCGGCGCGCGCTGTCTATCACTGTGGGCCAGGGCAACCCTTCGAGACGGGGCCAGGGAGCTGGCTCGGGACCAGGGGGATGGCCGCCGCGCACCAGGGCAGCAAGCAGTCGGCGTACTTCCGGCGCCGGGAAGCGCGGCCGGCCGGAAGCAGCGCCGGCTGGCATCGTTGCAGTAGCAGGTGCGGGGGACACGATGACTCCTTATGTTTTTCTTCTGAGACGCCAGGCCAATTGATCCAGCAGTGCGATACCACGATGACTCATGGCGGCCAGTCGCCAGCGCCGTGCGGCATAACATTTAGCTCCGGTACGGGAGAGCTGCGCTACCATCCAGGCCAGCCGCCGTTGTACGGGCGTGTTGAGATCTAACGTGTATGCGTTGCGCTGTACTTTCACTACGATACCAACCAACGTGGCTGGCACCAGACCAATGTCCATATGAAACACTGCATCTCCCTTTGTAAGAAGACCGCCCTCTTTTGGCACGCGCACAGCGAGGAGCCGGTGCACGTAGAGCCATGTTCCGCTATTTGGGGCCATCACAGCCAGAAGCCCCGGCCATAGGCCGGCTGGCGCTTCCATGATTATGCAGTCTCCCGGCTGGAGGAGGGG
>JACFMY010000529.1 GCA_019455155.1 Caldilineaceae bacterium
ATGCGTGTGCTGGCGGCGGCCGGCGCCGATCTCTTTGCCTGCGAGACGATTCCTTGCCAGGCAGAGGGAGAAGCCCTTGTGCAGCTGTTGGATGAGTTTCCACAGATGCCGGCCTGGCTCTCCTTTAGCTGCCGCGACGGCGCGCATTTATCCAGTGGCGAGCCGTTTGCGAACGCGGCGGCGCTGGCTAATCGATCTGCCCAGATAGTGGCCGTGGGAATCAACTGCACCGCACCGCGGTATATCGAGGAGTTGCTGGCAACCGGCTGCAGCGTGACCGGCAAGCCATTGCTCTGCTATCCCAACAGCGGTGAGCGCTGGGACGCGGCCAACCATTGCTGGGTTGGCGGCACAGGGGTGACGGACTTTGCGGAGCCGTCGCGGCGCTGGTATGCGGCCGGCGCGCGCCTGATTGGCGGCTGCTGCCGGACAGGGCCTGACGACATTCGTACGATTGCGTCTGCACTGCGAAGACGATAGGTCGACCAGTCCTTAGCTGGCTGGCTTTGATCTAGACGCCCAATCAATTATGGCTGAACAAATCCGTACGCTGATCTGGCGCTCCCTGGGTGCGCTGGGAACGGAACACGCTGTCCTCGCCCGTGGCGCCGGTGGCCATGAGCTGAAAGGACACGTCGTTTCAGTGGCAGATGAAGCGCCGCTGTATGTGCACTATGTGGTTTTCTGCGACAGCAGCTGGCGCACGCGTATGGTAACCATCGAAGTACATCATGGCCTTGCCCATCGTCGATTGAGCTTGACCGTGACCGCCGGCAGGCGGTGGTTTGCCGGCGAAAGCGAGATTATAGCTGTGCATGGCTGCCTTGACGTTGACCTGGGCGTAACGCCGGCGACCAACACGTTGCCGGTGCGACGGCTGGATCTGGCGGTCGGCGAGCAGGCGGAGGTGACGGCCGCCTGGGTACGCTTCCCGGATCTTGCCGTCGCACCGCTGGCACAACGCTACGTACGCCTGTCGGAGACGGTCTACCGGTATGAGAGCAGTACGGGTTTCACCGCAGCGATCGAGGTGGATGAGATGGGACTGGTAGTGGCATATGAAGGTGCGTGGATACGCGCCGCAGCGGCGTGAGCAAAACCATGCCTTGGTCACGGCTGCGGGCTGCGTTCACGCAGGGTCTCGCTCCAGCGCCGGCAAGGGGACGGAGCGGCCCGTACGCGGTAGAATGACCCTTAGCGTCGCGTGTGATCTGTATTTCCTCGCTGTGCCCAGCTGGAGCGCAGCCGTGGAATCGTTTGTCCAGTAGGCCGCCAGGCGTCCTGTGAGAACATTGACTGCTTCTACTCGCCCTAACCATTGGGGTTATCTATCGGTGCGTCGCCTCGGCACCTTTGGGCTGGAGTCCCTCCTCTGCATCCTGGTGCTGGCGCCCGTGTTGTGGGCGCTGCTGCCGGACGGTCTGCCAGACACGGCGGACGGCCGCGTCCATTTTGTGCGCGCGGCCGAGATGGTTCATGCCTGGCAGCAGGGGCTTTGGCTGCCGCGCTGGTCGGCCAATTTGGGGCTCGGTCTGGGTATCCCGCTCTTTCTCTACGCGCCGCCGTTGCCCTATTTTTTGGCCGCGGGCCTGAATCTATTCGGTTTGCCGCTGGATCTGGCATTCAAGGGTGTCCTCGTCATCGCCGTTTCCCTGGCGGGCATGGGTGCGTTCCGGCTCGGCAAGGTGCTCTTGGGCGTCTGGCCGGCGGTTGTCTGTGCGGCCGCGGTCGTCTATGCGCCCATCGCGCTGCGCGAGCTCTTTATCCAGGGTAATGCCGGCCAGCTCCTGGCGTGGTCGTTTGTCCCCTGGGCGCTGTGGGCGGTGTTGCGTATCTACCGGGGCGGCGGTTTGTCCGGCCTACTCTGGCTCGCCCTGGCTATGGGCGGCGCGGTGTTGAGCCACAACGCGGTGGCGCTGTTGTTGGCGGAGATCGTCAGCGTCGAAATTGTTGTGCTGTGGCTCTTTACGCGCCGCGGGCTTGCGCTTGTGCAGGCCGGCGCCGGCCTCGCGCTGGGTCTGCTGCTCACGGCCTGGTTCTGGATGCCAGCGCTACTGGAGCGAGAGTTCATTCAGCTTGAGAAGATCGTCGCCAGCGATTTCCGCGGCCGCTTTCTGGATGTCACCGAACTGGTGCGGCTCTCGCCGCCATTGGACAGGGCGGCGTTGAATCCATACTACCCGCTGACATTGGGTGGGATACAGGTGTTGGTGGCCATATTGGGAGCCGGCACGGCGCTTTGGCTTGGCGTGCGCTCTGGCCAGGCGCGCGCCGCAACGGATGGCAGGACGCGCCGCCTTCTGCTGGGATCGGCTCTCTTTATGAGCCTCCTGGCCCTCTTTGGCGCGTTCATGGCCTTGCCGTGGTCCGAGCCTGTCTGGACGCTGCTGCCTTTCATGGATCTGCTCGAGTTTCCGTACCGCTGGCATGGCTTCACCGCTGTGGGGTTGGGCTGGCTGGGCGCATTCTTCGTCTACGGCCTCGGCCGGCGCTGGCCGCGAATCGGGATGCTGGCATGCGCTGTATCGACCGTGCTGATCCTGGTCACCGCGCTGGTCAATCTGTACCCTGACAAGCTGGCCACAGGCGTTTGGGCCTGGTCTCCCACGGAGGTGGTGCACTATGAGCTGAGCACGGGCGCAATCGGCACCACCAGCCTGGGCGAGTTTACGCCCGTGTGGGCCACCGCGCCGCTGATGGCTATCTCACCCTATCTACATGACTATCCTGAGACGGGCAATCCAGATCGCTTGCCGGCGCCACGACCGGCCAGCCTGTCCGGCGTGCTGCTTGCCAGCGCCCCCGAACGCGGGGCGTACGCGGTCACGGTGAGCCAACCCATGACTGTCACCATCAACCAGCTCTACTTCCCTGGCTGGCAGGCCACGGCGGACGGCCAGCCGCTCCCCGTTGCCCGGCAGGAAGGAAGTGGATTGCTCACCGTCGGGCTGCCTGCCGGCTCCTTTACACTCATTCTGTCGTATTCCGGTACCCCACTCCAGCAAAGCGCACGCGGGCTGGCTGGAGTGGGCTGGCTAGGGGCAGCAGCTCTGGCGGTCTGGATGGTACGGCGCGGCTCCAGGACCGTGCCGCCCAGGTTGGCTGAAGCACCCATTCTGCCGGCCGTGGCTGCAGTCGGGGCCGTGATTGGCCTTGTGCTCCTGTTGCAGAACGGCGCGCCTGGGTGGTTCCGCGTGGCGTCGCCGCCGGGCACTGCGCTGCCGGCCCGCCAACCGCTGGCGGCCACCTTTGGCGACGAGATTCGGGTCCTCGGTATCGACCCGGCCCCACCGGCCGTCACCGCTGGCGATGCGGTCGCCGTGACCGCATACCTGCAGGCGACGCAACGGCTGGCGAAGGACTACGGCCTGTTTTTGCATCTTGACCGGCCCGACGGCGAAACGGTGGCCGCGATCGACGTGCCGCATCCCGACGATATTCCGACGAGCCACTGGCCACCCGGGCTCTATGTGCGGGCGCCATTACGGCTGAGAACGCCGGCGGACGCGCTCCCAATTCGTTACCGGCTGCGCCTGGGCGTGACGGATCCCGACACCGGCGATTGGCTACCGGTTGAGGGAGCTGATGTGTTGGATCTGGGAGCTGTCTGGCTCCAGCCCGCACAGCCTCCCGCTGTCCCAGCTCAGCCCATCGCTACCTACGGCGGGCAGATCCATCTGCTCGACGCGCGCTACATGCCGGAAGCGCGGGCACTACAATTGCACTGGAAGACGGATACGGTTGTTGCAACGGACTATGTGATCTTTATCCACCTGTTGGATGAACAGGGGCAGCGCATAGGCCAACTGGACGGGGTGCCGTATGGGGGGCTCTATCCTTTGGGGGCGTGGCGGCCAGGACAGGTGGTCGAAGATGTGCGGCCGCTGCCTGCGGGGCTAGCTCCTGTGGCGGCCATGGTAGGGATCTACGAGCCTGGGGCGGATCGCCGGCTGCCAGCAGCCGGCGAGGACGGTGCGGATCTGCCTGACCAGGCAGTACGCATTCCGCTGCACTGATCGTCCGCGGACCGGCATGGAGCCAGCATCGACATGGCCGGACCAGTCACAACACCAGCTTGACGGCGCTACAGCTAGCCGCGGATGA
>JACFMY010000530.1 GCA_019455155.1 Caldilineaceae bacterium
GGTACAAAGCTCTGGGCTGCCAGATTATAGACTTCGTCTGGGCGATATTCCTGCAACAGACCAATTAGGCTCATCTGGTCCAACAGGTCGCCTTGCACCACTTCGATTTTGTCCTGGATATGGCGAATCCGGTCGAAGTTGATGGTGCTCGTGCGGCGTACCATGCCAATGACACGGTAACCCTGCTCCAGTAGAAACTCGGCAAGATAACTGCCATCCTGGCCGGTAACGCCCGTTACTAGTGCGGTAGGCATTTCGAAAACACTCCTGAGTTCAGTCGAAGGCGTATCGCCCTCTGCTATATATCCCGTTTTCGCAACTGCTCGCGCCAGCTGTTTAACAGGTCGAGCAGTGAATCACGCAGACCGATTGCCGGCTGCCAGCCGGTAGCATCAGTCAGACGCGTATGGTCACAGAAGCTCCGGGGCACATCGCTGGGTCGCAGCCGTTTGGGGTCGATCTCAACGCGGATTTCTGTCGTTGAAAGCGCCAGCAAGGTTTCCAAGAGCCAACGAATGGAGCGCGGCTGCCCACTCCCTACATTGTAGCAGGCGCCTGGCTCGCCTTGGGTCACCAGCAGCCAGTACGCGCGTACGACGTCGCGCGCGTCGGTGAAATCGCGCTCAGCCTCCAAATTGCCAACATAGACGACAGGCTCCCGCAACCCAAGCTCCGCTTCGGCAATCTGGCGGGCAAAGGCGCTGGCCGCAAAATCATCGGCCTGACCAGGCCCCAGATGATTGAAGCTACGCGCTCGAACAATGGGCATCTGGTGGCTGTTGTAATATTGGAAGGCCATCATATCTTGCGCCACCTTGCTCACGCCATAGGGCGAGTTGGGTCGAAACGGCGTCTCCTCATCGATGGGCAGATCCTCCGGCCGTACCAGCCCGTAGACCTCATTGGATGACACCACCAGTGTCCGGCACCCCGGTCTCCAGCGGCGCAACGCCTCCAGCAGATTCAACTGGCACTGGATATTGAGCTCATAGGTGGTCCACGGTTGCTCCCAACTCCCGCCAACATCACTCCAGGCGGCCAGGTGAAGTGTGTAGTCAGGTGTCACCCGCTGCACAACCTCACCGACCCACACGGCGTTGCGCAGGTCCCCCCGGTGCAACTGAATGCGGGGCAACAGATGCACAATCCGGCGGTCGTGGCGGTGCACCACGCCATGGAGCTCTATATCGGGCAGGCCGGCAAGATAGTCAGCCAGAAAACTACCGGCAAAGCCGGCAATGCCAGTCACCAGTACGCGCACGTCCGCACCTCATCAATAGCTGCCAACTTCGCCAGTATAGACGAAGTGTAAGCGCGTCCCCAATTCACTGGAGCCCGGCATGAGCAATCCACCGCCCACCAACCGCTAACACTTTGCAGACGTTGCTCCAATTTTTCGATAACGGGGCGCTTGCGGCCATCTAACAAAGCGCCCGTAAAGTATGGAGCATATATGTGTTTTAGCAAGCGAGACAACAACTGCCGTGCCACACTTTCCACATAAAGGAGGCTGAATCTATGCGTACCGCTACATACAACGACTTGATCCGTGATTTTATCAGCGTTGCTGACTCAATGAGCCGGCATCTCGAGGGCCGCTCATATGACTACGCTCGCAATGGAGGCCACAACGGCCAGAACGGGCATACACTTCGGCTGCCGCTCGATGCCTATGCCACGGAAGAGGCTTTTGTGATCAACACCTATCTGCCCGGCGTCAATCCCGACGAAGTGCAGATCACCTTTGAGGGCGAGGAGCTGACGATTCGGGGCAAGTTCGAGCCAGCTCCCCAGGATGTAAGCTTCATCAAACGCGAGCTCTATCATGGCCCCTTTGAGCGGCGCCTCACCTTCAACGTTCCGGTCAACCCAGACGGCATCGAGGCGGTGTTCGAAGGCGGCATGTTGACGCTAACCGTGCCCAAGGCTGAAGCAATCAAGCCCAAGCAGATCAAGGTCCAGGCACGGTAACCACGTGGTGGAACCGGCGAGCGTCGGCAGGCTTACAGCTAGGCGCGACAAGCCGGTGTACGGTGTACAGGAAGACAATTGATTTGTCGTGTGACGAACGGCGTTTGGGACAATGGGGTTCCAAACGCCGTTCGCGCGGTTGGCAGGTCTAACAAGCTCCGCCGCTAAAGGAACGGCCGCAGTCTGCCTCACTCCGCGCCATCACCGGCCAGCAGCCTGTCCCGAACCCAGGTGTAGTCGTAGGTCGTAACTTCGAGCGGGGTGCCGTAGGGATCGAAGAAATAGACCGACCATGACTTGTCGTGATCGACTGCTTCCAGTGTCTGTACCGCACGGCCGTCGCGATCAAAGACGGGGTAGTCGGCCAGCCGGCGCAAGAAAGCCAGGAAGCCGGCGCCGTCGACCCGAAAGGCGATCCGGCGCACGCCCGTCACGGGATGGCGACCCTGGGCTTCTCCCGTAAACAGGGCAATCATGGTACGGCCGCCGTCGCTGGAGATCATCAGTGGACCTTGCGCGTCAGCGGCCCAGTCGGCGTGCGCGGCCAGGGGCGCGATGCCTAGCGTCGCGGCGTACCAGGCCGCGGCCGCCTGCCGGTCCGGCACAAACAGCTCCACATGATCGATCTGTTCTACACGAAATTCCTCTTGCGTCATCGTCATAGATTATCCGTTGCTTTCTGGTGCTGCCCGTTGGCAAGGTTGCTGGCGACCAGGGTGCCGGCGTCCAGACTTCGGCCTCGCGCTAGCTAAGAGATGGAGGCTTCCTCCACAGTGGCGCTGGCTAGGCCATCGATACTAACACGGTTATTCTTCCAGCGATATGCCACAAGGCCTTCATGGCCTTTCTTCTCAGCGAAATCGCGTAAAGCGGGACGCTCCGCCACATATTCGTACAGGGGCACGCCGAAACCACACGACGTCTGTAGCGACTCCACCGCCATGACCACGATCTGCCGTTCGCCCGCTTGGGTCGGAAATTGGCTATGCATCGCCGCCCACTCAGCGTCGCGAGGAAAGACAAGGCGGCCCTGGCCATAGAGGCGGAGGATGCGTGGGCTGGCGTCGAAGCTGCAGAACATGATGGTGAGGCGCCCATCGTGCTTGAGATGCGCCGCGGTCTCGTTACCGCTACCTGTCAGATCCAGGTAGGCCACTGTATGTTCGTCCAGCATGCGAAACGTGTCCATGCCTTTGGGCGAGAGATTGATCCGGCTGCGATCGGTAGCTGAAGCGGTGAAGAACAAGTGCTGTGCTTCCATGAAGCTGCGCAACTCAGGCGTAATGGCGCTATAGAATTTGGCCATAATATCTGCTCCGGGCGAATCAGAATAGATTGCATCGAGTCGTGAGGGCAACTGTACACCAGGGGCGGGCTGCGCGCAACGCCAGGGCTGTGTTACACTCGTACGTAGTGATAGTCGATCCATCTTGGTCCATCTGCGCTGGCAAGCACAAAAGGGAATCAACCCATGTTCAAAACCGCCGACCTCTGCGACGCCCATCCTGATGTTCAGGTTGCCGACCCGCTCTTCCGAGATTTTGGAGGCGTGACCGTATTCCACGGCGCCATTGTCACGGTCAAAGCATATGAAGATAACACCTCCGTCCGCGCCCTGCTGGAACAACAGGGCGCAGGCCAGGTATTGGTGGTTGATGGCGGGGGCTCACTGCGCTGCGCGCTGGTAGGTGACAATCTGGCCCAGCTCGGCTATAACAACGGCTGGGCCGGCGTGGTGATCTATGGCTGTATCCGCGATGCGGCTGAGGTTGGGCAGATTCCCATTGGCGTCAAGGCCATGGCAACCAACCCGCGGCGAAGCAAGAAACAGGAGGCAGGCGAGGTGAATATCGAAGTACGCTTTGCCGGGATTACATTTACGCCAGGCCACTATCTGTATGCCGACGCGGACGGCGTGATTGTCTCTGCCACGGAGATCGTCGCGGAGTAACGCCCGCCAGACAGACCTGCCAGACCGTTGCTCTACCGGTGTTGTTACAGCTTGTGCACCTTCGGGAAGCATAAATCCTGAGATGTGCCGGTTGGCGTTGTACTATTGACCGTCAGGGGTCACATGGTACAATGCACAGTTGCGTAGGCGGAGTGAACCCAAAGAGCGA
>JACFMY010000531.1 GCA_019455155.1 Caldilineaceae bacterium
CTTCAGTTCCCATTTGGCCAATGGCGGCTGAATATACTCCGTAATCAAGTAGCGCATCACGCGGTAGACGGCATTCCGAAGCTCGAACAAGCTGGAATTCTCGTTCGTTCGGAATCGTTCGAGTTCCTCCTCAACGCCAATTGGATTGCCATCATCCTCGATACCCATACAAATGATGCCAGGTCTGCCAAATAAACGAGCCGTGTTTGCCATGGCAATGACATCTTTAATAAAGTCAGCTTGCTTCCGTTCGTGTTTCAAGCCGCCATATAGGTCACGTTTATTGTCGTGAAGCGGTCCTTCCTCATAATCGTCTGGAATCCAAATTCGTATTTCGCTATCACTGGCAGGGGTCATAGGGCTTCTCACATGCTGGAGCGATTGACACGTGTCTTAATTTCTGCCCAACGGGCCGCGAGCCCGATCCACTCGATGTTGAGAAATTCGCTGGGCTCGAGTCTATCGGCCAATCGGCCAATTTCCCCACGCGTGTCCTTTCCGGCTTTGCGCTTCAGTAGATAATAGGTGCGCCACATCCACGGCCCCCATACCGTCTGCGGTTGTCCCTGGCGATTAACGTCCCGGCCCTCTTTCTGACGGTCCCGCAGCACCCTGGAGTAATGCTCGTATTGCTGCAACAGCTGGCGGATGACCGACTTGGGCGCATTGCCGCCTTCGTCTCCTTCGCCGGACATGTCTGCCAGCAAGTGGTACAGTTGGTGAACGCTGCCGAATCCACCTGAACACTCAGCTTCCAGTCCAAACCGTTCCCACGGCTGCACCTCGCCCAGAAAACAGATCGCGTCCTTGGCATGGCCATCTGGCTGGCGATAGCCTTTTGCGCTTTCCTCTGCATCGCCAGCGTCCCGCGCTGCTTGGTAGAGCGGATACTTGCCACCTACCAGCGCGATGCCCGCGCTTGTGTGGATACCGGGATGGCCAGCAGCATAATCGGTCAGCTCCGCCCTGACCACGCGGGCGAATTCCACGACCGCATCCCACGAACCGACGAAGAACAAATCATCGCCGCCGGAGTAGACGGAATAGAGCCGGTCGCCAGCCACCTGTCCGGCCAGCTGTGCGACCCAACCTTCGAAGAAGAGACTGATGGCAAAACTCAACGACGCGACCCGTGACAAGGTAGCGCTGGCACCCAAGCCTTCGGAAAAGAGTTTGCCGAGATTGTCTACATCCATGCGCAAGACGCCAAGACGTTTTATTCCAGCCGACTGCTCTTCCAACACGCTGAAGGGCTTGATGTAGCCGGGCCATTGCCCGTTTTTGGTATACTCAGGCAAATCGTCGAGTTTGTCCTTGAGCGCCTGATATTCTGCCTCGGTCAACGAAGGGATCACATTGACAATTAGCCGCCGTCCTACCGCTGAACGTGGTGCCGTCTGTAAGTGCTCGTAGGCACCGTCAGACAGTGCGAGTAATACTGCACGCTCTTCTGGCTGTGGGCGAACATCAGTTATCTTCTTAAGAAGCGTGACCCGAAGCCCGAAGGCCGCAAAGACATCACCATAAGTGCCTGGATAGGCCTGCATCTTGGTCTGCGCCGGCGCGCGCTCCTCCAGATACAGGTAGTGCGCATCCCGGAGGGCATCGCCCAGTTTTTCATATGACTTACAGGCGGGACATTTCCGGACCGGCTCATCCTCACCATCGAGAATGATCTGTGCTATGTCGTGTTCCACGCCACAGACCTGGCACTGCGCCTCCTCATTCCCACCATGGCCCTGGGGCTGGAAGATGGCTTGCAGGGCTTCCGCCTCCAACTCGCCAAAACGGCGCAGCTTTGCCTGCCGCAGCTCTTCTGATAGGGTTCTCCAAGCACCGCTGATCCTACCGCCTAGGAAGTCACGCGGCCTTAACGGCACCGCCCGGACCGCGACATAGAGATCGCCGCGGTGGTGTTGGAGCAAAACCGTGCTAATGTTGCGTGCCACGTCCGCCAGTCGTTCCCCGTCAGCAGGCCGCACCAACAGATAGAAAGTACCGCCGCCAGCGTAGATCACGTTGGTTGCTGGCAGGTCAAGCTGCCGCAGCACATAACGGACAATGGCTTCTGTCAGAAGTTGCAGATAGAACGACCGGCCGCGCAGGGCGCCGGCCGCCCCGCGGCTTGTGATGGTATAGATGAAATCCTGTACCCCGCTGATGTCGCCGCCCACCAGGAGAGCGACCTCGGGTTGCTCAGGTGCAGCGGAGGCACCTGATTCCATCGCCGTTTCGATCGATGTAAGTTCCCCCTCGGAGCGCGACGCCAGTACCGCGGCCAGCGCGGCCACCATCCGGCTGTGGTCGAAAAGGCTGACATCGGACTCTCGCTGTGAATCCGCCGCTGAAACACACCAGGTATATCTCTGCAACAGGAACAGGAGACTCTCCACGAACGTCTGCAGATCGCCGTCCGCCGTATGAGCTTTGGTGACTTGCCCCATCTCCGCGGAAAACTGCTCCCACAGCGCGGCATGTCTTTGCGACGCCAAGTTGTCAGGCAAGGGGTCTCCCGGGAACAACGCATTTCGATCAGAGACGGTCAATGCGGCAACCGGCAGATAGCGGCGCGCCGCTGCCCGCTTCCCGTCGGCAACAACGCCGCAGAATATGGATCGCAGTTGTGTCGAACGCCCGCCGTCTTCACCAGCGTTGGCGTCGCCGCTGGTTTGATCTTCGTGCTCTCCGCCTGCCAGCCGGTTGGCCATCCCCACGACTCTTGAAGCATGATCCCGAGGCTGATGGTGATGGGCAACGCTCTGTTGGACTGCGGCACGCCAGCTATCGGGAACAAATGTAGCAACGAAATCACCGCTCAGTTGGGCCAGTCGTAGCGACTCGCCTTTCGTAGCGACATCGTCCTGCTGCTCGCCGCCCATTCCTGAGCGCAAGGCAAACTTGCCGATATCGTGGAGTAGACCCGCAATCGCGGCCAGGTATATCTGCTCGTCAGGCATCGATCCTTGCCTTTCCTAAAACCTTTTGTTGAATGTCTGCAAACTCGCCTGCCGCCCACCCAGAGACGCCAGGGGATGCGCCCCTGGGGCAGGCCCCCACCACCTTACCACGCCCCATCCCCGCGCACATCACCATGATCTCCGAATGTTTTCAGCAGTTCTTCTGATCCCCTTACCCTGTTCCCTGTGCTACACTGCCCCACTGTGGCTCACAAAGCCTGCGAAATGCTCGCGCAAGAAGCGATAATCCAGTCTGGTCTTGTCCCCAATCTCCCACGCCGCGCGGCACTCAGCCAGAATGACCGTCTTGTGGCTGTTCACAGTGCTGAGTCCAATCATCAGCTCGTCGGCTACCTCCTGGGGGCGCAGACCGCGGGCAAAGGCGCGCAACACTTCGCGCTCGCGCAGGCTGAGCCGTTCATAGACCTGGCGACATTGCTGTTCGCCCGCTGCCGTGAGCCAGCGCAACTGTTCGCCCGCACTCTGGACCGAGGTCTGGGCCAGCGTGCGCAGCGCCGGGAAGTATTCACCCCACGGCACGATCGGTGTCTGGATCAGCTGCATTCCACTCTCCGGCCCCACATGCATGATGGCGCCGCCCTCCGCCTGCTCCCGCAGCGCGTCGGGCGTGTACATGTGCCAGACGTGGTCCTGGTGGTCACAAAGGAGCGCAGCAGCCGACATGGCCAACATAGCCATCAAACGCCGGCCTCCAGAGAGGCAGAGGTGCAAACGCCGGTTCTGCTCCTTCAGGCCGGCAAGGAGATCCCGGATTACCTGCCAGGTCGCCGTGGCCCCTGCCTCGGTGCGGATGTCCTCCAATGCCTTGCCGTTGACGGCAATAGGCACGCGGCGCAGCCGGCAATGGCGGTCGCCATATTGGTCGTCCACAAACTCCTGGGCCAGGCGCGCCAACGCCTGGCGTGTGCGCGGGTTGTCAAGCGAAAGATGCAGCACATAGACTTCGCCGATGGTCTCACCGCGGCGCAGCAGCGCGTCCAACGCGAACGTTATAACCTGGGGCTGGCCGCCCAATGTCGCAACCAATGTCGCGCCATCCACTATTTGTCCCGAAGGTGCCAGTTCCACATCCATACAAAGGAGACCTGTTGCTATGAATCCA
>JACFMY010000532.1 GCA_019455155.1 Caldilineaceae bacterium
ATTGGAGAGGCGATTCCGTGTATTCATAACCTGTTCCGGATTTCTGCTAGGTCAATTGAAACCAGCAACGCTATTGATTCCCTGGCCGGGTCTTTGCCGGTGTTGTGCTCCCGCACATCGCAGATGACCGGCGTCACCTCGGCGCGTCGCCATTGAACCAGATTCCGCGTGAGAAAAACGCCACGATAGGCGTTACGAAATGCGTTTGGCCTGTGGCGGTTCCAATTCGGTGACGATGGATAGTCGCCGGCGGCCATTACACGCGAAGTTCGCATCCTCAGATGCGAACCAACGCCTCATCCAAGGATGCGAACTTCGCAAGCTACCCTTTGCGTTCACTATCAGGCGACCGCAGGTCGCACCGTCCTCAGTGCGTCATACCGCTGTGAGGCCAGCGCGACCTGCGGTGTTCATGCATGCAAGGTCACTTCTGGTTGTACTCCCGTGACACTGCGCGGATACCATAGGCGGCGGCGCGTGTTGGCCGGAAGTAGGTCGTGACACCGACCTTGGCCAGGTCATAGCTACCCTGCTTCAGACCCTGACCGCCCTTGTTCAGCCAGGCCGACGTGTCAGCGCCCACCTCTTTCCACTTCTTCTCTACCCACGTGTCCCAGCTTTCGTGCCAGGGCAGGTTGTGATGCTTCGCCCAATTGCCGATGGTCGCTTCCGACTGCATGTACATATAGCCACGTCCATCGTACACGGCCACGGGGCCCGGATGGCCAGCCTTGCTGCCCCAGAAGTCCCAGTCCAGTGTGCCGCCGCCGCCCGCGCCGCTCCATTCCTTAGGAGCCGTGAAGTGGGCGTTGTGCATGAACTTCATTTCCGGCGGCAGCTTTTGATTCATCGGCCGCACGACCAGCGTCTCCACTTCGCTTTCCTTGAGGAAACGTTTCTCCTTCCGGTCCCATACCCAGGCGATGTCCTGATCGCTGCGGTAGTGCGTAGTCACCCGCCCCAGCTCTGGATGGATCTCTTCGGCAACGGCCTCGCCCCAGCGTGCGCCACCGGTGCCGCTCTTGGCCTTAACCTCGAGCGGTTTTGGTGTAATACCTTCCTTCATGAGCTTCTGCGAGCCGCGCGCGGTCAAGGGGTCGGCGGCACGGACACCCATGATGAAGCGCTCCCCAAGCACACTCTTCATCACATTCTCTTCGAACTCGCTGGCAAAGGCTGTTGGCATGTAGCGCTTGCCCGCGAGCTTGATATAGGTGTTCACATACTGCTTGCCGCCGGCCAGCCACTTCACGCCGCCCTGGAGCAGCTTGACGCTGCCGCTGGCGAAACCGTGCAGGAAGGAGAAGGCGTCCACAACTCGGAAGACATCTTGCAGACAGCCACTCACCGTGCCGCTTGCACATCCTTCACCCAAGCGCAGAATGTCGGAGGTCTCGGCCAGGAAGGTCGGTCCGATAGACTCTACCGTGGCCCAGATCACGCGGCCCAGGCCCGGGTCCTCCTGCACGAACTCGTCCAGCTCCTTCATGCGCTGCTGGTGCCACTTCTGGATCTCGCGTGCCTTTTCGCCGCCCCAGCCGCCGACGATGTCTTCCTGGGTTTCGCTAGCGCTGTTGCGGCTTTCGCCGTTGAGCCAGCTAGCCAGGCCTTCTGCTGTCCGGCCGGTAGCCTTCATCTCCGTGTAGCCGCCGCGGCGGTAGGTACTCAGCTCGGCGCTGTAGGTGCTCTGTGACGACATGCCCCCGTTGGCCTCGGTCGACTCGTAGCCGTCTCGGTCCACGAAGCGTAGCGGATTGGCGTACGCATAGAGGTAGCGGTGCAGGCTCGGCGGTGTGCCCGGGTCGCCCAGGAACGGATCCTGAGACAGGAAGCGGCCGATCTCGTCGTCGTAGTAGCGGGCGCCGAAGTAGTGCAGTCCCGTCTCTTCGTCGTAGTAATGGCCGGTGTAACGGCGCAGGTTGTATGCGGTGCCGTTCTGCTCCAGTACCCGGCCCCAGGCGTCGTAGCGCAGGCTTTGGACCAGCGCGCCGTCCTCACCCGCCAGATTGGCTGTGCTGCCTAGACCGTCTACCAGGTAGAACTGGCTGTCACGCGCGGACCCGTTGATCTCCGTCAGCGCCAACAGGTTATGGCCGTAGTCGTATTTGCGCAGGGTGCGCAGGCTCTCCGCCGCGCCGCCATATTCGGTCAGGACCGCGCTCTCATCGTAGAAGTACCGCGTCTCACCCTGGGGCCCGATCTTCTTGACGCGCATCCGGTCATGGTCATAGTCGAACTCGGTTGTCTCGCCATTGACGATCGCGGCCGCAATCTGATCGCGCACGTCGTACTTGTAGAGCGTCCGTACCCCATTCTGAACCTTGGCGGTCTGGTTCAGGTTGGCGTCGTACTCATAGGTAATGCTCTGGGCCGGATTGAGCCGGTCCTCGATACGAGTTAGCGTATTGACGTTGTCGTAGGTCACGCTCTCGAACCCGGGCAGCTTGCCATAGACGAACTCACGGTCTGCCGGCTGGCCCGTACGGGGATCGACGCCCTGTTCGGTCAGGCGATTGCCGTTGGCCGCGTAGGTGTAGCTCATGTTGCCAGCCGCGCCATAGTCGATTGCGACTACCCGGTTCATGCCGTCGTAGCTGTAGGTAGTCGTCACCGGCTGGCCGCCACCCAGATCCTTCTGCAGCTCGATCTGCTGCAGGCGATTGCCGTTGTCGTCGTAGGTGTAGGCATACGTGGAGTAGGCAATGGATGGGCCGGTCCGGCCGTTGTTGACCTGCAGCAGCCGGTCCGCCTTGTCGTAGGCGTTCGCTGCACTGCGATCCTGCACCGTGAAGTTGGGATAGGTTACCAGCTTGAGCAGGTTGTCAGGCCACCACGTGTAGCGCGTGACGCCGGCTTCCGTCACGACCTCTTCCAGCCGGTTCCGCGCGTCGTACTGGTAGGTCGTCGTGATGCCATCAGGATCGGTAACGGCAGTGCGGTTGCCCTGCAGGTCATAGTCGAACTCGGCGCTCTTGCCTGCCAGATCGTCGTGGTCCTTGCGCGTGCGCGCCTGGAGGCGGTCCAGCGGGTCATAGACAAAGGTCGTTACCTCGCTGATGACCGCGCCCGACAACCACTTGGTCTCCGTGATGCTCACCGGATTGTCGTTGTTGTCATAGGCGTAGGCGATGCTCTGAACCTGGAAGTTCAGGGTCGCATCGGCCACGTTACTGTAGGCGCGGTTCACCGGCCGGTCGCGGAAGTCATAGGCAATGGTGGCCTGTTGGCCCCGGGCATCCACGACCACGGTCTGGTTGCCGTTGGCGTCATACTCGTAGTGCCAGCGCAGGGCCGTCGCCTGGTTGCCCCCAATGGCTGCATAGACCTGGCTGCCCCGGGGGTCACTGCCGCGCACCGTGCCAGCGGACAGGGTGCCGGGCGCCGTGTGCTGGTACATGTCAGTCAGGCGGTTTAGGCTGTCATAGATGTACGTCACCAGGTTGCCGTTGGCATCTTGCTGGGCGATCTTGTTGCGGTTCGCGTCGTAGAAGAAGCGCGTGACACCCGCAGCAGCGCCCGCGGCGACGCGCGGCGTCTCGTCGACAGCCAGCAGCCGGTTGAACTCGTCGTAGACGAAGAGTGTCGTGTAGGCGGCGCCATTTGGCTCCACCGTACGCACCCGGTTATTGGCCGCGTCGTACCCATAGACGAGGGTCTCATTTTCACCGTTGGTGGCCCGGACCATGCGGTAGCGCGCGTCGTACTCATACCTGAAATCGAAGGCGCCGCCGTGGTCACGGCCGTCCTTGACGGTCAGCACGTTGCCCACACGGTCATGGGTGAAGGTCGTCGTGGCCTCCACGCTGCTGCCGGCGCCTTCGGTGACGGCTGTGCGGCGATTGGCGCCATCGAAGACGGAGAGCGTTACGTTGCCGCGCCCATCTACGAACTTCACCAGGTTGCCGTCGGCGTCGTATTCGTATGTCTCTAGCACCACCTCGGCCGCGCCGTAATGGTCGGCCATGTCCAAACCGGAACGCTTCACCTGAACGACTCGACCTAAAGCGTCCTGTTGCGTTACGGTCTGAATGCCGCGGCCATCGGTAGAGGTCACGCGGCGCTGGGCATCGTCG
>JACFMY010000007.1 GCA_019455155.1 Caldilineaceae bacterium
AGTTCTAGGAAGAATCGAGCAACCGCGGCCAGAACCGGCCTCCCTCTACTCCACAGCCAGCAAAGGGAGCCGCGCCGCTCGCCTTTGATTGTAGTCCCCCTTGTACAAAACACGAAGTTCGACGCATCCGGAGCCGGGTCTTGTCACAGCCTCCCCGCGCGCTTGCCGGCTGTCCGACAGCCATCCGACAGCTCTTCTGTATGGTGTGACCAAACGATGCAGCTGGACAAGGCAGGCCAACATGGTAAAGCGGCGAGAGACCTTCATCTTACGTGTTTGGACAGATAGCGCCGGCCAACCAGGCGTACGGCCACGCGTGCGTGTTGCGGTGCAGCCGGCTGGCTCAGAGTCGATCCAGTATTTTGCCTCACTGGAACAATTGGTGCGCTTCATCGAAGAACGCTTGAGCCAACCGGGCCAGGATCCTGTCTCCTGAGCCCGCTCGATCCGTGTGCATGGTGGCCGGCGCGGCCACGGCAGCTGCAAGGAGACAAAGCTGGAAGGGGAACAGCCAGCCGCGGCGGCGCGGCTCATGGGAACCTTCCGCGGGTGACAGTCAAGGAGACAGAAATGAAGAACGCAAGTCGCTATCTCATTTGGACGGTGGCCGGGACGCTGGCCGCCTTGCTCACCTTCTTTGGCGCGGCGCGGCTGTTGGCCAATCCCCAGGCGCCTGCCAGCTCGCCGGCCGTCATGAGCTACCAGGGCTATCTGGCCGATGCCAGTGGCCCCATCAGCGGTACCGTCAATCTGGAATTCCGCCTCTTCGACGCGTCGAGCGGCGGCGTCTTGCTCTGGCAGGAGACCCATCTGGCGGTGCCGGTAGAGGCTGGCTACTTCACCGTCATGTTGGGGCAGGGCACGCCGCCTTCGCCATTGACGCCGGGGCTCTTTGGGGGCTCCGCGCGCTATCTCGAAGTGAGCGTCGACAGCGGCCCGCCGTTCCCTCGCCAACAGCTTTCCGCTGTTCCCTATGCCTTCCAGGCTGATCAGGCGGTGCAGGCTGAGCAGGCCGCGAGCGCACCGTGGAGCGGGCTCACGGGCAAACCGTCCGGCTTGGACGACGGTGACGATGACACCCTGGGCGCGCTTGCCTGTGCGCCGGACCAGATCGCGCGCTATAACGGCGCGGCGTGGGTGTGCGTCGATCTCAGCGGCGGCTATGCCAACGTGATCACCGTGGCCAAAGAGAACGGCGACTACACGTCGGTGGCTGCTGCCCTGGACAGCATCGTCGATGCCTCTGCTGACAATCGTTACCTGGTCTGGGTGGCGCCGGGCGTCTATTCGGAAACCCAGCTGGTGGCGATCAAGAGCTACGTCCACCTGCGCGGCGCGGGACCCAATGCCACTGTGGTTCGTTCCACACGCACAGGCGCGAGTCCGTCCCCAGACGCCGCTACCGCGCGCCTCTTCGACAACGGGCGTATCAGCGACATTAGCATTTACAACGAGGGGGTCGCAACCTATGGGATCGGTGTCTGGATGGGCAATGATGTGACCCGGGCGACGTTCCTCGACAACGTAACCATCAAGGTCTTCGGCGCTGGCGGAGTTGGGCATTATGCTGCCTATCTCAGCGACGCTGAGCCGACCATTCGCAACAGCTGGTTGTCGGCGAGAGGCGCCTCCGGCTTTGGCACGGCCGTCAACGCTGCCGTGGGCAGCGTCAACGTATCAGGTCCCTTCCCACAGCCGCTCATCGAGAACAGCACACTATTAGGCGGAACCGACCAGGACAAGACTTGTGCGGACAACACGGGGACAGGCTTTGGTCTGCAGCTGCTAAGCACGGCGGCCGAAGTTCGCGACAGCTACATCTGTGGCGGCCACCGGGGCATTTCGGCCAGCGTCAGTGGCCTTAGCCGGATTCAGAATTCGGCAATCTCTGTCAGCGGCACGAGCGGCGCCTTCCTCTTCGAGACCACGAACAGCGCGACTGTGCTCGTGGCAACATCGGTGGTCCAGTACCTGTCCAACAAGCACACGGGCACAGGTGGCTTGGTCTGTGTACACTCGTACCTGAGCAACTATACGGCAGCCAGTGATGGCAACAGCGTCGCAAGCGCCTGCAATTGATCGCATCGGTGGGGACAAGACCATGCAGTCCGACGTAGCATGAGCGCCCCGGTTGCGCGCTGCCGGCCGACACGGTTCGATGTGCCGGCGGCGCGCGAACCGGTCCCAAAGGAGTGTATCCCATGTTGAGAAAACAGAAGACCGCAGCCATTGTCTGCCTGATTGTGGCAATGACGATGCTAATCGCTGGAGCGGCTTACGCTGCCGGCGTCGAGCCACCTCGCAACGGTGTCGCCGCAGCTGCCAGCCGCATGTCGAATGGCCAGTACACGCTGCGCGGGGTAGCTGGCTGGCCCGCCGCTGGCGGCAGCGGCAACGGCAGCATGACGCTCTGCTCAGGACTGGCCTGCGGGGCCGGTTCGAGCCAGGGTCCGGGCACCGACCCTGGCTCGGGCTCCGGCGACCACCAGCTCTATCTGCCCACGGTGATGTCGCAGCCGTAGTAGCTGTGTGCCATGTTGGCGTGGCTCGTTGCGCTGGGTGAAGGCACGGCTGTCTTTGCCCAGCGCCAGCGGCCGGCTGGCCCGCGACAGCCTCTCGTTTAGCGCCGTTGATCGATCCACCGCTGGTGGCTATACTTAACGCCACCATGCCGCCGCCACAACCGATGCAGGCAACGCTACATATCCGCCTCCTGGGTGGTTTCCAGGCAAGTGTGGGGGAGCAGACGCTGGCCGTTCCTGCGGGCAAACTGCAGAGCCTGTTGGCCTATCTGCTCCTACATCCGCGCGTGGACCATCCGCGTGAAATGCTGGCTGAGCTCCTCTGGCCGGAGCTCTCACCTACCCGCAAGCGCCGCAACCTCTCCGACACCCTTTACCGGCTGCGCCAGCTGATGCCAGGTGACTGGTTGTCGGCAAGCGCGACAGCGGTCGGCCTACGCGCCGTAGACATGCCTTGGGTCGATGTGTGGGCTTTTGAAGAGGCAGTGAAGGACGAGGCCGTTGAACGCCTGCGTGCGGCCCTGGATCTCTACGCGGGCGACTTGCTCCCCGAGATCTACGATGACTGGATCTGGACCCACCGGATTGCCCTGCAGGAGAAATTTGTCGACGGCACCCTGCGTATCGCTGCTCAGCTGGAGCAGCAGGGCAACCTGCAGGAAGCCCTGGCGCGCTATCTGCGTGTGTTACAGGTGGACAAGGTGCGCGAGGAGGCGCATCGAGGCCATATACGCATGCTGGCGCGGATGGGCCGGCTCACCGATGCGCTGGATGCCTACGACCGCCTGGTCGATCTGCTGGACCAAGAGTTGGGCGTGCCGCCGGACCGGGAGACTCGGGATCTGGCCGAGCACCTCTTCCGCGAGCTGGAGCTGGCCCGACAGACAGCGGCCCTGCGCAGTGCGACGCTGTTACGCCCGCCCTTTGCCGGCCGCGCGCAAGAACGTGCGCTACTGCTTGCTGTAGTCGAACGCGCGGTGCAAGGTCAGGGTGCCATGGCCGCGGTTGGGGGGCAGGCAGGTATTGGCAAGACGCGGCTGTTGGAGGAAGTTGAGTCCGGTGCGCGCTGGCGTGGGGCCGCTGTGGTATGGGGGCGTGCCAGCGAGGAGCCCACTGCCTCACCCTTAGCCCCGCTGGCCGAGGCCCTGGCTGTGGCCCTGGCCGGGCCGCGCGCCGCGCAGATCGAAAGCCTGGTGGAACCAGCCGTGCTGGCCGCGTGCGCACCGCTCTATCCGGCGTGGCAAGATCTGGCCAGGTTGCCGGAGCTGCCCCCTGATCTGGCGCGTACGCGCTTCGTGCGGGGCGCTGGCGTGCTGCTGAGCACGCTGGGCGATATTACGCCGCTGGTCATCCTGCTAGACGATCTCCACTGGGCTGACCCCGCACTGTGGCTTGTCCTGGACGAGCTTGCTCCGCTATGCCCCGAGAGCCGGTTGGTCATTCTCTTCTCCTTTCGCCGGCCGGAGATTGAGGAAGCGCCTGTGTGGCAGATCGTACAGCGCTGGGAGCGGGAAGGGTTGCTTGCTCTCTTCCACCTGGATGTGTTGTCCCCAACCGAAGTGAAACAACTGCTACCCTCAGAACGGAGCGAAGACAGTGAGGCCTTGTGGGCTGCCACGGGCGGCACTCCTTTCTATCTGGTGCAGGCGCTGGCTACCCAGAGCGAGGGGGCCGGCCTCCCGAGCACGGTGCAGGCGCGCGCGGCGCAACTGCCGCCGGAAGCGCGCGCTGCTCTGGAGGCAGCAGCTGTGCTGGGCCGTCGCATACCCTATCACCTGTGGGCAGCCATCGCCCAGATGCCGGCGCGCACCCTGATTGCGGCCGGTGAGCAGCTGGTCCAGAAGCTGTTGCTCACGCCGGTGGAGTCGGGCTACACTTTTGTCCATGATCTTGTGCACGAGGCCATCTATACAGCCATGCCGGCCGCACGGCGCCAAGCCCTCCACGCCCGCGCAGCCCATGTCCTGGCCATTCAGGATGCAGCCAACGCGCGCGGACGGGCCTACCACCTGGAACGGGCTGGCCTGCTGCCCGAGGCGGGTGAACAGTACGCGGAAGTCGCCAGACAAGCCCGCGCTATCTATGCGTTTGCCGAAGCCAAAGCGGTCCTGGACAAGGCATTGGCCTTTCTGCCCGCGGCGCCGGCGCGGCGCCATGTTCGCCTGTTGCTGGACGCTGCCCAGCTCTGCGATATCTTGGGCGATGCCGCAGGACGCCGCGACGCCCTCGAGCGCGCCGTCGCCTTGGTCGATCTGCTCCGTGAGCCGGCTTTGGAGCTGGAAGTGGCCATCCAGGCCGCCGATCTGGCAGCAAAGATCGGCGATCATGAGGTGGCGCGCCGTCATTTTCAGACCGCGCTCGAGCTGGCCACAACCCTCGACGACAGGCAACGCCGCATCGATGTCTTGTTGGCCTGGGCCGATCTCAACGCGCGGGTCGGCGATTACGCCACCGCGCACAGCCAGTTCGAAGAGGCCGCCACGTTGGCCAGCGCGCGCGGCGACGTGGTCGCGGAAGGCCGGGCGCTTGAAGGCAAGGGTTGGGTGATGGCGGGCATGGGTGTACCTGTCGACGAAGTGATCGCCACGTTGGAGACCGCACTGCGTCTACACGAGGCTGGAGAGGATCGCTTTGAGCTGGCGCGTACACGGCTCTCTCTCCTGAGCTTGATGCAGGCTGCCGGCCGGCTGGGACGCTGCCTGGAGCTCGCGGATGACGTGCTAGCCAGCCTGCACCAGGTGGGCTATCGCCGCGGCGAGGCAGCCGCACGCCAGGCGCTCGCCCTGGTCAACTGGGCGCTGGGCAACTACGCGGCCGCTGCTGAACAGGCCACTGCAGCCGCCGGGCTCTTTGCCTCCATCGATGATCGTCTGGGTGTGGCGGTGGCGCGGGGCTCGCTGGGGCTCATCGCGCGTGATGAGGGCAACCTTGAGGTAGCCCGGCAGGAGCTGGAATCGTCCCTTGCGATCGCGGAAAGACTGGGCTCTCACGTCCACGCCGCGTTTGCCCGTCAAGACCTGGGTACGGTCCTGCTCGCCCAAGGTCACAGAGTCGCCGCGGCTGCGCACCTGGAGCAGGCCGTTGCTGTTTGGTCCGAGAACGGCGATGAGATGAATCGCCATCTGTGCGAGATCCGGCTGGCAGAGGCGTGGTGGGCACTGGGGAGAGAGGACGCCGCCCGCGAGGTTACAGAACGGCATTGGGCAGCCTTCACAGCGAGCGCACTCGATGGGGGAGAGCTGCTGAGCTGGTATGGCACGCTCGTCACTGTCCTGGAACGGAGCGGGCAACGCGAACGGGCCGCGGCCGTGGCCGATGCCGCCTATCGCGAACTGCTGCGCCAGGCCGCCCTCCTGCCGCCCGCGTTACGCCCCGGCTTTCTCCGTGCGCCTGGAAACCGCGCCCTGGTGGGCGCCCATGATGCCTACCGTGGCACCCTTCGTTCGGGCGAGGTCACACTCACCTGTGTCGACGTGCCTTTAGGGCGCAAGCCCGCGCCCGCGGAGCAGAAGGCCATCACCTGGACGCTGTCAGCGCCCGAAGACGAGCTCATCACCGACCCAGCTGTGCGGCGCCAGCACATCCTAAAGCGTCTTGCGGATGAAGCTGCGGCCCAGGGCGTGGCGCCCACCGACGATGAGCTGGCCCAGGCGCTGGGCGTCAGCCGCCGTACCGTCCTGCGTGACATCCAGACCCTGGCAAATCAGAACATCCACGTGAGCACCCGGGCGCGCGGCCTCTAGACAGTGGCGACAAGATGGCTGTTCCCTGCATCCTGCCGGTATTGTCCCAATTATCGCTGCGCGGCGTGCCCGCGCATACCCGCAGGCACGCCAGCTACGCGGGCAACGCCAGGCGTGTCTCGGTCAATTGGGCGCGCGCCACGCGGATGCCTTCCAGCACGGCAGCATGCAGCGCAGGCTGGCCGTTGCTGGCCACGACGTGATTGTCACCCACGTTCCACTCCCGGCCGTCATAGGTAGTGACCTGGCCGCCCGCCTCGCGTACGAGCAGCGCGCCCGGCGCCAGGTCCCAGGGGTTAACCCACGCCTCCCAATAGGCCGCGGTGACGCCGGCTGCCACATGAGCCAGATCAAGGGCAGCGGAACCCATGGCGCGTACGCCGGTGGACCGCGGCATGAAGTACGCAAACTCAGCCGCGTTGTTGTCAGCGGACTCGGCGCGATGGTAGGGAAAACCAGTGGACAGGAGGGCGTTACGCAGCCGGTTGATGTTGTTGACCTTGAGACGCCGTTCCTGGCCGTTGCCTTCACGCACCATGGCGCCCTCGCCTGGCCGGGCGTAGTAGACCAGATCCTCGCCAATCGAGTAGGTAACGGCAAGCAGAGTGCGATCACTCTCCTGGAGAGCAATATTGACAGCCGTATAGCCGAGGCCTCGCGCATAGTTGACGGTGCCGTCGATTGGATCAACGAGCCAGAAGTATGGGGCGTCTGGTGGTTCGTTGCTTTCTTCGCCCCAAAGGACAACCGACGGGTAGAGCCTGGCCAGGGTCTGCCGGATGAGGCTTTCGCTCGCCAGATCTGCTTCGGTCACCAGATCGATTTCGTTGGCTTTGCCGCGCACCGCGGTCAGCCCCCGGCGCCGCATGCGGCGTACCAGGTCTCCGGCTGAGCGGGCAACGCCGATCACCATTTCCACATCCTGTTGGCCAATGTGCATTCCTCTTCTCCCTCTGGATGATTGGTATTGTGGTCTCTGCTCGCGCCTGGTGCTGGCCGGCCACCCTCAAGCGCTTATGATAGCACCATTTTTGGAGTGGACCGGAACCTGCGGTATAGTGAATGCAAACAAATGTTCCGATCGGCTACCGTGCAGGAGCGGTGTTTCTATGGACATAACGTGGTACGGCCTTTCTTGTTTCCGCATTCGCGAAGGCGGCGTGACCGTGATCTGCGATCCCTTCGACAAATTAGTCGGTCTTACCCTGCCCAAGCTCCGCGCCGATGTCGTGACCGTGAGCCATGACCGGCCGGGCCACAATGCGGTGGATCGGGTAACGGGTGAGCCCAAGATCTTGCGCGGTCCCGGTGAATATGAAGTCCAGAACGTCTTTGTGACCGGCTTGACTACCTATCATCGCCGCAACGATGAGCATATATCCGAGCGCAATGTGGCCTTCTTCTTCGAGTTCGACGGGCTGACCGTTGGCCATCTCGGCGACATTGGCGAAGTGCCTGCCCAATCGGAGATTGAAGAGCTAAACATCGGCGAAGTGGATGTGCTCATGGTGCCGGTTGGCGGTGGCGATACGCTCGACCCGACCCGCGCCGTGGAGGTAGTTGGCCTCTTTGAGCCGCGCGTGGTGATCCCCATGCACTATCGCCACGAAGGTCTCGCCAGCGAATTGGCCGGCCGGTTGGAAAGCGTCGACCGCTTTCTGAAAGAATTGGGTGTGGCCGCTCCCGATCCCGTCGATACCCTCAAGATCAGCAAGAGTGGCCTCCCTGAGGAGACCCAGGTGGCCCTGCTCTCGCTCAACCTGTAGCTGTGAGCCGGTCATCGCACTGTTCTCCCGGCCTATATCCTGCGCCGTGGCATGACCACATCCAGTATTCAAACGGACTGTATCGCCAAACAGTGGGCCCGGCATGAACAATCGTGCCGGGCCTGATTCTATTCTGCGCGTGCGGCGCGCTACCTGCCGCTGGAGCCTGGTTCCGGCTGCAACAGGTACGGGTCGCTGGGGCGCCGCAGCAGGCGCTGCGTCAGCCGGACGCGCCATGCACGCCAGAAATGCCTCTCTAGCTGTTTCCAAACCTGCAGCAACGTAGAGTCCGTTGCATCCTCACGCTGCCGGCCAAAGCGGTAGCGGACGTACTGTTCGGTGATAACCTGAACCAGCGCGCCGGTCTCCGGCAGAGCGCGGCTCAACGCGCGCGCCTGTTCGTAGGGAGTTTCAGAGGCATCGCTGGCCACGCCCAGCCGCTGCGCCCAACGTTGCATGCGCTCGAACAGAATCTCCGGCACTGCGGTAGAGAAATTGGTTGGGCCACTGTGACGCACGCGCCAGATCAGGACACCGCCAACCGCCGCCACCACCAGGATCCCCAACAACACCAGCCACCACGGATTTGTGACAGGATAGGGCGCCTGGCTGTCCAGCAGCTCTTCACCGGTAAAGGGCGGCGGTTGGTCTTCGGGCCGGAACTCGCTGGGCGGCGTCGGCTCGCTCTCAGCGTTGCGCGGATCCGGAGTCGGCTCGCTGTTCTGGCTGGTGACGTTCAAGGCATTGTCGTCATCGCCTTCCGGGCGATCCAGCGGGCTTTCACCAGCTGTCGGCTCAAACTCGATCCAGCCATATTCGGGAAAGAAGACCTCGACCCAGGTGTGCGCGTCCTGTTCCGTCACGAAGTACTTGCCCGTCTCTTCGTCAAAGATGCCCTCCGCGTAGCCGCTGGCCGTGCGCGCGGGAACACCCACACTGCGCAACATCATGGCCATGGCCGTGGCATAGTAGTCGCAATATCCCTGCTGCAGTTCAAAGAGGAAATACTCGATGGGATCGGCGTTAGACGGGGGCGCGGGAATGTCATCGTTGTATGGAATGGTGCGCAGATAACTTTCAATGGCCTTGGCCTTGGCGTAGGCGGTGGTCGTGCCCGCAGTCAGCTCCTGGGCCAGGGCTGTTACACGTGGCGAGAAGCCATCTGGACTCTGCAAATAACGGTCCAGGATCTCTGCCGGGTAGGCGGCGCCGGCATTTTCCAGATCGAAGACGGAAGCCTCCGTGGCCGCGCTGATCATGACGTAGCGGTCGCCGTGAAAGAGATCGCGATCCGCGCGCATCATGGTGAATTCGACTGGAAGGGTCTCTTCCTCCACCTGCGCCGCGGGGATGGCCGGTGCGCCGGTCTGGGGCCGCACCTGGGCCTTGATGCGTATGTCCGACTGGGCCACTTCAGGCATGCCGTAGAGCACATCGCCTACAGAGGCCAGAATCGTGACGGTCTGGCTAATGACCGTGCGCGCACGCCAGCTTGCCACGGGGACAATCTCGCCCGGTGCGTAGCTTGCTTCGCCATTGGGCGTACTCTTCCAGCTGCGGCCGTCAAAAGTATCAAAGACCACCGCGCGCCAGTAGCGCGCCTGGATGGCCTTCGCTTCGAACACGGGCGAATCGGAAACGTTGCGTGCACCGCCCAGCGAGAGGCTGTCACCGAAGCTGGGCACGATGTCAGTCGGCTGGCGATTCAGCCCCTGGTAGAGCCGCTGGACATTCTCTGCCGTGTTCTCCCACGAGGAGTTGATCGGCGTGAGCAGCCCTCGCACGTACGGATTGCGCCCCAGACCAGGCAGCAGCCAGGCCGCCGTGACTACGACAATGCTAAAGATCAGCCCGTTGCGCAAAAAGTCCCACACAATGTCCTGGTGAAAATAGATGCCCCCCTCGCGCCACCGGAGCTGGTTTTCGGCCAGGTTCGTGCGTACCAATAGCGTGAGCGCCACCAACATGAAGACGATCATAAAGCCAATGGTCGACTGGGGCGCATAGTAGGTGTTGATGAGCAGCACAACGCCCGCAGGTACGATGGCGCGCCATGTATAGCCGTAGCGGAATATCGCCCACACGCCGAGATAGGTCAGCCACCACATCAGGAAGCAGATCTCGAACATGAAGACGTAGTTGTCCGCGCTGGCCGCGCCGCTGATGGCAGCGTCCACCCAATCGAGCAGGCGGAGCAGGACCAGATAGACGCGCGCCTGCAGCTCGCTGACGCCGCTGTTCTCTAAAAACGGGGCAAGCTCCTGTTCGGACACGGTCTGCGCCATGAGATAGAGCACCCAGGCCAGCCCGCTAAACATGCTGTGGGAAAGGGCAAAAAAGCCGTCAAAACGGCTGAAGGACATGAGCAGACCCAACAGAAAGGCGCCAAAGGTGACAGGTACCACAATGGACAGATTATCAATATGCCCAGCCGCATCCAGGGCCGCCGCGAGCATCAGATAAAGCAAACCTGTTAGGATCGCGGTGAACCAATGGCCGTCCTGGAAATAGACGCTGTCCAAGTAGCGGAACCGGCGGTATGCAGGTGTTTGAGTCTCTGTAGCCACAGTCGAGATCGGTGTTGGGATCGTACGTGCCATACGCTTACATTTATTGATACCTGCAAAGACGCAAAACGTCTGCAACCTCGCTTTCGTTCCCGCAGCGAGTGCTACAGAGTGGTTACAGACTTTATCTCGCTAAAGCAGCCGCCAAAGCAGTACGGCCAGGCCAAACAGCGCCATACCCGCGATGAGCGTGACCAGGAGCAGCCGGCCCGCACTCAGGGTTTCCACCTGGACGTCGAGTGTCTGGGGCGGGTTGGCCACCGTTCCCAGCCAGGCGCGTGCCGCGTTGCTTAGGCCGCCCGGAATGGTCAGCCCCACAAAGACCTGGCTGTCATTGGCCAGGGCACGCCACTGTTGGGCAGCATGGCGATAGTTGGCCGCACGGATGCGCGCTTCCTGAGCGGCCGGCAGCGTCGCGGTCTCTCCGTTCCCGGTGGTGATCTGGGCTTCCAGGGAATTGGCCTGCGTCTCAAGATCGCTGGCCATAATGGCCCATTGCTCACCGGCGCTGCGCAGATCGATCGGCTGCGTCATGTGTACCTGTTCCCAGACAAGACGGCTGGCGCTCTCGATCTTGGGGCCGAGCTGGCCAAGCAACACCCGCAGCAGAACCCAATCCGCGCGCACCGGCAGCGCCTCGGCCAGGGCCACGCCCGTGGCACCTGCGGGCAGACGGATTGTCAGCCGGTAAGCCGTTGGACCATCCTGGCCCCCTGGCAACTCCGCCAGGGATATCTCGATGGAACGAGTGGCCTCGTTTTGTCGCCAGTTGGCCGTAGTGCTCTCCAGCGCCGCCGCCGCGTCGGCCGCGCGTTCGTCGTTCACAATGATATCGGCGACCAGCTCAATGCTGCGATTGGTTACGGTCGTGGAAATGGTCCAGCGCGCAAAGAGTGATAGCCTGTCATCGGGCGGCTGGAGCGCCGGATCGGTGATAGAGGCGCCGGCCAGCGCCAGTGCCGTGTCACGATCGCCCTGCTCGAGCAACTGTACAGCCTGTTGCACAATGAGCGCGTTGCGTTCCTGGGCCAGGAAGTCGGCGCTGGCCCCGCCCGCCGGCGAGGCGGCCACCCGATCGATCAGGGCGAGTGCACCAGGAATGTCGCCACGCCGCCGCGCATCGCTCAGCAGCAGGCGCAGACCCTCTGCCTGCCAGCTCTCCAGTTCTGGACGGCGCAACTCATCAGCCATGGTCCCCTGTAATGCCGCTCCAGCTTCGGCTGCCATGAGCTCGACGTAGATCGGGTCGGTGGTGCCGTCTGCCCGGATCGCCCGCGTACGGTAAAGGGAAGCGAGTCCTGCATGGTAGGGCGCTACCGCGGCCGGCGCGGGGTCAGTCGCCTCCACACGGCGAATCCCCTCGGTATAGGCGGCCAGGGCCTGGCCAAAGAAGCGTTCGTCGATCGGCGCGTTGCCTGCCTGTGCAGCCGCCACGGCCAGTCCAGCATACAGCTGGCCGAGCTCAGCATAGGCGTTAACGGCGCCACTGTTGGCTGAGCTCTGCGCCGCCTGAATGGCGGCCCAGGTGGCTGGCGCCACGAAGACAAAGCGGATGGCGTCAGGGAGCTCACCTTCGTAGAGCCACTCCATGGCGGGCGTCGTCGCTACGGCAGGGGGCGCGTATTCCCACGAATCGGGCGCCACCGTCAGCCAGCTTTCCTGGGGAAGGCCGGAGCCCGGCAGCAGATCAATGCGTGTGCTGCGCTGGCCAGACCAGGCGCGCAGCGTCGCCACAGGATAGAGCACCGACGCCAACCCGCGCGGCCCCAGGGGTTGGGTTGTATCCAGCACCATCTCCACCTGCTCGCCAGCCGGGATCGAAAAGGTTGCGCCCAGCTGATCGCCATCGGCCGATTCCAGGGTGAGCGGGACACCGTCCACACTCAGCTCGCTTTGCGGCGGCAGCGGGGCCGGCAGCCTGACCGCCACGGTCATTGCCTCGCTGCCTTCATTGCGCAGGTCGTATTCGGCGACGAGATTGAGCGTGGGCGCATCGGCGATCGTCGCGTCCACGGTGATGGTGGCGATGTGTGTATGCAGCTCGACGCTGTTGTCGACCGGTGTGACCGTGGGTAGCGTGATCGCGCTGGCGCTCTCCACCTGGCGCGGTGTGGCGCCGTACGCGCCGGGGACGGCGCCCGACACAGCCAGCACAATAGCCAGGAGCATGGAGCAGAGCATGATGGATAGCTGTCCCCAGCGCCGCGCCTCTGCGATCAGCCGGCGCCGGTGTACTGGGGCCCAAGTATCTCCACCGGCCAGCGGCCTCAAAGTTGCGTTTCTAGGGTGCTTCTGGTATTGTGACATGCACTTGTAGGACGACTAAGAATGGTTTCTCCGGCAGTGACGAGTTGCTTCATCGTCACATCGGCTACCGGTGCGTGAGGTGGCAATACAAGGCATATGGTTCGCCTATTGATGCAGTGGGATATCAAGATGGGCCGCGAACAGGATTTTTCTGAGTTTGTCGTCCGCGAATTTGCCCCTCGCCTCATGCAACTTGGCATCGAACCAAGCGAAGTTCTGTATACCATGTACGGTGAAGGGCCGCAAATGCTGACCCTGGGCGCGGTTGAGAGCCGCGAGAAGGCCGTAGAGATACTGCAGAGCTCTGGTTGGAAGAAACTGCACGAAAAGCTACTCACCTTCGTCACCAACTACAGTCACAAGGTCGTGCCGGACAACGGCCGCAATTTCCAGTTGTAACCATCAGTTGTAACCACTCCTCGACGACCTCTCCACACCGGCAATCTACTTTCTGTGAGAGCACACACGATCTATTGGGCGTGTCCTGGCCGTAACTGGGACGATATCATGACGCCGCAGCCGTCGATAACGCCCCGAAACAACCACGGTGGCGTATGACCGCTCTTTCGCCTATGGGTTGTCAGCGAACCGTAAGCGATATGCGTTGATTCTGCCTTTGTTAATGGCTTATAATCGACGCAGCTTTCCATTCAATTGTTTGCCTAATGACCCGCAGAGAAGCCACGAGCGATGCCGAACGTACCGAATATCATGCGAACGGACCTTTCTATCCCGATTCCGGGGATACAGGGTGGGTGCCTCCAAATGGAACTACCGCGCGCCAAAGTAGCGCTCCTGCACAATGGACAACAGCCGCACGAGCAAGTGCTGCGTCTGCTTGATCGGTTTGGCGTTGAGCCGATCGAGGTCAAGTTTGCCAGTGCGGGGGAGCTCCAGGCGGATCAGTTTGCCGACTGTGACCTGATCCTCTTCGAAGCCATCGACCAGTTTGGAAATGAAAACCAGGCTGCCCTCAGCTGGATCCGCATGGGTAGCCGCGCTCCTGTTGTCTTGCTCACGTCCGGCATGAAGGCTGACCGTACTATTTCTGGGTTGCTGGCCGGCGCCGACGCCGTGATCTCACTGAGCACCTCTTGGGACGTCATTGTTGCCCACTGCCATGCGTTGGTACGCCGCTGGCGGCTACAGAAAGCATCCACACAGCAAGTGCAGATTGTACACGCCAAGCACTAGTGTGCCTTTATCTCCCCTGGCTGATTGAGCGCTCCCCCACACTCCTCTTTTTGATAACTGATTCCAGTTGCTCCGCAAGCCGCAACGCGGCATGATTATGCTTGCGTCTGGCTGGCTGGTCTCGCTTCGCGCCGGAAACCGAATCCTCGTTTCCTGATAAGCCTGCATTTATCACCACACTTTCAACAATAAATACGCTATTTATACGATCCGTCAAAGCGGCTATGTCGGGTAGCATGTGAGAGACGGGAGCAAGGTTGTGGACGCACAACATAGTCGTCGCGGCAACCGCTCATTGAAAGGAATCGAAAATGGCGCTGTACACCCGGAAGCTTAAACAACACGAGCGCAGAACGATTGAGGCACATCTGAATGCCCCTGAGGAAGATCTGCCGGCCCACCGGCTGCAGATCATTATGCTCTCTTCTGCCGGCAAACGGGTTCCCGAAATCAGCGAAGAAGTCCATCTCCACCCCATCAACGTCCGCAAGTGGATTCACCGCTTCAACGAATATGGTCTCGATGGTTTGCGCAGTGGCAAATCCCCGGGGCGGCCGCCGGTCTTTACAGACGAGCAGCGCGCAAAAATCGTGGAAATCGCAGCCACCAATCCCCGGAACTTGGGCCTTCACTATTCGCGGTGGTCTCTGCAGCGGCTGCGCCGCTACCTGATCGAACACCGCATCGTCGACCGCATCAGCGTGGAGACGATCCGACAGATCATCCAGGGACAGAATGTCTCGACCCTGCAGCAGCGAAAGCGGGGATGAGTGCAGGTGCACCCCAGATATCGTGCAGGATGAAGCGGCCCAAGCGACGGCCGCTTCTCTGTTTTGTGCGTTCTTTTGCCCGCGAGCACGATGGAGAACCACCCCTTCGTACGCAGTTGGGCGCGCGGTTTCGCTTCAACCTTAAAACATTCTAACTTTTGTGTGGTGTGCCCGTGTGCTATAGTACAGGCGACGCGGCTACCGCCTTGAATGGCGTTGCCTCTGGTTCCAGCATACTCAGCAAAGGTAAGTCGAAATGAAACATATCCAACGCGGCCATTGGGGTCGCTCCCTGGTTGGCCTGGTGACGTTGTTCGTCATGGTAGGCATGGCCGCTTGCACGCAGCCCATTGGGTCGCTGCCCGCTGCCGTAGAGAGTGCAGCACAGACAGCTGTGGCTGCTGAGCAGGAGACTGTGGACCCTGCGGAAACCGAGGCCACGGTTGATCAGCCCCTGGAAAGCTACAAAGATATTCCAGTTGGCTTCACGCCGGAAGGGTATCCTTTCCGCGGTGATCCCAACGCGCCGGTTACTATGATCGAATATAGCGACTTCGAATGCCCGTTCTGTATTCGCTACTTCGTGCAGACGGAGCCGGCTGTCAATGAAGGCTACGTCCGCGACGGCACTTTGCGCGTCATTTTCCGCGACTTCCCCATCGTCGAGCTCCACCCGAATGCGCCTGCGGCTCACTATGCCAGCCGCTGTGTTGCCGAACAGGGCGCGGCGCTATATTGGGGCATGCACGACAAGATCTTCCAGACCCAGTCAGAGTGGAGCAATGCCGCCGATCCGCTACCTGTCTTTGCCCGCCTGGCCGGCGATGTAGGCGCAGACATGGACGCATATGACGCCTGCATGGCGGACACGAGCGACCAGATAGCCTTTGTGGATGCTGCAATCGAGGAAGGCCGCCAGATCGGTGTGTCGGGTACGCCCAGCTTCCAGTTCGTCGACAATGCTTCCGCTGCCACCTACCTCTTGGTGGGCGCGCAGCCCTTTGAGCAATTTGCCACATACGTGGACGCTATTGCCGCCGGCGAAGAGCCGCCTGTGGCGGAGGAATCGTCGGGCGAGGGTGAGGCGCAGATTCCCTTCTGGGCCACGGCCGAGGGCTGGGTCGCCGATCCGCAACGGCCCGGCTTCAACATGGCTGGTGACGAGTACCGGGGTAATCTGGATGCCAAGGTGACAGTCATCGAGTTCTCGGACTTCCAGTGTCCCTATTGTGAACGCCATGCCAGGGAAACACAGCCTGTGCTCGATGAGCAATTTGTCGACACGGGCCAGGTGTTGTGGGTCTTCAAGCACTTCCCATTAAATATCCACCCACAGGCGCCGGCAGCCGGGGCCGCAGCCGAATGCGCGGCCGACCAGGGCAAGTTCTGGGAGATGCATCATAAGCTCTTCGAGACTGTCGAGTCCTGGTCCATCAGTGATCCCAAGCCAGTACTTCTTGACCTGGCCGGCGAGATGGAGCTGGATACAGCCCAGTTCGAGCTCTGCCTCGATGATGCGGCCATCGCCCAGCGCGTGAGCAGCGATCTTCAGGATGGGGCGCCCTTTGTACAGGGAACGCCAACCTTCATCGTGCTCTTCAACGGCGAAGGACGGATCATCCCTGGCGCCCTGCCCGCTGAGACCTTTGTCGAGGTCCTGCAGGAGTTTGTGGCTCAGACCCAATAGACGCGGGACGCTACGTAGAGCCCAGCCGCTAAGACCGCACAGGCTGGGCCCTACCAAACAGCCCCTGTTCGAAACAGGCAGTGTTCGAAAACGGGCAGTGTTCGAAACAGTCTGTGTTAACGCAAGACCGTGATGGTGAGGGCCGCCGCTACTGACCCTGTTGGTAGCGGCGTACATTTTCCTGGTGCGCTTCGAAGGTCTCGGCAAAGACGTGGCGGCCACTCCCGTCGGGCAAGGCCACGAAGTAGAGGTAGGCATGGGGCTCGGGGTAGAGCACGGATCGGATGCTGCTGACCCCAGGCGCCGCAATGGGGCCTGGCGGCAGGCCGCCATACAGGTACGTATTGTAGGGGCTGTCAACGCTCCCATACTCTTCCAGAAAGACGGGCGTCTTCCACCACTGGCCCGTCGCCGGCTGGTAACCCATGGCATATTGCACCGTGGGGTCCGCTTCTAGCTTGATCCCCTGCGCCAGGCGGTTGAGATAGACCGCCGCGATGGCGGGACGTTCCTCTGGCACCACAGCTTCCCGTTCCACAATGCTGGCCAACGTGACGACCTGGTGCAGATTCAGCGCCGTGACGCCGCTGGCCGCGGCTTCCTCGAACAAGGGCACCACGCGCTGCGCAAAGATGTCAAGCTGCCGCGCCAGCACGTCCGTTGCCGTGGCGCCGTCCGCCGGAATCTGGTAGGTATCGGGGAAGAGATAGCCCTCCAAGCTGGCGCCAGCTGGCAAATCCTGTAGAAACGGATAGCGGGTCGGGTCCAGGCCGGTGAGGTCTCCGTTGGCAGCCTGTATACGGTACGCGTCCGCGCCGTCCGGTGTGGCAAAGATACCCGCCTGGGCCAGGTACTCGGCCGTTTGTTCCAGCCGCCACCCTTCAGGGATCGTGAGGGTGATGGACGCGGCCTGGGCGTTTTGCAATGCCGCGACGACCTCGCGCAGCGACATGGAGGGACTGAGCACAAAGGTGCCAGCCTCCAACCGGTAATCGAGCTCATTGGCGCGCACGTAGGCCTCAAACAACGTAGCATCGCGAATGAGCCCGGCCTGTTCCAGCTGCTGGCCGATCACCCGTGCGGGCGTACCGGGCTCCACCACGAATTTAACGGGTCGCGTATCCACGCTGGCGGGCTTGTCTACTTCTGCGGCGTTGGTGCGGAGATAGACCTCCAGCCCCGGCCCAGTCCGTGTACAGCCTGCAACCACCAGAACGAACATCAACAAAACGAATGCTGGCGCTAGCCGGCGCCAGCAAGAAGCTGGGCCGCTCAAGAGATAGCAATGCCTTTCTTGTTGGCCGCGCGCGAGAATCGCGGGTCCAGCTCATAGAGCTTGCGCAAGCCGTCGGCCAGCGTGGTCCTGGGCTTGAATTTCAACATCTGTTTCGCCTTGGTCAAGTCTGCGACCAGGTGAGCGATGCCGCCCGACATCTCACTGTTGTAAATCACGTTGGCCTTTGCGCGCACGGTGGCGCTGATCTGTTCGATCAGCTCTGCCAGCGCCGTCTCCTGCCCGCTGCCCACATTGATGGTCTCTTGATCGATATTGGCCGCGGTCGCGGCGCTGACCAGCGCTTCCACGACATCGTCGATATAGACAAAGTCGCGTGTCTGCTGGCCGCTGCCAAAGACCACAACGGAGCCGCGGCCGATGGTCTGCTGCATAAACTGTGGGATGACCGGAGCATGGGCCGGCGGCAAGGGCTGGCCGGGACCATAGGCGTTGAAGATCCGCAGTGCAACCGCTTCAAAACCGCTCAGGCGGCCAATGGTGAAGAGATAGCGTTCCGCGGCCAACTTGCTTACCGCGTAGGGCACGGCAGGGTTGGGTATCATCTCTTCGCGCACAGGCTGTGTCTTTTGGTCGCCGTAGACCGTGGCGCTGCTGGTCAAGACCACACGTTTGACCCCCACATCACGGCAGGCCTCCAACAGGGCCACTGTGCCGCCGACGTTGACGTCGTTGTACTCGCGCGGGTAGAGCACCGACGCAGGCACGCTGACAAGGGCTGCCAGGTGGTAGACCACATCCACGCCCTGCAGGAGAGACCAGAGCTTCGGTATGTCGCGCACGTCGCCGCGGTTGAAATTGATGCCGGCGGCCAGCGCAGCTGGGTCGCCGCTGCTCAAGTTGTCCAGCACGCGGACATAGAACCCTTTTTCGTGCAGTCGATTCGATAGATGGGCGCCGATAAAGCCGGCGCCGCCAGTCACCAGGACTCGCATAGTAGTTGCTCCAACTGAACGGAAGCCGTTGTTACGCTACGGCTTTGCCGGGAGGATCGATTCCGGTCGCCGCCTGGCCATGAACGGTGAGCACTGCTCCCTCTGGTTAGTGGTCTGTCAAGCATCAAACTTGAGTTCGGTAGTGGCGACTTTAGTCGCTGTGGACAGGTGAAGAACGAATCAATTCGTTACTACCGGATGGCTAAAGAATCACGCTTGATAGACCACTAGCGGCGCCAATCGCCCGGATCAGTCGACCGGTTGGTCGAAGATGAATCAGCCAGGTCATCGGTACGACCGCGGCGATCGCGCGGCGCCAATGACGCCAGATCGCCGGGCGTGACCAGGGCGTTATAGGTGCGGCAGGCCTCCACCAGGTGCGCGGCGGAAAAGTGACCAAAGGTCCACCAATGAATGCGCGGTTCGCCGCGAAACAACATCTCCACCATCTCGTGGACAGAATAGCCGCTGCTCTCCAGCTTGAGCACCTCATTGGCCAATTGAATGAGATCGCCGATCTTGCCGTGCAGATCAGCCAATGGGGTACGCCGCACATGCCCGCTGCCAGGATAGAGCCGTTCGGGCCGCAGGCTGGCCATGGTGCGCAGGCTGCTGACAATACTGAACATGTCGAATTCGGGCGTCCAGGCGATATCACGGCCGCCAATAAACGCGTCGCCGCAGAAGAGCCAGCGAAAGCGCGGCTCGAAGAAAGAGACGTGATCGCGGCTGTGGCCGGGCGTCTCGATGACGCGCAACGTGAATTCCGGTGTCCTGATCTCATCGGCGATCTCATCCAGCGATTGGACGCCGCGCACTGGACTGGGCGTGCCCCATACCAGCCGGCGGTAACGCTGCAGCTTTAGCCGCGCGGGGTCTTCGATGGTCGACAGCGCATGGCGTGACGCGTAGATGGGCACATCGGGATAGCGCTGGCGCAGCAACGCCAGCCCGCCAATATGGTCCTCATGGCTATGGGTGATGGCAATCTGCTGCACGGGTACCTGGCCCAGGACTTGGACGAGCTCGCGCGCGGTACAGGCAGGCCCCGCGTCGATGAGCAGGCCGTCCACCCAGTACGCGGCCGTCCAATATAGCGGCCTGCCCAACAGCGAGCGGGCCAGGCGAATTACTTTGACAGAGCCATGCTGCTCAACGTCGATCATGGGATCCCTTGCAGGCGCTATGCGTGCTAGCGGGCGGGGCACAGCCGCGTTATGTCTCCCGCGGCGCCAGCGTCCTCAAGCCGGTCTGTAATCGTTCCAGGATAGTCTCAGGAATCCGGGCCATGCGGCCTTCCAGGTCTACACAGATATGTTCCGTGCTGCCAGTTGCCAAGAGGACGCCGCTGGCGGCATGCGTAACCTCATACTCAAAGCGCACATGCCGGCTACGTAGCCCGCTTACCCACGCCTTTACCCGCACCGTGTCCCCAAAACGTGCGGGCGAACGGTATTCGAGCTGGAGTGCCGTCACCGCAAAATGGTGTCCACCGCCGGCTACCTCCACGTAGGGTACACCGGCGGCATCCATCCACGCCACGCGGGCCGCCTCGAACCAGACGATATAGGTGCTATGATGTACGACCCCCATGGCATCGGTCTCGGCAAAGCGGACCGCAATATCAATTGTCACAGCAGAGAGCTGATCGCTACTCGCAGAATTCATGGTTCCAAGTTTCTACCGGACGGATCAGCTACACGCATACCGCCAGTTTCGTGCCACATCATGTCCCGCCGCGGCTGGCAGACCAGCCGCGCGGTCCGCTACATGTGGATCGGGTGACCTTCGACCGCGTGCGCCGCTTCCATGATCACTTCACTCAGCGTGGGGTGCGCATGGACATTGCGCGCGATCTCGGCCGGCGTGATCTCCATCATCTGGGCCAGACTCAGCTCGGGCAACAGCTCGGTAACGCCTGTGCCTACCAGGTGGGCGCCCAGGATCTCGCCATATTTGGCGTCGGCGATAATCTTGACAAAGCCAACCTTGGCGCCAAGAGCCTGGGCCTTGCCATTGGGCATGAACGGGAACTTGCCCACCCGGACGTCGAAGCCTTTCTCCTTGGCCTGAGCCTCGGTATAGCCGAGACTCGCCACCTGAGGCTCGCAATAGGTACAGCGCGGCATGAAGATGTAACGGTCGGCAGGAATCGGCATGGTCGCCGCGCCGGCAATGGTCTCCGCGGCCACCAGCCCCATGGCGCTGGCAACATGTGCCAGGGCCAGCTTGCCGGTGCAATCGCCAATCGCGTAGATGTGGGGCACACTGGTGCGCATGACCTCGTCGATTTCGATGAAGCCGCGCTTGTCCAGCTTGACGCCCGCTGCATCGAGCCCAACATTCTCCGTGTTGGGCTGCACGCCGATGGCCATGAGCACCTTGTCTGCCGTCAACGTTTCGGTTTCTTCTGTCTTGAGGTTCTTTACCGTCACGGTCACGCCTTTTTTGGCGACCTCTACCTTCTCCGTGCGTGTGCTGATCAGCGTCTTGATGCCCTTCTTATTGAAGACCTTCTGGATCTCGGCCGCTACCTCGGCATCTTCCAACGGCAGCAACTGGTCCAACATCTCGACGACCGTGACCTCCGCGCCGTACGTGCTGTAGACATAGCTGAACTCCATGCCGATGGCGCCAGATCCCACCACGATGAGCTTCTTGGGTACCTCATCCAGCACAAGCGCATCACGGTACTGAATCACCTGTTTACCGTCGATCTCCGTGCCCGGCAGGCTGCGCGCCCGCGCGCCGGTGGCGACGATGAAGTGGGCCGCGGTGATGCTCTGCTCTTTGGCCTCGGGCATGAATTCAGTCGGCGTCACTTTGACCGTGTGGTCGTCCGTGAAGACGCCATGGCCCTCGATGACATCGATCTTGTTTTTCTTCATCAAAAAGGCGACGCCACGGGTCTGGCGCGCGACGATATCCCGGCTGCGTTTGACGGCCTTGCCAAAATCCACGTGCAGGTTCTCAAAGCTGAAGCCGAAGTCGGCTGCATTGTGCAGCTCCTCAAGCACCTCGGCGTTGTGAATGAGCGCCTTGGTGGGAATACAACCCCAGTTGAGACAGACGCCGCCCAGACTCTCACGCTCGACAATGGCCGTCTTCAGTCCCAACTGCGCGGCGCGGATCGCGGCGACGTAGCCGCCAGGGCCACTGCCCACTACCATGACGTCATATTGATACGTTTGCTCTGCCATGAATGATCTCCCACTCTGTGAACCCAGATGATGTGACGGATGTTCCCCAAGATCTCAACGATCCGGTCCCGCCATATCACCGCGGCTCGTCTTTTATTGCTCCCAATTTTCCAGTTTCTCTTTCACCACTGTCAAGAAAGCGTCTGCCTGCGCACCGTCCATAACACGATGGTCGAAGGAGAGGCTCAAATAGCACATAGGGCGGATGATAATGGCATCGTCGGCGCTGGGCAAGAGCGATGCGCGGCTGCTGCGCACCACGGGGCGCTTGGTGATGGCGCCAACCCCCAGGATCGCACTCTGGGGCTGGTTGATAATGGGCGTGGCCACCAGGCTGCCCCCTGTGCCGTGATTGGTGATGGTGAAGGTGCCGCCCTTGACTTCGTCGGGACGGAGCTGGCCGTTGCGCGCCCGCGCGGCCAGATCATTGGTGGCACGCGCCAGACCCTGCAAATTACGCTCGTCCGCATCGCGGATTACGGGCACGATCAGACCGGTGGCGAGGGCTACGGCGATGCCAATGTGGATGCGCTGGTGGAGAAGAATACCGTTGTCATGAAAGCTGCTGTTTGCCTCGGGTACGGCCTTGAGCGCGGCCGCGACTGCCATGACAAAGTAGGGCGTATAGGTAAGGGCAATGCCCTTTTGGGCAAACGGCTGCTTGTTCTCCTCGCGGTGGCGCACAACCGCCGTCATATCCACCTCGAAGATGGTGGTGACATGGGGGCTGACCTGCTTGCTCTTGACCATATGTTGGGCAATCGCTCGCCGTATGGCCGTCAGCGGCGCCAGCACGTCATCCTCGCCCAACTCCCCGCGCACCTCAGCCGCCACTGGCGCGCGCGTCTCAGGCGGCGCCAACGTACCTGCCTGTCGCTCCAGTACCGCCTCCACGTCCTTTTTCGTGACGCGCCCACCCAGGCCGGTACCCTCGATGGCCGCCAGGTCCAGGTTGTGCTCGGCTGCCATGCGCGCCACCACAGGGCTGATGAAGCTGCGGCCGCCTGGCCGTTGCCGAGACGGCCGCGTGCTGTCGTCCTGGGCCGGGCGCATGGCAGCTGCTGGCTGGGGAGAGGCATCACCGGCGCCAGCCTGCGGCGTCACAGCGGACAGTGACTCGCCTGGCGCACCAATTACGGCCAGGGTAGCGCCAGCTGCGACTGTGGCGCCTTCGGCCACCATGATTTCCAGCAGGACACCAGCTGCCGGCGCCGGCACCTCCGTGTCGATCTTGTCGGTGGTGATCTCCAGGAGAGGCTCATGCTTGGCAACGGTATCGCCCGGCGCCTTGAGCCAGCGTGCTACGGTGCCTTCGACTACGCTTTCACCTAGCTGGGGCATTCTAACTGGAGTTGGCATTGGTGTCGCTTCCACTTATTCTGCCTGGCCGTGGTCAAGCATAATGCGATCGACCAGCTCTGGCTCTTCCATGCTGGCCGTCATGCGGAGATAACGCTTGCCTGCCACGGTCGAAAAGCCCGCACATTCGCCGCGCGGGGTCATGGCCACAATATTCATGTATTGGCCCGCGCCGGCGTCCAGATCCATGAGATCGCGCAGCGCCTCATACCCGGCCTCGGTGAGCGACATGCCCATCTTCAGATAGAGCACCAGGCTGCGCGCGGTGGAGACGCGGATGGCCAGCTCGCCCATACCGGTGCATGCGACGGCGCCGTACCGGTTGTCGCAGTAGTTGCCGGCGCCGATCAGGGGGCTGTCGCCGACGCGGCCAGGGTATTTCCAACCCAGACCGCTGGTACTGACGGCAGAAGCCAGGTCGCCGTAACGATCCAGCGCAATGAAGTTCACTGTGCCGTGCGTGTCGACCCGCGGTTCCTTAGTGACCGCGCTATCGACCGCCCGATTGGCATTGTCCTGCAGATTGAGTGGCCGGGTGAGCAGCCGCGCCACCTGGCGCAGGTTCCCGTGCGGGGCGGGCTCCACCCCCCGCTCAGCAAAGCGCGCCTGCCAGCGCTGCATGGTCTCGCCGGTATGCTGGTCCTGAGGCACCTCACCCGTCTCCGCGGCCAGCCGTTCGGCGCCCCGCGCCACCAGCAGCACGTGCGGCGTCTCCTCCATCACTTTGCGTGCCAGGGTGATGGCCCGCCCATAGCCCTGCACACCGGCCACCGCGCCTGCCCGCAGCGTGCGCCCTTCCATGATACTGGCATCGAGCTCCACCTCACCCAACACATTGGGGAGCCCGCCGTAGCCGACGCTCTGGTCGGAAGGGTCGTCCTCGACGATGCGACAGGCCAGCTCAACGGCGTCGAGCGCGGTGCCGCCCTGGCGCAGCAGCTCCATGGCCGCGACCATGCCATGACGCCCATTCTCGCTAGCGACCATGGTGGGGATGAACGAAGCAACTGTATTCACGCGTAGGATTTCCGTTCTGAATGAGATGGGTGATCGGCGCGCTGCCGCCTATTGTTGCACAGCCGCGCGTTCCTGTCCGTAGGGCCGCATGCCCCTGCTCACGCTTCGATCTCAGCGCCGTCCAAATAGCGCTCGATCGCTTGCTGGATGGTCGCCTCCAGGGCGGCCCAATCCACGTCGGGTCGTTTATTGACCGTCACAAAATCCTGCACCATGAAGACGTTGTAGACGCCGTCAAGGGCAAAGATGGCCGCGGCCAGCGGGTGGGCGGCGGCCGCCTCGACGCTGGGAAAGCTCAGCGCTTTGGTAAAATACGCCGCCGGCAGGATAAACTTGCGTGCATTGGGATTGGGCGTCTGTTGTGCCTGGATTGACATGGGCGTAGTATATCAAACTCAGACCATTTTATAGAATGTAAGCCATATAGGAAGGCACTGTGCACATGGAACGCGACGCATTGCAGGAAGCCATTCTCGCTCTCTATCACAGGGAACATGCTGAACTGGGCGAACGAGGCACGCTGGATCTGCTGGACCGGGCGCGGCAGTGGGATCTGTCAGGGGTGCTGCGTGACGGCGGCGTCATTGTCTTTCCCCATGCCGGCGTAGCCGACTGCGGCCACCAGATCGCGGCGGCTGTGCACGCCTGCCTGGACTCGGGCGCGGACCGGGTGATCGTCATCAGTGTGTTGCACGCGTTTACGGATGAGATGCAGGATGCACGCGTCCGGGTTGCCGCGGGCGAGCCGCCTAGCCGGTTTCGCCATTGGGGCATCCAAGGGACGGGGTTGGCGCGGGGCAACGAATGGCGCAGCGACCATGCGCTTATCAGTTTTCGCCACTTCTGGCAGGCGGAAACCAGGCGCCGCGGCATCAAAGGACCTGAAGTGATAGAGAGGTACCCGTATCTGGCTGGTGGCAAGCCCGGGGAACTGCCCGGCATCGAGGAGATTGCGCGCCTCGCCGAAGAGGCCGTGGTCGTCTCAACTGCCGACCCGTTCCATCACGGCATCGGCTACGGCGACGCGGCGGAGGAAGCCTATTGGCCGGACGAGCAAGGATTGGCCCATGCACGCCAGCGCATTGAAGAGGGGATCGCGTTGCTGGCGCGCGGCGACTATTGGGGATATAACCAGCACTGTGTAGACGCCAAGAGCGATGCACGCGACGCTGGCCAGCTCTTTCGCTACGTGCGCGGGCCCATACAGGGCCGGATCCTAGACCTGACCTACACCGACTCCACCCTACTGTACCATTCCCCGGCACCTACCTGGGTGGCGGGGGCGTTGATCGAGTGGCAGCTGGCGCAGTGATTAGGCGCCCGCCCGCAGCCTGTGGAGCTATTCGCCTTGGGTGAAGGTGTATTGCACCGCGCCTTCGCCCAATACAACCACCGGATTCCCCGCGCCATCCACTTGGAGCTTGTAGATCGCGCCCTGTAGCGGCGGATCCATCTCGATGTAGCCCTCTAGCTCGCCCTGATCGTCGAGCTTGGGGCGCAGCTCCGTGCGAAATTCGCCCGCCTCCAGCAGGAACGTATCGTCTGCAACTTTGAGCACGATATCGCCCAGGGCAGGATTCTGGAACCGGCCCAGGTGGGATTCAACTGCGGCGGTGTCTACACGTTCCTGGATCTGCGCGCGCAGATCAACCAGCTGCTCCTCTACCTGTTCGAGATAGAAGTCCAGGCTGCGAGCCGTTTCCGGCTCCTGGCTGAAGACGAGCTCCAACAGCCGGCCGGCTACCCCTTCATTGAAGAGGTTGCTGGCCCTGGCGTTGGTGAGCACGACGATGCCCAAATCCACGTCGGGCAGAAAAACGAAGCCCGAGGTGAAGCCCACGGTATTGCCGCCGTGCGAGATGACCCGGATCCCCTTGTAATCGCTCACCAGCCAGCCCAGCCCATAGGCGGCATCGGCGCTTACCGCGATCTGTGGTTTCCACGTCTCCGCCAGATTCTCGGCAGAGATTACGCGCGCACCGCCGGGGGCCACACCTTCGTTGATCTCGGTGATCAGATATTTGGCCATGTCTTCCAGGGTAGACCAGTGGACGCCAGCCGGCGCCACGGGAATGAGCATCTCCTCCAGCGCGATGCCGGCCGGCTCGTAGGTGTTGAAGAGCGTCTGGGTATGGGGGATGGCAAACTGGTTGCGCTCGCGTACCTCGGCAAAGGAAAGGGTTGTGTGCTCCATGCCAATGGGGTCGAGCACACGTTCCTGCAACGCCTCTGCATAACCCCTCTCCAGATCGTCTGGCGCCAGACCAGCCGCAACCCCCGCAATGTAGCCCGCCGTGGCCACCATCTGGTTGCTGTATTGGAAGGCTTCGCCAAAATCAGTAAAGAACTCGAAGTCGGCCAGCGAGGCGACAATATCCGCGGCAGTCAGCGTGCTGGCGTTGAACAGCAGCTCGAGATCGCGGCGCGGCACGCCAGTACAGGCACAGACCAGATTGCGCATGGTGATCGTGGCGGAGAGATCGGGGTCCTTGACCTTGAAGTCAGGGTACAGCTCTATGGCCGGCGTGTCCCAGCTCATGAGGCCGTCGTCCACCAGCGTGCCCATGAGCATCGTTGTCAGGCTCTTGCCGGTCGATCCGATCATGACATGCGTATCCGGCGCCATGGGCACCCCCGCGGCCGGGTCCGCCATGCCAAATCCCTTGGCATAGATGAGCTGGTCCCCTTCCACGATGCCTACCGCCGCGCCAGGAATACCAAACTTCTCCATGTAGGTGGTGATGAACTCCTCCAGCGCCTCGATCACCGTGGCCGTCACCGGCAACGGCTGGGTTCCGCTCAGGTCCGTCTTCTCGATCGCCAGGATCTTGAAGCCAGACCCGATGATTGTCAGCTGCGCGTTGCGCCTCTGCAGACCTGCCAGCTCGGCATCCACAAGGATCACGTAGACGACGCCGTCCTTCAACTGGCCAATTCCCTGCGCGATCCGGTTGACCGTGCCCGTGTCGTAGACGTGGACAAGTGTCTGTTCGACACTTTCTTGCGAAGGGGGCTCGACCGTGTCCTCGATACCCAGGTCAAAGGTCGGGTCGACCAGTTTCCAGCCCTCGGCCAGCGCTTGCTCAATGTCCGTGCCTTCCAGGGCAAGCGCATAGACCTTGATGCTCTCTTCGGGATCGGTAACGAGCACGTAGCCCTCATGTTCAAGGGCTGTCCAGTTGGTCGGCACCGGCAAGGAGAAACGGCCGGCGGGGTCTGTGTAGGTCACGCCCTTGCCAGGCGTTGTCGCTTCCGTCTCCCCAGCGGCCGCGGCCAGCGTAAACTCGCCGTCATAGCCCGATTGCGAGAAGGCGCCGGTGATGACGCCGTTGCTGATCTCGCCGTCAAAGATGGCAAGCTGGGGTCCGGCCAGCATTTCGAAGTGGATCGACGGCGGATCGACGCGAATATCGTGCAGCGGAACGCCCGCAGCCCCTTGCTGGGGAACATCGATGGTGCCCGTGTAGCCGGTCTCTTCCGCTTCCAGGTTGACCACAATCTCCAGCGTCAACCCAGCCACAGAGAGTGAACCAGTGTAGCGACCGGCAACATCGGGCGTCGCTAGAGCCGGCTCTTCAGCCGCTGCGGGCGTCGCGGGCGCTGTTGCTTGCTCGGCCAGCGGCCGGACCGGTTGGCAGGCAGTGACTGACAGCGCCAGCGTCCCGGCCGCAATCCAGCGCAACATTGTTGGGAAACACATGATGATGTCCTCTTCCTGCTTCAACCTCAGGCTGCAGCGCCCGTGCTATGGCGCACGTCTTCCTTTGCCTCCACGCCAGGCGCCAGCCGTTCCGCCACGATCTCCGCCACATCCTTGACACGCATGCCCCCACCGGCCTGTTTCGCGGCATCGGTGAGCATGGTCAGACAGAAGGGGCAGCCGACCGCGATGGTGCTGGCGCCGGTGGCAGCTGCTTCCGCGTAGCGTGTGGTGTTGACGGCCGCGCTGCCGTGCTCCTCCTCTTTCCACATCTGCGCACCGCCAGCGCCGCAGCAGAAGGAGTGAGCCCCGCGTCGCGGCATCTCCACGAGAAAGGCGTCGGTAGCCAGCAGCGCCTCGCGCGGGGCATCGACAATGCCGTTGTGACGGCCCAGGTAACAGGGGTCATGGAAAGTCACCATATCGATATCGCCCGCCCGTTCAACACTGATCTTCTTGTCGGCCACCAGTTCGGTGAGCAGCTGCGTGTGGTGAATCACTTCATAGTTGCCCCCGTACTGTCCATATTCTTTGCCCAGCGTGTGCAGACAGTGAGGGCAGGTGGTGACGATCCGTTTTGGCGCAATTTCGATGAGCGTCTCAATGTTGCCCTGGGCAAGCTCGTAGAACAACGCCTCATTGCCCGACCGGCGAGCCGCGTCACCTGTGCAGCGTTCGAGCTCGCCCAGCACCGCGAAGTTGACGCCAGCGGCGTTGAGCACTGTGGCCAGAGCCTTGGCCGTTTCCTGCGCCCGGGGGTCATACGATGGGGCACAGCCGACCCACCAGAGAAGCTCAAAGTCGGGATTCTCTTCTACCGTGGGCACGTTGAGGCCTTGGGCCCAGTTCATGCGATCGCGGGCGCTGATGTTCCACGGATTGCCGTTGCGCTCCATGCCGCGATAGGCCTGCTTGAGCTCGTTGGGAAAGCTGTTTTCCATGAGCACCTGGTGGCGGCGCATGTACAGGATGTCGAACATGGGCTCGTTCCCCACCGGACAGATCTCCACGCACGCACCACAGGCCGTACAGGCCCAAACGGCTGACTCGGAGATGGCAAAGTCCATCAGCGCTACACCTGAATCTTCACCGCGGGCCAAGGTAGCCAGGTTCTGGTTGAGATAGTAACGCTTGTTGACTTCCAGCGCCGAGGGAGACAGCTCCTTGCCAGTCAGGTACGCGGGGCAAACATCCTGGCAGCGATTGCACATGATGCAGGCATAGGCGTCCATCAGGTGCGTCCACGGCAGCTTCTCGACCTTGTCGACGCCGAACTCCTCGATGGATTCATCCTCGAAATCGACAGGCTCCAGCGCGCCCAGCGAGGTGCGCTTGGGCTTGGTCAGAAAGTTGAAGCCCGACACAATCAGATGAATGTGCTTTGTATAGGGGAAGTAGGGCAGGAAAGCTAGAATCAAACCAATGGCCAGCCACCAGCCCAGGTGCTCGCCGACGACGCGGGCTGGCTCGGCCCAGCTTGCCCACAGGGTGCTGACGGCCGTGCTGAAGGGCTGCCACGCATCCCCGCCGTGGAGCGATACCTTGAAGCTGTTGCCCACCAGCCTGAATCCGACATGGAAAAGGATAAAGAGCGCGACGATGAGGGAATCCCGGCGGATCGCGCCTTCCTTTACGCTGTCGACCAGCTTGATGTTGTCCCGGTAACTGAGCGCGCGGTCGTCGTAGACAAAGCGGCGCTGGATGAAGTAGACGATGCCTACCAACACGCTCACGGTGGCCAGGTCCGCCAGGAAACGGTAGAGATCACCGATCACCCCCTCACCCATGAAGGTCAAGGGGAAGAACGCTTCGAGTATGTCACCCAGGTTTACCAAAAAATAGAAGATGAAGCCCAGGGACACCATGATGTGGAAGAGGCTGCTCCATGGCCGCGTCTTCCAGATGGGCCGGGTGGTCACCCAGGTGGTGGCCGCATTCCATAGTTGGCGGCCCACTTCCTGCAGCGAAGGCTTCCTCCCTTCGCCGCGCATAATGGTCCTGTAGACCCGGTAAAAACCAATGACGGAGAAATATAAGGAGGCTGCAACCGCAGCAATGAACAGTATCTTTTCAATGAGGGTTAACATAGGAGCCCTTTCTGAACGGACGCTGGGGGTGTGTGGGTTGCTGCGACGGTTATCGCGCTTGACCGTTTCGACGCGGTTGTGACCAGGTTGGAGATCCGAAAGCTACGCAATGGCGCTGCACCTCCATCATACGGTCACTGACTTCTGTCTGCAAGTGGGCTGTGGAACCAATGCGGTGGGACGTTTGTCACGCCCGCGTGGCGTTCGCTGCACTGGCTCCAGCCGCGCTGGTCGCAGGCGCGGTGACAGCCGGGCCTACTCGTCGTGGGGATACCATACTCTAAAACAGCCGGCGCCGGCTGGCGCTGCCCCGTGGAAAAATGGGCGGCTCACCCGCCGCCAGGTGGCACAGGTGAGCCGTCGCTCGATTAGGTCCGTGGAGGAAATTATGCAGAGGTACGATCTGCGGGCGCCGGGCTCGTGGCCCCATCCAACTCCTGTAGCCAGGCGAGGATCTTCTGCTCAATTTGGTTGCGTACCGTGCGGAATGTCTCCAGTTTCTCCGCGTCGCTGCCTTCGTATGCTGCGGGATCGTCGAACGGCCAATGCATCCGCTTGCTGATGCCGGGAAAGGTCGACGGGCAGTTGCGGTCAGCTGCTGAACATACCGTGATCAGGTAGGCGAAGTTCATCTTCCCCATATACTCGCGAATGTCTTTGGAGTAGTGCCGGCTGGTGTCGATGCCCAGCTCCTCGAGCACGCGTATAGTGTACGGGTTCACCCCCTTGGCCTCGATCCCGCAGCTGTATACGTCAAACCGGTCATCGCCGTGTTTGCGCAACAGCGCTTCCGCCATCTGGCTGCGCGCCGAGTTGGCGCTGCACAAGAATAACACCTTGGGTTTGGGCATCGCGATATTCTCCTTGAGATCCTCTTATCATTTCTATACCTAATCTAGATCCGACAAGACAAGCATGGCCTGCGCTGGAGTCAGTCTCCTGCCTGCGTCTGGGTGACGCCGGTTTCGCTGTGGCTGATGGCTGGCGCCGGCTCACTGACGGGCACGCGCACCCATTGATAGATGAGCGCGCCGAGCGCGGCCCCTGCCAGCGGGCCCACCCAGTAAATCCAGTGATGGTCCCAGATACCGGCAACCAACGCCGGGCCCAACGAACGGGCCGGGTTCATGGATGCGCCGCTGATGGGGCCCGCCCACAGGGCATTGGCGCCCACAGTAAAGCCAATGGCCAGCGCAGCCAGCTGGCCGACGGCACGCGTGTCCGTGGCCACAGCCGTGATGACAAACATGAGGGCCGCGGTCAACAAGGTCTCGAGCAACAGTGACTGCAAGGGGTCACCGGCGGGCTTGGTCGCCCCCAGATTGGCCGCCGGCCCAAAGAGCGCCCACAATGTCAACGCGCCCCCCGTCGCGCCGAGCAGCTGGCCGCCAAGGTAGGCCGGCGTCTCGCGCCAGGGAAAGTGACGCGTCAGGGCAAAGGCTATGGTAACCGCCGGGTTCAAATGGGCGCCGGAGAGATGGCCCGTGGCTGCAACCATGACTACGATGACCAGGCCAAAGGTCAGCGCCACGCCGACATGTCCCAACGCGCCGGTCTGGGTATTGACGATGATGGCGCCACAGCCGGCCGCTACCAGGGCATAGGTGCCCATCAGCTCGGCTGCACTGCGGCGTAACAGCGAGGGTTGCTGCATGAATCGCTCCTTCACCGGTAATCAGGTTATTGTTAGATCGATGCTTGCCGCGTGCCTACGCCCCCGGCGATCGAGCACGGGCAGGAAATGGCGCAGCCGCGTCGACAGCTGGCGCGCCGTTTCCTTGAATGCCTGCTGTTGCTCCTCTCCGCTGTCCTGCACCTCCACTGGATCGGGAATGCTCCAGTGGATCTGCGCCGGATCGCCGGGAAAGACTGGACACTCTTCGCGCACCCGATCACAGACAGTAATGATGTACGTGAAGTGTTGGCCGCGAAACTCGTCCAGGTGTTTGGAACGTTGGCCGCTGATATCAATGCCTGTGGCGGCCAGGGTCGAGATGGCTAGTGGGTGCACGCGTCCGGGCCTGGTGCCGGCGCTGAATACCTCCACCCGCGGTCCACCCAACTGGCGCAACAACGCTTCGGCCATCTGGCTGCGCGCGCTGTTGTGCGTACAGAGAAAGAGCACACGGGCCACGGCCGGCATGGCTGCGGCCTGCGCTGCTGGCGCGGCGGGTCCCAACAGCGGATGCAGCCGGGCGCCGCTCTCCTGAAAGAGCGCTTGTAACCGGTCCAGGTCCAGGCTGTAATAGACGTCCCGCCCATCAGCGCTGCTGCGCCGTTCGTTGACCAGTGCATGGCGTCGCAACACACCCAGGTGGTAGGAGATCAGGTTCATGGGGCGCCCGACCAGCTCGACCAGCTCCTGGACGCGGCAATCTGTGTAGGCCAGCGCACTGAGCAGTTGCCAGCGCACGTCATGGGCCAGCACTTTCAGGAATTCCGGCGGTGTCGAGGCTGCGATTGTGCTCATGGTGAGAGATGAATAAGAGAAGACGGATTAGTATAGAGAAAATTGATTCAAAATGGATTGAACTAAAGCAAGTCTATCCGCAGTGGGTGCCGGATGTCAAATCGAGGATGAGGCTGGGAGGGTTAATTGGGGTGTTTTGTGGAGGCAGGGCGCGCGCCTTCCTGGAAGCTACCGGGCGCCGCGTATTCGACGAGACGGCGCCTGACAGCTTCCAGAAAGGTGCGCGTGGGCTCAGATAATCTTTAGCTGGGGTTCGGGCCCTACAGCCATAACGCTGATCTTGGCGGCGACGATACGGGCCAGGTTCCGCAGCTCTTTGGCGGTATCGCTCTCTGGGGCCAGAATGACAATCGGTTCGCCGCTATCCCCGCCAGTGCGCACCCGCGCGTCGAGTGGTATGCGCGCCAGGAAGTCAACGCGCAGCTTTTTGGCCGCGTCCTGGCCGCCTCCTGTGCCAAAAATCTCGCCCGACATATTCTCGACGACGCCGATGATGGGCACTTCCATCCGCTCGAACGCCTTCCCCCCACGCAGCGCGTCGCTGACGCTCACCGCCTGCGGGCTGGTGACGATGATGCCGCCCGTCAGGGGCACGCTTTGCGCCAGGCTTAGCTGGGCGTCGCCGGTACCAGGCGGCAGATCGACGATGAGATAATCCAGGTCGCGCCAGCGCACGTCGGTAAAGAGCTGCTGGATGGCCTTGTGCAGCATGGGACCGCGCCAGACGACCGCCTCGCCCTCGGGCATCAGGAAGCCCATGCTAATGACCTGGACGCCATACCGTTCGAGCGGCACCATCTTGTTGTTATCGACGCGCGGCCTCCCGGTGAGGCCAAACATCATGGGAATGTTGGGGCCGTAGATATCGGCGTCGAGCACACCCACCTTGGCGCCATCCAGGGCCAGGCTGACTGCCATATTGGTGCTGATGGTGCTCTTACCCACGCCGCCCTTGCCGCTGGCTACGGCAATGATGTTTTTTACGGGGATGTTGAGCTTGCCAATGATGCGGTGGTCGGTGCGCACATCGGCTGTGAAACGCACATTGACCGCGGTGACGCCGGGGATGGCCTGTACCGCCGCGGCCGCCTCGCGCTCGATCTGCCCGCGCAGCGGGCAGGCTGGTGTTGTCAAGACGATATTGAAATCGACCGCACCGCTGTCGATATTGATATCACGGATCATGTTCAGCGTAACCAGGTCCTTGTGGAGCTCTGGTTCTTGGACCGTGCTGAGCGCCTTCAGCACGGCTTCCGGTGATAGTTGACTGCTGTTGCCTGCACCAGACATATGATCTCTCTCCCTGAAACGGCAGGTCGCCTCTGTGACCTGCGCACGGCTCTATGAATCTGTGCGCCGCCGCGCTCCAGGCGCGGCGGGTCGATTGTCGATATGCTGTCTATCTATTACCTTAGCGAAAGATGCGCCCGCGCAATGGAACTTAAGTACCAATCAACCTTGCGGGATTGCGGACGTGGGTTGCGTCGCCGCGCCCGTAGCCTCCGGCACACGACCGGCCGTGGCATCTTCGATAATGAGCCCGGCTACCTTGCGCCCCAGCTCCACAGCGTAATTGGTGCCCCGGTCCCACGGATAGACCTGGCTCATGGAGGCGAAGTAGAGCCCCGGCAGCGGTGTGCGCAGATCCGGGATCAGATCCAGGTAACCGACCGGGGGGACGGGCTGCGCGTAGCGCGCGCGGTGAACCCAGGCGCCCGTGATCCACTCCGGCCGGAATGCCGGGTTGAACTTGCGCAGATGTGGCGCAAACTCCGCCAACAGTTCCTCCGTTGAGAGGGAAAAGTAGCGATGGTCGGGCGGAAGATAGTCGCCCAGATAAAGAAGATGGTCGCCCCCGTAGTAACGTGGGTCGATCATGTTCGTATGCTCTACCAGTGCGAGAAAGGGGATTCCTTCTCGTTTGGGTAGGCTAATCCAGTACATGTCCTCAGTCAGCTTGCGGTCCAGCGCCACGGTCAACACCACGGCGCCCATGCTCTTGAGCTGCGCGAGCTGTCCCAGGTATGCGGCCGGCAGGTCGGGCGCCAACCGTTGCATCAACGTGGGGCTGGTCGTGCTCAGGACCACGTCGTAGTTTTCAGCTGGCTGGCCGGCAACCTCAACCGTGTAACCACCACCTGGTACGGGCCGGATCGCCTGGACCAGCGCCTTGGTACGGATCGTCGCGCCCTGGCCGCGTACCACGTCGCCAAGGTGAACCACAAAGGCCTGGAAGCCGCCATCAAAATAGGCCAGTTTCGGCGTGCGGGCATATACTCGCGCCCAAAACCAGGCCAGATTGACTTCTTTGTAGTAGTCGCCAAATTTGCCCTGGAGCTGAAACTCCCACGCTGCTTCATAGGCGCGCGAGCCCATCCACCTACGTAGCCACCGGTCAGCCAATTGTTTGTCGAAAGCCCGCCACGGCTTGCGCGGGTGGTAGCGCAAATAGCCGATGACCATACCCATTCTTAGGCGATCCCAAAAGGGGATGAGGGGGAAACTCAACACCCGCGTCACACTGTCCAGCGGATAGTTCTTACCCTGGGTATGGATGGCTGTGGTGGGGTGGTAGGTTTTGAGCGCAGAGCGGAAATCGATCTCGTCCAGCAGCGCCAGCATGGCGCGATCGGAGAGAAACAGGTGGTGATAGTAGTGTTCGAGGTGCCACTCCCAGGTAGGCCGGCCCTTGAAGCCAGCGGCCAGGCCACCCAGATAGTCTGCTCCTTCCAAGATCGTGACGTCAAAGGCGTGGCTATGCGCCGCGCGGGTCAGGTCGTAGGCTGCCGTAAGGCCGGCGACGCCTCCGCCAACGATCGCGACGCGCAGCCGGCGGGCAGATGATTGGTGCGTTTCTGTCATCATGTGCAGATAGTCGTTGGCGGCAGGGGCACAGACACGTGACCGTGGGTCTGTGAGGCCTGGCCGTGGGTGTCACTGCCCGTCCCCATACGGCGAGAAAAAACCAGCGCCGGCCAGCGCTGGTCTACCATGCGTAACGGGCTGGCTCGCCTAGGCCAGGGACAGCTCGCCGGGGCGAATGCCATGCTGAAGATGCGTGCTCAGCTCTTGCTTGGCCCTATTGTATAGGGCAATCAGCTCCTGGTCCGTGCCTTTGAAGGACTGTACAGTCTGGGTAGCGCAGAGGAAACAGCCACGTAGGAATTTGTAGTTGTTGCTGTTACACTTCAGGCAGCCATCCAGCTCGATCATCATGAGCACAAACGCCAGGCTATCAGGATGTGTTTCGGGCAGCGCGGCCACGCGATCAACCAGGGCCCGCCATTCTTCCCCGCGCAGATCGCGCAGGCTCGGAATCAAATGGGCCGGAAAAAGCAATTCTGCCTTTGTGTGGACGCCATATTCACTAATCTCTGACATATAGTCAATCCCTCCAGGTAACTCTCATCACATGCGGTATGCGAGCAGGCCACGCCGGCTTGATCCAACCTATCGTCGTTGCCCAGTCCTTGCCAGTCCTGGTACCGCTTATCCATCAAAATCGACCTGCAGTACCCGTGCTCAGTCCAGCGTTAAGCTAGCTCCGACGGCCAGGACCGTACAGTCGATGCCGGTTTCGCGACGCAGCTGTCTGCAAAAACTGTCGGCATCCGTCTCGATCACGGGGAACGTATTGTAGTGGCAGGCCAGCACATGCTTGGCTTTTACCCATTGCGCGGCAATCAGTGCATCTGCGGGGCCCATGGTGTAGTTGTCGCCAATGGGCAGGATGGCCAGGTCAACGCCCCCTACATCTCCAATGAGCTTCATATCATAGGTCAGCGCAGTGTCGCCGGCAATATAGACGTCGTGGCCGTCGTTGAAGTTGATCAGGAAGCCATGGGGATTCCCGCCATAGGCACCGTCGGGCAACATGCTGCTGTGGTGGGCAATGGTGAACTTCACGCGACCAAAGGGAAAGGAATAGGCGCCGCCGTGGTTCATTGCGTGCGTGTTGCTGATCCCCTGGTTACCCAACCAGGTGGCGATCTCGAAATTGCAGATCACCTGTGCGCCTGTGCGCCTGGCTATCTCCACCGCGTCAGCCACATGGTCGCCATGGCCGTGAGTCAACAACATGAAGTCGGCCTCTATCTCGGCAGCAGTACGCGGGGCGACGGGGTTGTTGGGCTTGAGGAAAGGATCCACGATAAGCCTGGTGCCGTCGGCATCGATCGTAAAGGTGCTGTGTCCAAGCCAGGTGAATGTTAACGCCATGAACACTTCTCCTCTCTACTGTACTTGTGTAGCTGCTGTACACCGGGTGTTGCCATCTGATCGCTGCTCCTGCCGCGTGCCATTGCCCTTTCTTAGATAACAGAAGCCAGA
>JACFMY010000533.1 GCA_019455155.1 Caldilineaceae bacterium
CACCTGCCCAGGGCGCGGCTGCTAATATCCCGCGCTGGCGGGGCGAGACATTTGCCTCGCCACAGCAGCCAGCAAGCGTCATCGGCCCGATTGCCCTTGGTGTTTCCTTTGACGAGAGCGGCAATGGCAGTGTACTGGGCCTCACAAGCGATCAACTGGCAGCGCTGACCGGCGGCGTGAACCCAGTTGCCTTGGATGCAAACACACTGGCCCTCCTCAAGTCCCTGGCCGTCGAGACATTGGTGCTGAAGACGACCCCAGGCGGGCTCAGCGTCAGCCTCAATGGGCAGCCATTGCCCGGTGTGGCCTATGACGGCAACTACATTTCTCGAACTTCAGCGCTCCTCTCGGCGCTGACCGGTGATGCCGTCAGGATGGAGACGCTGGAAGGGCTGCTGCCACAGCTGACCAATATGGATGCCACCATCACCCTCGATTTCACGGGCCAACCCGCCGAGTTCCAGCTGGCTGAGATCCCGGTAGCGGTGACTGAGAGTGGCGCCCTCACCGTCTTCGGACTTGATATTCCCGGCGCGGCGCTGCCGGCCGACACCCTCCAGCTGTTGGCTGACGCCAACATTCAGCAGGTCTGGGTCAATGCCAGCAAAGAGAGCATCAATCTTGCCGTCAATGGCCAGGCCTTGCCCCAGATCAATCTGTCGCCGGCTGGGCTCAATGTGGTCGCTAATCTTGTGGGCACCCAGGCCGGAATCAGTCCGCAACTCGTGACAACTGGTGTGGATGCACTGTTAAAAGACGGGCTCTCCACCACCATTTCCTTGCCAGGCGCCTCGGGCGAGGCCGCCGCACCGGGCGAGCCTTCCTTTGCCCCGGCCGATCTTGGCGACATGGCTCCGCCTGTGATTCGCGCCAAAGTCGGCGTGAAGAATGGACAGATCGCCTCTGTTGGCGATCTGACTGCCGATCAGCTAGCTGCACTGGGCGTGGCCCTGCCGGCGCTCCCGCCGAACGTTATGCAGATCCTGGGCGACCTCAACGCCAAGCAGGTCGATATCGTGAGCCAGCCCAATGCCCTGCAGATCAACGTCAATGCTGAGCAGGTCGCTAGCATCAAGTATGACCAGACCTCTCTCCAGGCAGCATATGGGGTTGCTAAGCCGTTCTTGAAGGGTACCCTGCTGGAGAACCCAGGGCTGTCGCAGCTGATCGAAGATCAGATCCTGCCGTTGGTGCCAGCTGCTGACATCAACGTGCAGATTACGATCGAATAGCTCGAATAGCTAATTGTAGCCTCCGGCCCAACTCGCTGTAAGCCAGGAGCCTGGATATCGTCACAGGTCGATGTCCAGGCTCTTTTCTTCAACAGGCAGCCGCTTCGTCTCGTTTCCTCTCTTGCGTATTTCGGTGCGTAGATCTATCTTCTAGCACAAAACATTGTGTGTTTGGGTCTCATTCCGCTCATCTTCCGCCGGGGCTGTGATCAGTGCCCAGGCGACCGCGTTCCAGCCGGCAAGGTCGGCGAGTAACATGAACGTATCGCTCTGGGCATGCGCCAGGGCAGCCGCAAACGCAGCGCCGAGACCAACGGTCAGCCAGAAGCGAGCAGACGGCGCAGCCATCGTGCGGCGAACGGCCCGGATCGCGGCGAAGATTGCCACCAGCAGCCAGAGTACACCCGGCAGGCCCCACGTGATGGCCACCTCCAACCAAACGTTGTGGGGGTGGCTTTGGCCACTCTCAATGGCGGTTCCCAACGGAAGATAGGCCGGGTAGTTCCAAAAGAAGCCACCGGGGCCTACGCCTGCGAGCATGTGCTCGCGCCACAACGCAAGCGCGGCTTCCCAAAGATCAACACGATGAAAGACCGTCTGTTCGTTGAGCAGACGGTCCCACTGCAGAACCATCACCGCGGTCACAGCTATGACGATGCCCAGTGTCAGGCCGTAGCGCAGTCTGGGCCGCCCGCGTAGCCAGCGGGGTATGCCGGGGCGCCGGCGCACGGCTAGAAAGGCCAGCACCACGGCGCCAGCGGGCAGGCCCAGTAGCAGGGCGCCGCGGCTGCCCGTGAGGATTAGAGCCCACAGCACGCCGCCAGCAGCCGCCGCCAGCCAGGCCCTGTTCCGCCGCGACAGCGTAAGGCCCAGGCCGAACGCCACAAAGAAAGTGCGCAGGAGATAGAGTGCTGTGTGGTTAGGCGAGTAGTGGGGCCCAACCAGGCGACGAATGCCATCCACCTCGATGCCGTCACCTGCGAGCCAGCCGGCCAGACCAGGAATGGCCACCAGCAAGCCCCCACCGAGTAAGGCCAGCGCGGTTCGCAGTTGTGCTCGGTCTGTTGTGGCCAGCACACGGACCTCCAGCCATAAGAGCACCGGTATAACGACCAGGTCGAGCAAACCCTGACCGTAAGCGACCCAATGCCAGACAGTGCCCAAAGAGAACAGGCTGATGACGAGCAGGGCGACGGGTATGCCTGTGGCAAACCCCATCTGGAATTGGCGCCGCGGTAGCCGCAGCAGAGTCGCCGGCACCAGGCACAGGGCCAGCGCATGTGCTGGCGGTACAGCCAACACTACATTGACCAGCCGCAGATCCTTGTGCCAGTAATAGAACGGCAGCAGGGTCATGGCCAGCCACAAGCCGGTTTCCGGGTCAGCCAGGCACAGAAAGATGGCACCGAGCCAGCATAGGGCCAAGAGCGGTGGCCATGTAGCAACATGATAGGTGAGCAGCAAAACAGCCCAGGAGCCCCAGCGCACGGCTGGCGGCGCCCGCCGGTAGCGGGCCAACCAGCTGCGCCATGGCACGATTCGCCCTGCAGCCACCGCGCGCCACAGCGCGGCTAAGGTGCCCGCGAGCAACACAAGCCAGAGAGCCAAGCGAGTTGATGGGACCTGCCCGCTGAGCCGCGGGCGGCGGGGTTGCTGCCGGTCAGGTGCGGTCTGCCAGCTGCGCAGCGCAGACAAGAGCGGTGTGGGTTGGCCATCCGGAGCCGTCAAGGCAAAACCCCACGTTGGGTCATGGAACGGCGTGGCAGGTCGCTCGATTGCCCATCCCATCGCGGCCAGCCACGGCCATTCCCGCCAGGCCCACTCCAGGGCGGCTACGGCATACAAGGCCTGTTTTTCCTCAGTCACGGTCCCCCAGGGTGAATCGAGCACGCGGTTCCACCCGTAACGCACAGCCCATACTGGCCGGTCACCCAACCCTGCGGCGATCAAGGCGCGACGAAGCATGGCCGCGCGTTGAAAGTTAAGGATAGAGATCCCCTGGCGCAGATTATCCGGTGCGTCACCGAAACCAAAGGGTTGGAGGGCAATGACATCCATGGCGGAGCTGGCGCCCGCCGCGATCATCCGTTTGAGGAAATAAACTTCGTCGATAGCCGCGTGGCCGCGATCGGCCGTGGGGGCCAACGCGGCCACGACGATGACCGCGTCGGGATCGACGGCCCGAATCGTGGCTGCGGCCGCACGCAACAGCTGGGCATACGCCACCGGGTCGATGTGTCGCGCGCCCCAATGAGGTGCAATGTTGGGCTCGTCCCAGATCTGGTAAAAGCGTACTTTGTCGCCGTAGCGCCGGGCAAACTCGGCGGCAAAGCTGGCAAAAGCGGCGGGATCTGCCGGCGGGGCCAGTGGATTGTCGGGTAGGCGGTCCTGTGGTGCCCGTGCCCAGCCTGGGCTCCCATCCAGCACAACGACGGGCACGAGGTCCGCTTGTGTCACCGCGTCCAATAGCTCGTCGGTGTCTGACCAGGCGAAATCGCCCGGATGGGGCTCGACCGACGCCCAATCCACCCGTTGGCGGACCCAGCCAAAACCGGCTGCCGCCAGCTCAGCAAGGGTTGCGGCCCGTCTCTGTGGCGAATCGTGCTGGAGCTGCACCGTTACGCCGGCAAAGGGTATGTCGCTGCCTGGCCCCGCACGTTGTGTTAGCACGCGATCCAATCCCAGGCCGCTGTCGAGGACCCATCGCCAGGCAAGGCCAGCCTGCACCAGGAGCGCGCACAGGATGGCAAAGAGCAGGCCGAGCCGAAGGACGGCGAGTGTCACACGTAGGCGAGTAGACAACGACCCGGCACGCACGGAGCGGTCA
>JACFMY010000534.1 GCA_019455155.1 Caldilineaceae bacterium
GGTTCCCCTCAATGCATGCTATTTCGCAGAATTTTCTGTATTTCTATGGGTCAATGCACGACTTCATGTCGCAGGTCGCCGCCCCATGATGCCAATGCTTTCCATCCACATCACGGTCTCGCCCTCTTGGTTGGTGACTTCGGTACGGATTCTCATGCTGCCCCGGTCCGGCTTGCTCTGTGATGGGCGGACTTCCAGTACCGTGGCGCGCGCCGTCAGTGTATCGCCAGGCCGCACGGGGCGCTGCCAGCGGATCTGGTCGACGCCCGGAGAGCCCAAGCTTGCGGCCTTCGACAGCAGGCCATCGACCATGAGCCGCATGGTCAGCGCGCAGGTGTGCCATCCACTGGCGATCAGGCCGCCAAAGATCGAATGGGCCGCCGCGTTCGGGTCGATATGAAAGGGCTGCGGATCGTACGCGCGCGCAAATTCGATGATCTCATCCTCAGAGACGGTCACACTGCCAAGCTCAAGTGTGTCGCCGACAGCAAAATCCTCAAAATAGGCCGTTTGTCCCCTCATGACCTTACACCTCTACAAGAATCCGTTGATTTGAAAAATATAGGCCAATGCCGAAACCGCAAATGCATCCCATGGCCGTCACGACAGCGAGACCCACAAATCTGATTTTAACGCATGACGGCTAACGAACAAGCCCCGACATGTACCGTACGCTCGCCCAGATTCGATCTCTGTTCCAGGGCGTGTTAGCATCAGTGAGAGGGAGGAGTAGGAGCATACACCACCATGACACCAAGAACACCATGATTTTTGATGTTCTTGGGTGGATGTCGTGGTACTCATCTTGCTTTTCAACTCTTGGTGTTCATGGTGTCCATGGAGCCATGGTGGTATTCATCTCTCTTCTACCTCATGGTGGCCTCTTGGAACGGAGAATTATGGGACCCTTACATGGAATGCGCGTGATTGAGTTTGCCGGCATTGGACCTGGGCCCTTTGCTGCGATGCTCTTTGCTGATATGGGAGCCGAAGTCATTCGGATTGAGCGCAAGAGTGCCGCGCGGCGACCGCTGAGCCTGCTCAATCTCGGACCCTTTGACGTGGTGAGTCGCGGGCGGCGGGCTGTGGGTTTGGATATCAAACGGCCTGAAGGCAAGGCGGCAGCGCTGCGTCTCATTGCCCAGGCCGATGCCCTGATCGAGGGGTTTCGGCCCGGTGTCATGGAGCGGCTTGGGCTAGGGCCTAAGACATGCCTGGCCAGCAACCCGCGGCTGGTCTATGGCCGGATGACTGGTTGGGGACAGGATGGCCCGCTTGCCCACGCGGCCGGGCATGATATCAACTACATTGCCCTGACCGGCGCGCTCCACGCGGTCGGCACGCCGGAACAGCCGTTGCCACCCCTAAACCTGGTAGGTGACTTTGGCGGCGGCGCGCTGGTCCTGGCCTGGGGCATGATGTGTGCACTGTGGGAGGCGCAACGCTCTGGCCAGGGCCAGGTAATCGACGCGGCCATGGCCGACGGCGCGGCCTACCTGATGGCGATGTTATACGGGGTCAAGGCGGCCGGTCTGTGGACCAATGACCGCGGCCGGAACCTGTTGGACGGCGGCGCGTTCTTCTATGGCACCTATGCCTGTGCGGATGGCAAATTCCTGGCAATTGGCCCCATCGAGCCCCATTTTTATGCCATCTTCTTGGAGAAGGTGGGCATCGACGACCCTGAGTTCGCGAAGCAATATGATCCAGACGCGTGGCCCCGGCTGCGCGAGAAGCTGGCGGCTATTCTGCGTACCCGCAGCCGCGATGAGTGGTGCCAGTTGTTGGAGGGCACCGATGCCTGTGTCGCGCCGGTACTGGATATGGACGAGGCGCCCCGTCACCCCCATATGGCGGCCCGTGATGTATTTGTAGATGTGGAGGGTGTCGTGCAGCCAGGACCGGCTCCCCGGCTGAGCCGCACACCTGCAGCCATCCAGAGTCCGCCGCCTGTGCCAGGCGCCCATACCGAGGCCGTTCTATGCGATTGCGGATTCAGTCAGGCCGAGATTGCCGGGTTGCGCGCCGCGGGGGCAATTGAATAGTGTGGTAGGGTGCCAGATCTACTGCGGCTATTGCTGGTCACCGATCGTATCCAATAGGGCACGCATCTGGCGAATCGCGGCCGGGTCTGCAATGCGGTACCGGTCGTCGGGCAGATCGCCCGTCCCAAAACGAATGGCGGACCGTGCCGCAGTAGAGGGATCTACGGCGGCGCCGCTGAGTGAGGCATGAATCTGGTCGACGCCCGTGTGTTTGACGATGCTGGTCACACTGTCCAGGTTGACGCCGCTTCCGGGCAGCACCTCGATGCGGCCGGCAGCCTGCCTGGCCAGCCGGGCAATGAGCTCCACGCCGGCGCGCGCGGATGGCTCCTGGCCCGAAGTCAGGATACGGGTTACACCCAGATCGATTAGCTGTTCCAAGGCCCGTGCTGGCTCGGGTGTAACGTCGAAGGCCCGGTGAAAGACCGTCTCTTTGTTCCCGGCCAGGCGCACGATCTGGCGTGTACGTTCCTCGTCGACCGTCCCATCCTCATGAAGACAGCCGAACACGACGCCGTCCGCGCCGAGGCTGAGCACGGACTCCACATCGCGCAGCATGGTAGCAAAGTCGCTTCTGGTGTAGCAGAAGCCACTGGCGCGCGGCCGCACCATGGCCATGATTGGCAGCTTCGTGGCCCGCCGCGCTTCGATCAACAGCCCTAACGAGGGGGTCAGCCCGCCCATCTCCAGCGCTGAGACGAGCTCGATGCGGTTCCCGCCGTTCTGTTCGATGGCAGTGCAGTCGGTAGATGAGGTGGCAATGACTTCAAGCAGGATCATGATGAAAGACGAGTCGTATGTGTCGTCTGGCGCCTAGTCCTTCAGGCGACTCTGAGCTCGGGCACGGCGCGCCGCCCGTTCCTGGCGCAAATGATCGCTGAGCGAGAGACCGGGCCCGCCACGCTGGACATTGATAATCTCCCCCATGATGCAGACCGCGATCTCGGCTGGCGTTTCGGCATTGATGGCGAGGCCGATAGGGGCGTGGATGTGGTCGAACTTCTCCGCCGCGATACCTTTTTGCTGTTCCAACAGCGCGAAGACTGCCTGGATGCGCCGCTGGCTGCCGATCATGCCGACGTATGCCAGCGGGTCGTCTAGGACCTCGAGTAAACACTCCACATCGTATTGGTGGCCGCGGGTGACGAGCACCAAATAGGTATGCTCGTCGAAGCCATGCTGCTCTTCCCGCAGGCGCCGCAGCTCGTCACGAAAAGGCCCAGCAATGATGCGGTCGGCCGCGGGAAAACGCTGGCGATTGGCATATTGGGCGCGATCGTCGATGACGGTGACATGAAAATCGCAGATTTTGGCGATGGCAGCCAGTGGTACGGCAATATGACCGGCGCCGACAATGATCAAATGGGGCGGCTGGGCGTGAACTTCGACAAACAACTCAAGCTCGCCGGCAACGTCCGTATAGTGCAGGGACGTGTGGCGCCGGCTCCGCAGCACGGCACGAATATCATCCTCGATCTTGAGCTGCAGCTCGCCCGCATCGAACTGTACGATGGACGCCCGCGCGGGATCCATCCGCACAAGCATATGGCGACCCAGAGCCGCCGCCCTCCCCCCGGTGGCAGCCGTCACCGTTACCAGGGCGACCGCCTCGCGGTGTTCTTCCGCGTCCAGCATGGTCGCCAGAATTTCGTTATCCTTCAGCACGTATGTGAACGTTCCTGTCAAGAGCGGCTCGTAGCCGGCTGATCGTCCACGCGCCATCGTTCGACGAAGACGGTCATGGTGCCGCCGCAGACGCCGAGGCTCTGCATACTGATCTCGTCGGTCAAGTCAATACTGACCAGGCGCGGCTCTCCGTCCCGCATGACATCGAGCGCGGCGCGAATGACATCGGCTTCACCGCAGCCTCCCCCGACCGTCCCCACATGATGGCCGTAGGGATGGATGATCATCTTCGTTCCCACCTCACGGGGGTCCGAACCCTTGGTTTGGGTATTGGTCGCTACGGCCACGGTGTGGCCCTGGTCAAGCAGAGATTTGAGTTCGCGAT
>JACFMY010000535.1 GCA_019455155.1 Caldilineaceae bacterium
CTGGGCAGAAGACGACCCGCTTTACATCTGGAACAGTACCTTTCCTCTGCTCAAAGACAAGCATCCGCCGGGCTATTATCTGCTGCTCCATGTCTGGCGGGAAGGGTTAGCCTTTTTCGAGCTTCAGCATCATGAAGTCGCGCTGCGGGCGCTGGGCGCCCTGCTCGGGGTCCTGACAGTGGCCGGCCTGCTGCTGTTGACCCGCCAGCTGGGTGCACGCCGCACGAGCCTGCTCGCAGGGCTGTTGGCAGCTTTGGCGCCTATCCTAGTCTGGTACAGCCAGGAGCTGCGCATGTTCCAGCCTGCGGCGACCTTTCTCGTTTGGGCCGCCTTTTTTCTGCTGCGCGGCTGGATGGGCGCGTCGTTTGCGCGCCGGCTTGGCTGGTGGGCCGCGCTCATCGCCGCTCTTACGCTCGCCCTCTACAGCTATCTGTTCAGCGCGTTTGCACTGCCCGCAGCGGGCCTGACACTGCTCTGTTTGCTCTTCACAGACCGCCGCTTCCAGCGCGAGGCGCGCAGATTGGGGAGACCGGGGGCCCTCTGGCGCCGCTTCAGTGAAGGCGTCGCCGCGCTGGCCATCACCACGGTGATCTTTCTGCCGCTAGCGCGCAATGCCTGGCTCGTCAATGACAGCGAAGGGGAGCCCGGTCAGGCATTTATGTTTTTCTGGCAAAATATGCAACGGCAGCTGCAGATCTTCACGGTTTGGCGGGTCGACTGGCCATGGTGGTTGGTAACTGCGGCACTGGTCTTGCTGGCTGGGCTGCTGGCAGCCGGCGTGCTGGTACCAGGGCAGCGGGGAGGCCATGGCACGCGTAACAGTGCACCCGTGCTGGAGCAACTCTGGCTGGCGACGTGGATCGGCGTGCCGCTGCTCATCGGGAACGTGTTGTTGGCCAAGAGTGACACCGTCTTTGCCGAGGACCGCTATTTCGTGTTCCTGGCGCCTTTTGTGCTGTGGGCCATTGCCCGCGGCGTGGTTGCTCTGGTCACGGGCGTGGGTCCGTCCGGCTATGGGGCCGCGCTGCTCGCGGTGATCCTGGTGGCAGCAGGCCTGCCCCGGCTGTGGACACCGGCCATGTTCCGGGAGGATTGGCGCGCGGTAGGGCAATACATTGCCGCTTACCAGGCTCGCAGTCCTGGCCTGCCGGCGGCTGCCGTTGCCCACGTGGACTATACGTACAAGGCCGTGCGTTGGTATCTGCCGGAGGAGCTGCGTGGCGATGCCCTGCCTGTCTTTGCCTTGTTTGGCAGCACGCTGTCAGTGGAGCAGGTAGACGACGTGGTGGCGCCACCGCTGCGGGGTATTGAAGAGGCAGGGTTTGCCACGCTCTGGCTGGTGCAGAGCCACCTGGAGGGCGTCGACGACGGCCGCGTCGTAGAAGGGTGGCTTGATGGCGTCTACCCGGTCTTGACGGAGCAGTTTCCCACAGGCATCAAGCTGACGGGATACGCCCTGCACACACATTTTGAGGTACTGCCGCCGCTGGCGGAGGGTGCTGCCATGCCCGAAGCGGAGCTGGTGCCCAATCTGCGGCTGGCAGCGTGCGAGGTTGTCACGCCCATGGTTGCCGCGACCGACGAACGGTTACATCCACCCAGCGGGTGGGTGCATGTACGGCTGTGGTGGCAGCCTGTGGGGCCGGTTGGGGAGGATTACGCACCTTCTGTCCAGGTGGTGGGTCCAGATGGGATCTGGGGTGAGCGTCTGGTCCGGGAAGGCGAGCTTATGCAGCGAGTGCCCACCAGTATGTGGTCCGGCGACGATTTCGTGCGCGACGAAGTGGATATAAACCTGAATCCGGCCACCCCGGCCGGCGAGTATGGGATCATGGTCGGTCTGCGCGGCGCGGACGGTGTGGAAACGGGCACCAAGATCGAATGTGGGCGCGTGCACGTACGGTAGGGGCGAAAGATTTTTCGCCCCTACAGCACAACCCACCCCGTGCCACCACCGGCACCCCAGGCGCGCAATCACCCATGCGGGCGGCCGCAAGCTATACGGTGCGGGCCAGGACTTGCTAGCGGATGCGTTCTCTGGCAACGTGCGCGGCATGGGTCCCGGAGTGGCCGAGATGAGCTTTGTTGAGCGCAAGTCTGAACCAGTCCTCGTCTTCTTTGCCGACAAGACCAGTGCTGGCGCCTGGAATCTGCCCCGCTTCCGCATGTTCGCGGATCCGTTTAACACCGCCGGCCTGGTAATCTCCCCCAACATGCACGAAGGCTTCCGCTTCGAAGTGCTAGACGTTAAAGAGGGGCGTACCATCGTGTTGGAGACGCCCGAAGAGCTGTACGATCTGCTCGTCTTCATCGGTGCGTCGGGACGCTATCTTGTCAGCAGTGTGTATAGCAAAGCCACAGACAAGATCGGCGCGACCTCGTCCACACAGAGGCTGGCGCTGATTGCCGGCCGGTACGTGGGCAAGGACGATCCCGTCTGTATCGTGCGCGCTCAGGGTGAGTTCCCGGCTGTCGGTGAGGTGCTGGAGCCCTTCTCCATGCCACACATCGTACAGGGCTGGATGCGCGGCTCGCACTATGGCCCGCTCATGCCTTGCCGGTTCAGCGATGCGCATCCGAGCCGTTTCGATGGCCCGCCACGCGTGATCGCCTTGGGCTTCCAGCTGGCGAACGGTCGCCTCATCGGCCCGCAGGATATGTTTGACGATCCGTCCTTCGATGAAGCACGTCACCTATGCAATGTCATCGCCGACCATCTACGCCACCATGGACCGTTCGAGCCTCACCGGCTACCCATGGAGGAGATGGAGTACACGACGCTGCCAGAGGTTATGAAGAAGCTGGCGGGCCGTTGGGTAGAGAGTAACGGCCACGCAGGAAAGAAAATGCCTGCCGCCGTATCGTAACGATACCGGCATCTCAGTCCTGACCTTACAACGCCCCGGCTTTGACATCTGTTGCAGCCGGGGCGTTTGCTTGCGAAACCGTAATGTCACGCGCCCATTGCGGCCTCCAAATGGCTTCCCTTGGCCTCATTGCTGGATGTTATTTCCCACCTACAACGCTAAACTCGAGAAGATAGCGGCCTTGCACATGGGGCGCGCGCGGGTTGTGACGGCTGGTTTGTCCAGGCTGGCAGGTCCAATCCAGCCATATGTACCGGCATAGAGATCGTCCTGAAAGCTCCCTATCACAGCGTAAGCAGCGGCGACGGAATGCGCGGCAACAGAATCGCGCATAGTCCGTGCTTGCGCGGTCGAACGGGACGTAATAAACTTACATTTGCCTTACATGAGTTTTGGCTCTGTGATCTGCAGATTGCTGAATTCCGGGTTGCGTATACATCACAACGCGGTCATGAGATTAAAACGCACATTCACCACTCTATTGAGAAATCGACGCCCGGCGGGTCGCGGCGTGCCCGCCGCCCCGGCTCTTCACGGTCTGTTACAGCCTGGCATGTCATGGCTCTCGATTGAACCGCATTCTGGTTAGCGACGCAGTTATCCCATTTATGTATCTACCATGACGAAACAGATTTTGCGCGCTATTCTTGATCATACGACACAGCCATTTTTCATCCTGGACCAAAACCTCTCCATCCGGGCCATGAACCAACCGGCGAGGCTTATCGTCGAGCAGCTGTTTGGTAGACCGATCACGGAAGGCGAATCGCTCGTTGCGCCAGACGATACACCGCGGGCTGCACGTTTCATAACGATTCTGCGACAAGTCCTGCATGGCGAACCGTTTACAGTGCGAGAACCGCTTGTCTCTGCGACCGGGGAGATCAGGTGGGCGCAGCTGACGTTCAAACCCATACACGACGCACTCGGACAACGCACAGGCGTCTGCGTCGAAACAATTATGGAGCACGAAGAATCGCTGGCGCAGGACACCGCGCGCACGGCAGAATTGGATCGTTTTTTCAGCGTTTCCCTTGATCTCTTGTGCATCCTAGATGGCGAGGGGCGCCTGCGCCGTGTTAACCGCCAGTGGAGCCATGTCCTGGATGTTCCGCTGACCAGGCTTACGGGCAGGTCTGTGCTTGAGTTCGTACATGAGGAGGACCAGGAAAAGACGCGGCA
>JACFMY010000536.1 GCA_019455155.1 Caldilineaceae bacterium
CTGGAACAGAAGGGCGACTTTCCGTTCCTGGCTGCGCTGGCCGGGCCTGTGGCGCTGGTGCAGGGCGTGGCGAACAAACCCTATGTCTTCTACCTCACGGAGCTGCACGACCACGAAGATGAACTGCTCGACGCCAAGGAACAGGTGCTCGAACCGCTGCGCCGCTTCATGAATGGCAGCCAGAAGCAGATCTATCTCGACGCTCGCCGCAGAAGTCGAACAGCTACGGGCGCTGCTCGACGATCCCAACTGCTATAACGGCAACCGCATGAACGAGGCCAAGTCGCTCCTGGACGGACTGAGCAGCAAGGTAGCCGCGCAGGTGGAGGCCGAGCAGCAGGAGGCCCTCAGCAAGATCGACGCGCGGTGGGAGCGGCTGGCCGCTATGGCCGAATTCGGCGACCTGACCCCTGAGCAGCAGTCGAAGCTCAAAGGTCCCTTTGACGAGCTGAAGCGCTCCATCCAGCGGCAGCGGCTGGTGGCGGTGATGCGCGATCTTGTCCGCCGCTTCGACGAGCGTGACTACGTCGAGCAGCTGGCGGCCATGGCAACGTGGAGCGAGCAGGCTCGGGCGCAGAAGACGGACGCCGTGACCGGTGAGAGCGAAGGCGCGCGTGAGCTGTGCGAGGCGAGCGTAGAGTACGTCACGCAGACGGGGCTACCCGTGTCCTTTACCAAGGCGTGGCTCGCCAGTGCGGCCGACGTGGACGAATATCTTGCCGCGCTCAAGCAGGCCATGCTGGATGCCATTGCCAGCGGCAAACGCATACGGATCTAGCGCCGCACCGCTGGCGCAATCTCCCGATTTCTTTACAGAGTGCAGCACGCAACAGACCGGACCGGATGTGATGGATACCAAACCCCTGGAACGATTTGCCCAGGCCGCGCGGCGGCAGCTCCACGAGCAGGTGGCGGCCAAGCTGGAACAGGTACTGCGCACGGACAGCGCCGAGCTGCGCGAGCAGGCCGCGGCCGTGCAGCAGCTCACACAGGAGATCAAGGCGACCTCCAAAGCCGCAGTAGTCGAGCGGGTGGCCTACACCTGGTTCAACCGCTTCTGCGCCCTGCGCTTCATGGATGTGAACCACTATACGCGCATGGGCACGGTGTCGCCCGCGCCGGGCTTCACGCAGCCCGAGCTGTTGCAGGAAGCCAAGCAGGGTATCGTGGACCCCGAGCTGCCCGTGGACCGCCAGCGTGTGCTCGACCTGCTGAGCGGCCGGCTGCCTTCGCGCGAGCCGCAGCAGGAAGCCTATCGCCTGCTCCTGGCGGCCGTCTGCAACCACTATCATGGCGTGATGCCCTTCCTCTTTGAGCCGTTGGCCGACTACACCGAGCTATTGATGCCGGACGACCTGCTCTCTGCCGGATCCATTTTGCAGGCGGTGCGCGAGGCCATGACGCCGGCTGCCTGCCAGGATGTGGAGGTCATCGGGTGGCTCTACCAGTTCTACATCGCGGAGAAAAAAGCAGAGGTCGACGCCAAGGTGAAGCAGGGCGGCAAAGTAGAGGCCGGTGAGCTGCCGGCCAAGACCTCCCTCTATACGCCGCACTGGATCGTGCGCTTCCTGATGGAGAATTCCCTCGGCAGGCTATGGCTGCTCAACCGGCCCGCGTCGAAGCTGGCTGAGCGCATGGACTATTACATCCGGACCACGGAGCCGGAAACAGATTTTCTGCGTGTGCGCTCGCCGGAGGAAGTGCGCGTGGCCGACTCCGCGGTGGGGTCCGGGCACATGCTGGCCTACGCCTTTGACCTGCTCTACGCCATCTACGAGGAGGAGGGCTACAGCCCGCCGGAGATCCCCCGGCTGATTCTGGAGAAGAATCTCTACGGCATGGAGATCGACGAGCGCGCGGCCGCGCTGGCGGCCTTTGCCCTGACCATGAAGGCGCGGGCAAAGGACCGGCGTTTCTTCCGCCGCGGGGTGCGTCCCAACATTTGCGTGCTGCGCAGCGTGCACATCGACGAGCATGAGCTGGAGGGCACGGCGTGGCTGCGCAAGCTAGCGGAAAACCTGGTGGACCTGCCCGTGCGCGACGCGCTGTTGCACGACCTGCAGGCGGCAGAGCAGCTGGCCAATATAGGGTCACTGCTGCGGCCACAGCTGACGCTAGAGCAGATAGAACGCGTGCGTGCCGCGATCGGTGCGGATGAAGACCTGTTTACCCAGGGTGTAAATGACCGCGTGCGCGAGGTGCTAGCGCAGTTGGAGTATCTGGCACGGGCCTATCACGTCGTCGTTGCGAATCCACCTTATTTGGGTAAGGGGATGAACGACGCACTCAAAGAATTCTTGAGCCGGGACTACGCTTACGTCAAATCAGATCTATTTGCGGCGTTTATTGTGCGCAACACCGAACTCGCCCTGCCCAAGGGCCAGCTTGGATTCATGACGCCTTTTGTGTGGATGTTCATCTCGTCGTATGAGAAGCTTCGCACATATGTTATCGACCAAATGACCCTAACGACACTGGTACAGTTGGAATATTCCGGTTTCGAGGGTGCCACGGTACCGATCTGCGCCTTCACCCTTGAGAATGAGCGCCGTCCGCACTTCGAAGGCGGGTACATCCGGTTATCGGATTTCCGCGGTGCGGATAACCAGGCGCCAAAGACACTGGAGGCCATCCGCAACCCTGACTGTGGCTGGTTCTTCCGCGCCTCTGCCGCCGACTTCAAAAAGATTCCCGGCGCGCCGATTGCGTATTGGCTCGGTAATTTCGACGTTTTTGAACGCCGAAAAGTTGCTGATGCATTCATTTCTGGTGGGCGACTCAAGACGCATGACGGTGATAAATATCTGAGATACATCTGGGAGGTTGCGAGATATAGCGACAGATGGAAAAGAATCATCAAAGGCGGTGACTTTAGAAAGTATTTTGGTCATGAGATCTTCATGGCCGATTGGTCAAGAAACGCCGTCACTTTCTATAGAGAAGTCGGTGGATTGCCTCCAGAGATTTTCCAGCAAAAAGTGGGTATTTGTTGGTCAAAGATCACATCTGCTCATACAAGCTTCCGGCTCAAGAACGCGTATACAGAATATGACGCAGCTTCCCCCACAGTTTTCCCGAAGTCTGAAGAGAGCCCGAACATCTATGTAATGCTTGCATACCTTAATTCGTTCGTAGTACGCCATATCTTGGCTGGCATCAATCCTACCCTCAACACACAAGTTGGAGATGTTCTGGCGCTCCCCATACCAGACGAATATGGGCATGACTCCGCAATCTCCCAGCGTACTCATACGCTGGTGGAACACATCAAAAGCGACTGGGACTCCTGCGAAATCTCCTGGGACTTCACTAGTTTAGCCTTGCTAGAACCTGTGTGCCGACGCAGCAGACTGGCGGAATCGTTTGTGAGCTTGCGCGGCCAATGGCGGGAGAAAACCTTGGAGTGCCAACGCCTAGAAGAAGAGAACAACCGCGTCTTTATCAATGCATTCCGTCTTCAACGCGATATGACGCCGAATGTGCCGCTGCACGAAATCACCCTTACCTGCAATCCCCACTACCGCTACGGCCCAGGCAAGAGCGAAGCGGAATACGAGGCCCTGCTTCGGGCCGATACCATGCGCGAGTTTGTCTCCTACGCGGTGGGCTGCATGTTTGGCCGCTATTCCCTCGACAAACCCGGCCTCATCCTGGCCAACCAGGGCGAGACGGTCGAAGATTATGTGCGCAAGGTTACCGGCGGCGCACACACGGACCAGATCAGATTCATGCCCGACCGGGACAATGTGCTGCCCATCCTCGAAGGCGAATGGTTCGAGGACGACATTGCCGGCCGCTTCAAACGCTTTCTGCGCGTCACCTTTGGCGATGAACACTACGCCGAGAACCTGGCCTTCCTCGAAGACGCGCTGGGCCGGGATATCCGCAGCTACTTCCTGCGCGACTTCTACGACGACCATGTCAAGCGCTACCAGAAGCGGCCCATCTACTGGCTCTTCTCGTCGCCCAAGGGCAGCTTCAACGCGCTCATCTACATGCACCGCTACCGGCCCGACACGGTCTCCGTGGTGCTCAACGACTAGCTGC
>JACFMY010000537.1:0-328 GCA_019455155.1 Caldilineaceae bacterium
GTGCTGGCCGATTCGTATGAGGTCTCGGAGGATGGGCTCACCTACACCTTCAAGCTCAAAGAGGGTGTCAAGTTCCATGACGGGACCGACTTCACTGCCAAGGACGTGAAATACACGTGGGATTACTACCGCAACCCAGATCACGGCGCCGTCTCTGTGGGTGACTTCACCAGCGTCGAGAGTATCGACACGCCCGACGATCTGACTGTCGTGGTCAGCATGAGCGATATCAACGCCGCGTCGCTGGCCGCCTGGGCTGCATTCCCAATTGTTCAATCGGCCTATCACGCTGAGGTCGGCGAAGATCAATATCGCACCGCCCCCATTG
>JACFMY010000537.1:338-2799 GCA_019455155.1 Caldilineaceae bacterium
AAGGAGTGGCGTGCGGCTGAGTTCACCGAGATCGAGGCCTTCGAAGATCACTTCCGTGGCCGGCCTTATATCGATGTCATCCGCCTGGAGGTCGTGCCCGAACCGTCTGTGCGCACCATCGCACTGCAGACCGGCACTGCCGATTCGACCGTCTGGCCCTTGCTGGTGGAAGACAGCCTGGCCTTTGCCGAAGACCCGAACTTCGTCCTGCTGCGCACGCTGGGCAACAGCATCAAGCACTTCCCGCTCAACAATTCGTTGCCCCAACTAGCGGAAAAGGAAGTCCGGCAGGCTATGCTCCATGCCATTGATCGCCAGCGAATCATCGACGACCTGTGGCAGGGTGTGGCGCAGGTTGCCCATTCCAACATCCCGCCCTCCAGCTTCTATTACAAGTCCGACCTTAAGCAGTATGAATATGACCCGGAAAAGGCCCGGGGCATCTTGGACGCGGCGGGTTGGGTACCCGGCGCCGATGGCATTCGGGAGAAGGACGGTGTACGGCTGGCCTTTACTATCACCACGATCACGGGCGACCAGGCCCGGCGCCCCATCGCGGAGGTGACCCAGCAGATGCTCGCCGAGATTGGCATCGAAGTACAGCTTGCCGAGGCGCCCGTTGCCTCCATCCTGGAAGGTATGCGCAACGGCACCATGGACAGCTCCATCTTCAACTGGACCTACAATACCGGTGCTGTCGAGCCGGATCCGTTTGGGACCCTGCACTCCACTGGCGGCAACAACTTCAACCAGTTCAAGAATGCGGAAGTGGATCGCCTGATCGAAGAAGGGCTTAAGATCGTCGACCCTGAGGGTCGACGCAAGGTCTACGATCAGATCCAGGAGATATTCGTGGAAGAGGTGCCCTGCCTCTACCTCCAGTTCGATGAGTGGATCAATGTCTTTAGCGGCCGGGTAAAGGGTCTGCCCGTAGCGCCCAAGGCATCCACAGAATACTACCGCAGAGCTAACGAGTGGTGGTTGGAAGACGCCTAAAGCGACGCATTCCTGGCAGGGGCGGCCGTGCGGTCGCCCCCGTTCTGTACCGTGTAACCCCTTTCAGCAGCTATACAATCGAGTATCGTCATGCTTCGTTACATTAGCGTGCGCCTCTTTCAAGGCGCGATTGTCATCTTCCTGATCAGCATCCTTACCTTCGCGGTCATGCGTCTCATGCCCGGGGACCCGGTCTACCTGTTAATGGGTGAAGGCCAGGTGCGCATCTCCGAGGAACAGATTCAGGCGATACGCGCCCGTTGGGGCCTGGATAGATCGTACCTGGAGCAATATTTGATCTGGGCAGGAAACATGCTGACCGGCCAATTTGGCGAATCGATCATCCGCACGGGCGTGCCGGTGCGCGAAATGATCTTTGAGGCTATTCCTGTCACCGCGCAGCTGAATATCTACTCCTTGATTGCGGCGCTACTCATTTCGGTGCCCATGGGGATCTGGGCGGCTGTTCGCCGCAACTCCGCCGTCGACTATACGTCGTCGGTCATTTCGGTGCTAGGCATAGCCACACCCAACTTTTGGCTGAGTCTCGTGCTCATCGTCGTCTTTGCCCTGGTCTTGCGCTGGCTGCCACCCTTTGGGCTGCGTTCATGGCAAGGATTCATTCTGCCCGTTGCCGTCCTCGCGGTGGAACAGATGGCCGTTTACACCCGAGTCATGCGCAGCTCTACAATCGAGGCGCTCAAGCAGGACTATGTCCGTACGGCTTATGCCAAGGGGTTGCCAAATCGGGCGGTAATCCTGGGGCATGCCGTGCGCAACGCGCTGCTGCCCCTGGTGACCGTCATCGGTTTTAACGTTGCCTTCCTGCTCAGTGGCACAATTGTCGTCGAAACGATCTTTGCGCTGCCGGGCATTGGCCGGTTGTTCACCGACTCGGTGTTCCGTCTCGACTATCAGGTGGTCCAGTCGCTGGTTGTGGTATTGGCGGTCCTGGTCGTAGTTTCCAACCTGATAACCGACCTGGTCTACGCTGTCGTCGACCCGCGCATCAGGATCCAATAACGAGTCGAATAGGGGAGACTTAATGGCTGTCACTTCCGCTCCACAACAGATCGGCAGCGCGCTTGCCGAAACGACTCACCGTTCAGAATTGGCCAACGCATGGCGTCGCTTCAGCGCCAACCGGATTGCCCTGGTTGGGCTCTCCCTGATCGCATTAATCGTGCTCATGGCGATTTTCGCCGGCACCATTGCGCCTTACGATCCCATTACGGACATGGACACGTCCCTGCGCGGCTGCCCACCCTCGAGCGAGCATCTGCTTGGCTGTGACCACCTGGGACGCGATTTATTGAGCCGCGTCATCTTCGGCTCGCGTGTCGCGCTGATTGTCGGCATCGCGGCCACGGCCATTTCCGTGCTCATCGGTGTGTTTGTCGGCGCGCTGGCCGGCTATTTTGGCAGGTGGACGGACACGCTGCTGTCGCGCATTATAGACACGCTC
>JACFMY010000537.1:2809-4040 GCA_019455155.1 Caldilineaceae bacterium
TATCATTGCGCTGCTCATTGTGTTGGCGGCCGTGTTGGGACCCAGCCTGCCAACAACCGTCATCGTTATCGGCATTACAGTGTGGGCGCGCTATGCACGTGTCGTGCGTGCCGACGTATTGAGCTTGCGTGAACAGGATTTTATCACCGCGGCGCGGGCAAGCGGCGTCAGCGACACCCGTATCATCTGGCGCCATCTGTTGCCTAATGTCATGGCGCCCGTCATCGTATTGGCATCACTGGGTATCGGCAGCATCATCATCCTGGAAGCCGCGCTCTCCTTCCTGGGGCTGGGCGTGCGCCCACCGACCCCCTCATGGGGCGGCATCCTTGCCGACGGTCGTGCCTTCATCCTGCGCTACCCGCACATCTCCATCTTCCCAGGCGTCCTGATCGTTATCACCGTGCTTGCCTTCAATTTCGTCGGCGACGGTCTTCGCGATGCCCTGGATCCCAAAGATTGATGTACGCCATCTATTTCCCGAACAGCTCGTGACCCGCTCGAGTCTACGCCCATATGGTCGCTGAAGAGAATCAAGAAGCTAGGCCACGTTGAGCTGCCACATAACATACGAATGTACGATACACGAGGGCCTTCACCCAGATCTCCTCAGACTCTCTTCGTGTATCATGGTGTCCATGGTGTCATGGTGGTATATCCTACTTCTCACTAAAACACGCACGAGGAATCCTACATGTCTGAGTATGATGTGCTGATCCGCAACGCCCAGGTCGTCGACGGCACCGGCAACCCCTGGTATTACGCCGACGTGCTCATACGTGACGATCGAATTGCGGCGATCACGCCAGTTGGAACGATCTCCAGAGACGTGGTTGCTGAAGTTGTAGATGCGACCGGAATGGTCGTCTGTCCCGGCTTTATTGACATCCAAAGCCACGTCATCCTGCCGCTCATGGTAGATGGTCGCTGTCTTTCCAAGATCACCCAGGGCGTCACGACCGAGATCATGGGCGAAGGCTGGACCCCAGCGCCCGTGCGCGGGCTCAACACGGATCCGTTGGAAAAGGCCTTCTTCACCCTGCCTCTGGGCGAGTGGGAAGAACGCGTGCCCACATGGACCCGTTTTCGCGATTGGCTGGAAGCCATGCAGACGGCCGGCGTCTCGCCCAATATCGGCTCCTTTCTTGGCGGCGGCACGCTGCGTACCATCGCCAAAGGGATGGCCATGGGCAAGGCCAACGCCGAGGAGCTGGCGCTCATGTGCCAGGTA
>JACFMY010000538.1 GCA_019455155.1 Caldilineaceae bacterium
GCGACAGGTTCTGGAGGGTCTCGCCGTGCTGGCCCGGCTTGAGTAGCTCAAGCACGTGGTCGATTGGATGGTAGTGGTAGATACCAGGGGATATGCCCTCGACAGCCTGCACGGAAATGTAGACCTCAGGTGATTGCAGACCGCCGGAGGAGGGAAAGCTACGCAGCGGCAGGCGCGTGTAGCCGTAGCCCGAGACAAATTCGGTGGCGCCACAGGCGGCCTGCAGCATGGTGGAGAGCTGCGCCGCGGAGATGGGGGCGCCAGTGTAGTCACGGCGCGATCGCCGCTGGTGCAGCAGCGTGCCGAGATCACCCTGCGGGGGCTGTGGGGCCGGCAGCGGGACGCGCTCTGCATCCGTGTAGGCCTTGACCATGGGAATCGGCGCAAAGATGTCGTCGCTGGCGGCTGGTCCGGCCGGGACAATATTGGAGGTGTTTCTCCCGATGTTGAAGAAGCGGGCCTTCACGTACTCGTTGTAGAGAAGCCCAATATCCCCTTCCCAAAAACGTTCGCCATGGGCAACATCCTGCACCGCGCTCAGCAGGTGCCCGCACTCATACTCCGACAAGAGATCTACCAGGCGTTGAAGCTCAGTTTTAGCCGACATGAAAATGCCCTTCCACCTTGATCACTGCCAACGTACCTTCCTCGACGCCGTCGACTTCCATCACGGCGTCGACATCCCGATCCGCAAATTCATAGACCGCACGCGCCGCCATGCTGAGCGCGCGGGCATGGGCAAGGATCTGCTCCGCTACCTGGCCCGCTTCCAGCAATGTGCGGCGATAGCCCCGGCGGCCGAGCAGGATCTCGTTTCTGGCAAATGACGCCACCAGGATGATAAGAATGCCCTCCCGGTCATCCGCCGTATCCATCAAATGCACGGCATCGCGCAGCACACGCGCGTCCTGTGCTGATAGTCTCTTGACGATCTGAAGAGTATCCGGCATGGGCTCGTGAATGGCCACCGTATTCTCCGCAACGACCCGTACCTGAATGGCATAGAAGAGGGCGGGGTCTGTGGCCTCGGCCAGCGCGGTCAGCAGCTTGTGCGGCGGCAAGAGACTGGCAGGGTCCGGCGTTTCAGAGACGGACGCCGCGCCGCGGCGCAATACAACCTCCCGGCGAAACGCATCGACGTCCAGCCGGGATGCTCTCAGCTCGGGCAACAGCTGCGGGTAGAGCTTGCTGTTCTCGTGATAGAGCTCGGCGCTCGAGATGTTGGCCGACGCAGATCGTTGTCGCTGGTCAAGCAGACTATCGCGCTGCAGGCGCACCGTCTTCCAGGGGAAGTACAGAGGCATGTACAGCGTCTCTTCGAGCAGCTGTTGGGCGCTCATGGGTCCATCCATCGTGCGCTTCATGGCATGGGCTCCTGGTGAAACTCCAGTGGGCAAAAACGCTACGGAAATGGCACCGGGTCTGGCGTGAAATCCGCAAACGCCAGCGTGCGATCCCGCAGGCCCAGGGCTTTGGGCACATGGGCGAAGCGCGGGTGCCCCAGGTACGGCGTTGACGGAATGCAGGCCTGGGTAAGCTCCGGTATGAAGAGCTTGGTAACGGACACACCTGGCCAGCACGCGCCGCTGAAATCGAACAGGATGGGGGTAAAACCAGCCGATCCCATCATGCGCATTAGCACCCGATACTCATCTTCTTCATCCTTGAACTGCAGGCTGGGCACACTTTCCCACGGCACCGAGCTTCTGTCCGCGGTATACCAGGAGAGCCGCGGCAGGTTGTCAGCGTAGCCAAAATAGACGGCTGCGTCGAAGAAATCGGTCATCTCTTCCACCGTGCTGTCCGCACGAATGTCCTTCAAGCCCATGGGCGCATAGAACTTGAGCGCAGTGCGCGATTGGCCCAGCTCAAAGAGCGCCTGCGACAGCGCACGTTCCCGGCCGCTCCAGGCGCCCCCGCCCCCCAGAAACGCGCGCGCAGCACGGTTCTTGTCGACGGCAATCGCGGTCAGTACGGGAACGGGAATGTCGAGGGTATTCAGATAGACCTTGACGCCATCGATGAAGGGCGTCGCCATGCGCGCCTGTCTTATGTCGAAATGTGCGGCAAGAAAGTCATTCAGGTCGAGCTCAACGCGCGACGGCGCCAGGCGACAGTACCAGCGCAGATTGATGGCATCCCGCTCGATATATTCATAGAGCCCGTGGAGGATGGCCCGGCGGCGATCCGAGTGAAAGGCAAGCCCACCAGTGGTGGGATAGCCGATATGCGCTTCCGCCGGGTGGTGCTTGTAGTAGATGAGCATGATCTGCGCGGGAACGAGGATCGTCTCCCCCGTTAGCAGATTGGTGCCCTCTAGCCAGCGCAGCGGTGTGTCCTCGCGAAACGGCACGTAGCGGAAGCCCCGCGCGGCGTATTGCTCGGCCGCAAAGAGGGGCAATTCATCAGGGCCCAAGGCGCGTAGCCCCTGTTGGACCAGTTGTTTGTAGGTGGCGAAGAGCAACTGGCCGACGATGGCCTGGAAATGGAGGATGGCCAGCAGCCGCTCCGCCACTTCCCCAAGCGCGCCGAGGAACGCCTGCTGCAGCGTGCCGCCCTTGCCGCCGCCGGGAATAAAGACGGTATCGGCCACGCCGGCCTTGACCGTCAGATCCCGCATGAGCGCGCCGAACGGCGCGTGCTTACAGGAACAACTGTACATGGAGAGATCGAGCAACTCGGGGCGATAGAGATTGACCGCAGTGACTGGGCCAATGGTGCGGTTGTACAGATGCCGGACGGCGTTGAACTGGTGGTGCCGGTCCAGATCGTACATGCCGTCGAAGAGCTCAATACGCTGGTTTAGAAAGGTTGTCGTGATGGGCATACTGTCTCCCCATTTACGCCCTTTGCCTCTCCTGCTTGCCGCCTACTGCACGATGCCGGCCGAGAAGGGTGACGAATAGGCGCTCTTCTCCGATCCACAGACAGGACAGCGGGGCAGCTTCAGGACATCTTCGACGTCGATCATCATGCGCTCAAAGTCAATCACCATGACACGACCGAGCGCGAAGCAGGAGTCGCGCAACATATAGTCCACTGCTGCCAGGGCTCCATAGCCAGCGACGATCTCCGCGTAGGGAGGCAGGCCCGGGAAGAAAGAACCCGTGGCGCGCTGCAGCCGGTGCTGGCGGTGCTTCCTGGCCATGGCGGAGCTGGGCGTGCCCGCATCGAAGAGCGTCCTGAAATCGTTGTAGCAACAGGTATGCACCGGCACAAAGAGCGGGCCAATCAGGCCCAAGTTGCCGTCGATGGTCAGGAGCAGCCAGGGCTTGCGCTGGCGAATACAGTAACGGTTCAGTAGGCTGGTCAGCTGAAGGGACGGCTGTTCGAAAGCCGCCACGATGAAATCGGCTCTGGTTACCGCTTCCTCGAGCCCCTCGCTATCGAGCTGTCCATTGAGTACCGACGCGCCCACATATCCTGCATCATGCAATCGATCTTGCAACAAAACGTGCACAGGGTCGTCGTGACTGTCGTGGGCATCGGGCAGCAGCGGCAGAAAGGCGCGCCAGACGTCGGTCGCCTTGCGGTCGTCGAGCAGGTTGAGCTGGCCGATACCCTGTTGCAGCAGGCTGTGGGCCACCCGCGCTCCAATGGGACCGGCGCCGATGAGACTGACGCTGCGCTCGGCCAGCGTCGCTTCCCCCGTAAGCGTATAGCGAAGATACTGTTCCACGGGGCTCTTGCCGGCCTCCGTTACGATGCCGCGCGCGAGGAGATCCTCGATCAGCTCCTTGACTTCAGCCCGCGCCGCTGCGCTGAGATCCTGGCACAGCTGCTCGAACTGCTGGGGGCCGTCGACCAGGCGGGTCATGACCTTGCCCAGAAAGCCGTTGAGATCGCTGTCACGCAAGAGCTCGGATGGGCGAGAGCGCGCGCCAAATTGGATCAGCACCTCATCATTGCTGATCACGACGACGTCAAGGCCCTCTGCTATGGATAACGTGGTGTTGGAATTCAAGTTGGCCATCGGTAAGCTCTTCGAATTGGGGAAGATAGGGTCACGCGGCTAGACG
>JACFMY010000008.1 GCA_019455155.1 Caldilineaceae bacterium
CGGCGCCTGGCCGAACACCCCTGTAGCGAAGCTGTCACCCTCTTGCAGGCCGAGGCAGATGGCCTGACGCGCACCGTGGCTACGCCGCAAAATGAGCTCTGGCAGGCGCTGTACCCGTGGCTGCGAGCCAGCTATCAGGTCGCCATCATCGAAGGCTACAATGCCGATGACCGGCCAGCCGCGGCCGTTATCGAGGAGAAGCTGGCGCAGGCAGCTACCAGGGGCGAGTTCTGGTGGATAGAAGAAGGCGAAGAGGCGGCGCAGGGAACCTGGTCGCAGGCGGCGGCGTCCTTCTTTGCGCGGCCCAATGTATATCTGGCAGATGAGCAGACGCTGGGAGATTGCTTGCTGGCCCGGGTCATTCTGTCGCCGGCAGATGAGACCGCTGCCACCTTCGCCACTGGCGACGCTACGATCGGCCTGCGCCAGGTGAAGCTCGGCACAGCACGCCGCGGCGCTCCGCTGCCAGTGGTGCTATACTGGCTGGCAGACGCACCAGTGGCTGGCAGCTACACGGTCTTTGTCCAACTACTGGACCAGTCCAGCTCCATCATAAGCCAGCAGGACAACCTTCCTGTCCACGGGCTGGCGCCCACAGACACCTGGCATCCGGGTGCGCTGATCCGGGACCCGTACCAGCTGGCCGTGCCACCGGACATCGCGCCAGGGCTCTACCAGTTACACATTGGGCTGTACGATGCAGATGGCCGGCTGCCCGCCTCGTTGCCAGATGGCGGCAGCGCCGACCGTCTGACGCTTTCCGTTGAGGTGAAATAGCGTATCGTGTCCGTCCAACGCGCGAGTCGAGATATCAGTCCCAAAGACCGCAGCACAGCCTTTCTCATCTTCGGCTTTCTGCTGGCCTGCTACATGTTGACCTACACGGGTCGCATTGATAGCAGTGACGGTCTATCCATGTTTGCCACGACCGAAAGCTTTGTGCGCCACGGCGGCTTCGACAGCAACCAGCTTCTGTGGATGGGCAACCAGCAAGGTAACATCGGCGCGGACGGCAGCCTGTACAGCCGCAAGGGATTGGGCATGGTGCTGCTTGGTATTCCGCTGGTTTGGCTCGCCAAACAGTGGCCGTCCGTCGGTCTGGTCCAAAGTGCCATGCTCCTCAACCCGCTGCTCACGGCGTGGACGGGCGCGCTGCTCTTTCGAGCTGGGCGACGCCTGGGCTGGCGTCGCCACACTGCCATGGCGACTGCGCTCCTGTTCGGGCTTTTCACCATGGCATGGCCCTATACACAGACCTATTTTAGCGATCCCATCTGCAGTTGGGGCCTCTTTGCTGCGGCTTACGGTCTGCTCTCATATGGCCAGTCAGGCCGCAAGCACTATCTCCTGGGCGCGGGGCTGGCCTGGGCCATTGCCTATCTGGCGCGTGCCATCAACCTGTTGACTCTACCGATCTACTTGGCCGGGCTTTTTCTGGTGTTGGAAACATCACCCTGGCAGCGCACCGCCGGTAGCTGGCCCACACGGTTACGGCTACTCTTCTGGCGCTACTGGCGGCCGGTGGTGGTCTTTATGATCCCCGTGGCGGCAGCAGGCCTGATCTCGCTATGGTGGAACTGGATCCGCTTTGGCAGCATCTGGGACACCGGGTATGTGGAGACGGAAGCATTTACCGCGGAGTGGCTCTTTGGTCTCTTTGGGTTGACCGCGGGTCCAGCCCGCGGCCTCCTCTGGTACAACCCAATCCTGCTGCTCTCGATACCTGGCGCCATCTGGTTCTGGCGCCAGCAACGCCGCATCCTTTTCCTCACCTTGTTACTGGTGGGTCTTTACTTCGCCGTCTATGCGAAGTGGTATATGTGGCACGGCGGCTTTAGCTGGGGGCCGCGCTTTATGGTGCCTATCCTGCCCTTCCTCAGCCTTCTCACGGGCCCAGCCTGGAACTCTCTCGTACACGTACGCGGGCTGGGCCGGGTGGGCTGGGCCGCCGGCATCGTGCTGGCCGTGCTGTCGCTCGCGGTCCAGTGGCTCGGCTTGCTGGTCCCCTACGGGTTGGTACAGGACTGGCTCGTCGCCGCGGCGCCGCCCCTGTTTGCGCCCGAGACCTTCACCGCCCTGCGCTTTTCACCGCTCTTGCTCCAGTTTCAATTCTTGAGCCTCGAACAGATTCAACTGGCATGGTGGCGCGGCACCCCGTGGCCCGACACCATCGACTGGCTTCCCCTATCCATGGCCCTGGCCGGCTTGCTCGTTGGCCTCCTGTTCCTGCGCCAGCAGATGCGTAGCCCGCGCCGCGACGACAGAGAGGAGCGCGTGCGTAACTGGCTCTACGGCGCAGCCCTCGCGGTCCTCACCATCGCCCTGCTAACGTACTATCAGGTCGCCCTGAGTGACCCGGAGCTAAGCAACGTGGCAAAGCAGGTGCACATGGCCGAACAGCCTGGGGACGCGATCCTGCTGCTGTGGCCGGAACAGAGCCAGGCATTCGCTGATAGCTATGGCGGCGATCTGCCCGTATATGGGTTCTCCGACCACGAGCAGTTGGACGTAGAGGAACAGGCGTGGCTACAACGGCTCGAGAACCAATACCGGCGCCTGTGGGTCGTGCCCAGCTATTTGCCACCGGAGCAGTCGGGATGGGAGTTGCCCCTGCGCACCGGTCACTTCCTGCTCGTCGATAACCGGGTTTCGGGGCCCAGCAACCAACGCATCGCACTCTATGCCCTACAGCCGGCGCAGGACATGACAGAGGCCGGGTTGGGTACCGTCTTCGGTGATCCAGCGGCGCAGGAACCGATCTCCGAAGCCGTTGGATGGATCCGCCTGAATGGCTATGCCATCACGCCAGCGGCCCGGCCGGGCGGCGAGATCCTTCTGACCCTGCTCTGGGAAAGCATACAGCCCGTCGAAAAGAATTACCAGGTCTTCGTCCACCTGCTCGACAACAAGGGCGACAAAATCGCGCAACGTGACGGCCAACCGGTCCAGTGGCTGCGACCGACCAGTACCTGGCAGCCGGGTGAAGAGATCGTGGACCGCTATGGCATACTGCTGCCGGGTACCCTCGCCCGCGGCCGCTACACCATCGCGGTCGGTCTCTACGATCCCGTCACGGGGCAACGCCTGCCCGTTAGCGCCGGTCCCAGCAGCTACGCCATTGAGCTGGGGCCCATCGATATACAATAATGGCTGAGGGGGATTCCATTTGAACACCAGGCAACCACATCCATCAGCAATCTCACGGGGCAGATCAGGCCAGCGTTCCAGGTGGACGAGGCTGGCGATCTTGCCTATCGTTGCGGCCCTACTGTGGGTTTTGGCTGGCTGCGGCGGCGAGGCGCCAGAGCCCACGCCAACAGCCACACCGGTACCCGCCGTCGCAACACCTACGCCCGCAGGAGAGGTCGGCGCGGCCGCCTCGACCGAAGCGGTCATCGACACACCGCCCGCCACTAATGTCGTGGTGGCCACGCCAGGGGTGCCCGCCACACCGACCATATCGGAACTGACCGTCGTAGAGAACGATGGCAACTGCTCCATCGACTACGACCTGGATCTCGCAGGGTTTCCCGACCTGGTTCAGAAGATGGGCTGCGCCCTGGAAGAATCGAGACACGAGCCCGTAGGTATCAATGAGTTTGGCGCGGGACCTGAATACAACCGCTTTATGCTCTGGTTCAGCGAGGAGATGCAGATCTATGTGCTCTTCCCGGACCAGACCTGGCAGGCCTATCGCGACACATGGGACGAAAGCCAGCCGGAGTTCTTGTGTAACCCGCTGAATGTGCCGCCCTCATCGCCCCCATTGCCGCGACGTGGCTTTGGCAAGCTATGGTGCCAGGTAGAGGGGCTGGGCGAAAAGATGGGTACCATTGAGCGTGAAGAGCGCCTATGCCAGCATGTTATTGTCCAGCCCTTTGAACGGGGCCGCATGGTGGCTTGCTTCGAAGATGCGACGATTCGTTATTTCAGCCTGCTGAATGACGGCACCTGGGATCTGCTCATGGTCCAGTAATGGCACGGGGCAGCCACAATGCGTGTAATTGCGGGTAAGGCCAAGGGCCGGAAACTGATGATGGTACCGGGGGAGAGTACACGCCCCATCACCGATCGCGCCAAAGAAGCGCTCTTTAGCATCATAGGTGACTGGATCGTAGGCGCGCGTGTCCTGGATCTCTTCGCTGGCACCGGCAGCGTCGGCATTGAAAGCCTGAGCCGCGGCGCTGAATTCGCCCATTTCCTGGACCTCAATCGCCGGGCCGTGGAGACCATCCACGCCAACCTGCGCCACTGTGGGTTTGAGGATCTGGCCGCCACGGAACGGAGCGACAGCTTCGCCTTTCTCAAGCGCTACACGGGCGAGCCCTTCGACCTTATCTATGTGGCGCCTCCCCAATACCAGGGGCTGTGGGAAAAGGCGCTGCTGGCAATCGAACAGCGCCCCGATCTGCTGGCCGAATTTGGCACGGTTATTGTGCAGATCCATCCGCGCGAAGATCACCCCATTACACTGGAATGGTTAGAAGAATACGACCGGCGGCGTTATGGCTCGGTGCTGCTGATCTTTTATGCCGCGGCCGAAGATCTACGAGATGACGAAGACGAGGCGAGCGCTGAGGACGAAACGGTCAATCGAGACGCGGAGGTCGGGACGGAGACGGCGGCATAGCCGGGTACGGATCGATCGATCGGAATAGAAAGAAATGGGGCGCCGGCAATGCGGCGCCCCACTCTTTTATCAAGGAACCCACGGTTGTTGCGACGAACGCTTATTGCGCAACCGGCACGTAGACAACTTGGCCCTTGCTGTCGTTGCGACCAATCGATACGGATACCTCACCGTTGCCTGCCACCTTGTTGGTAGCGTTGCCAGACAGCGTGAATTTGTACGCACCCGGCTTGAGGTCCTTGACCAGCACCCCGCCGTCGGAGGAGGTATACTCGCCTGCGCTCTTGCCGCTGGCGTCGCTGACAGCTACCTTCATCCCGACTACGTTGTTTTCCGAGTCGTCCATCATGCCATTGCCGTTGGCATCGACAAAGAAGAGCACAGCAACCTCGCCCGGTTTTACCGCGCTGTCGCTAACCACGGACGGGTTTGCACTCGCGCGGGGCGCCTCTGCGGCGGCGGGAACGGCGCTGCTGCTATCCAGCTTCTTCATGGAGGCAATCGCCTGATCCATGGCCAACACAAAGGTGTCAAACTTTTGGCCGGTCACCGCCAGTGTGTCGACCGCACTGTTGAGATCGTCGATCGTGGTGCCCTGAACGTTCAATTGGGTCAATGTATTGTCCAACTGGGTCTGTGCCGCGGCCAACTCATCGCGGATCCCATTGACCTGGCCGGCCACAGTATCAATATTCTGGCTGACCGCGCCCACATTCTCGTTGACACGGGACAGATTGGCCTCCATCACGGCTAGCCGTTCCGGATGCGTGAAGTTGAGCGTGCCGCCGTTGATCAACGCCAGCACGAGCAGCGTCGCCAGCATGCCCAGCACAGCGCCGCCAATCGCGGCAAAGAACATGGAGAGCGAGTCCTGCGTGGCAGCTTTGTACTCCAGTTCGGGCGCTTCGTGTGGTTTGCGCTCCTTGGCTTTGATATCCAACGACTCGTTTTGTACGCTCATAAGACTCCTTCCTGATATCAATTGGATCCGCCCATACGGGGATTGTGTGGTCAATGCACACTTTGTCGCACTTTATGCCATAATACACCAGGTCGGCTGCCAGAAACGTTACCGATCTTGCAATGCCTTCCCGGCTGGCCTCTGGGCGCGCAAGCATGTACATTCTGTAACAATCAGCAAATGAAAAGTTTAGCGGCATCGTAGAAGAGCGTCAAGCCGCCAAGCCTACAAAACGCGGACGAACAGGGGCCGTTTGCCACCTGATCGCATAGTCCAGAAGACTGTATCACACTGTGCCACGCTCCACCACTCAAGAGATCTCTCTCGCCGAATTTCTGTTGTCGCCGGCCGGCCGCGCCGCTCTTGCCACGCTCCATGACGCCGACCTGAGCGATGCACAGACATTGCCCGTGCTTTCACAGCTGCGTGCGCGCTTCTCACCGGCTGAGGCGGGCGCGCTGCTCTCCCAGGCGCGGTTGCGCCGCCGCGCAGCCGCCAAATTCCCTGCCGCGGCGAGCATGTTCTTCACGGCAGAGGCGCTGGAGATGGCGACGTCAGCAACCGTGGCCACACACCACGCCGCTACCCTGGATGTACACGCGGCAGCCGGCCCGCTGTTGGATCTTGGCTGCGGGATCGGAGGCGATCTCATTGCCCTGGCCAGGCGCCGGCCCGTCATCGCCTACGAGATCGATCCCGTGCGCGCCCGCTTTGCCCAGGCCAACGTCGATGCCACGGGCCTGGCCGGCCGCGTCCAGATTCGCATCGCCGACTGGGCGGCCGAGCTGCGCCAGGGCCTGCTCCCACCCGCGGCGGCTGCGTTTGCTGACCCTTCCCGCCGCGTCGACGATCGCCGTGTCTTCAGTCTACACCGCATGCAGCCACCGCTTCCTGAGCTCCTGGCCCTGCAACGCCAGATCCCGGCCCTTGGCGTGAAGGTGATGCCCGGTGTGGCCGATGCGGAGCTGCCGCCCCACTGTGGCGTGGAGTTCATAAGCCACCAAAGCACCTGCAAGGAGGCGATCCTCTGGTTTGGGCCGCTGGCACGCTATGCCCGCTGGGCGTCCGTCTACCGGGAAGGCAGCTGGCACACGCTTGTCAACGACGGGACGCCGCCCCCAGTTGGGGAGCTTGCGCCGGGCCAGGTGCTGTTCGAACCTGACCCGGCCGTGATTCGGGCCGGCGCGCTGGCTCCCCTCTGTGCGCGGGTCCAGGGTCACCTGTTTGACCCGGAAATCGCCTATATCGTCGCACCACGCTGGCGTCCAGAACCGCTGGCCCAGGCCTTTGCAATCCAGGAAGTGCATCGCTTTGGCCTGAAACGGCTGAATGAGCGGCTGGCTGTCCTTTCCATCGCCCAGGTCGAGTTGCTCAAGCGTGGCTTCCCGCAGGAACCAGAAAGCCTGCGCCCACGGCTACGCCTGGCAGCCGTGGGCCGGACCGCGGCTATCATCTTTACGCGGCGGGGCCGCGAGCGGCTCATGCTGATCGCCGAACGCGTGCCGGCGGCCGGCGCCAGCCCTACGCAACGAGTTGAGCAGAACACAGGCGCCGGCCCGTAGCCATTTTGCCTGTTGATGCCACGCAAACCTTCGACCTTACTTTGTTTGACAGACCACGATAGGATGATACTGCCATGATCGACCAAGATTCTGTCGTTGAGCTCGCCCGCCGGGTGGGCCAGGCCCTGCTTGCTCGCAACATGATGTGCGCCACCGCCGAGAGCTGCACGGGCGGCCTCATTGGCCATCTCATCACCGAGGTGGCGGGTAGCTCGGCCTATTTTGCGGGCGGCGCCATCGTCTACAGCTACGATGCCAAGGAAGCTGTCTTGGGGGTTAGCCACGAGACGCTGATACACGAGGGCGCCGTCTCCTACGCAGTGGCCCGCCAGATGGCCCAAGGCGCGCGCCGCCTCTACAACGTCCCAGTCGCAGTGAGCGTTACCGGCATTGCAGGGCCAGGTGGGGGTACGGCAGACAAGCCGGCGGGTACGGTGCATATTCATCTCAGCGCAGCCGACGGCACAGAGCGCGGGGTACGCCACGTCTGGCACGCCGACCGCAGCGGCAACAAGCTCCTTAGCGCACAGGCTGCGCTCGAGCTGCTGCTGGAGTACCTGGAAGGCAGCAAATGAAGTACAATGATCCTCTACGCTCCTGGCAGCAGCGCAGGACAGAAGGCAGGCTTGCGGCCGCCGAGCGTTGCAGATATGAGGTGAACCATGATGACAAAAGAAGTGTTGGTCGACGAACCAATTGAGATGTTGATGCGCGTCATGCCCGCGGGTGACATTCGCCCCACATCGTTTATCTGGCGTGACCGGACGCGATATGTCAGCGAGGTTGGACGCCAGTGGGAAGAACGCGTGGCCGGCCGCATGCAGCGCTGCTACCTGATCCAGGCCGTGGACAATAACACCTTCGAGGTGCGGTGGGATCCTGCCAACAACACGTGGACGCTACACCGGGCATGGCTGCGCATGCCGGCTGTCTAGCGGGAGAAGTGGCTATGAACCGGATCGCCGTGCCTACGGTGTCCACCGAGCAGATGCAGGAAGTGGACCGGCTTATGGTCGAGGTGTATCACATCGAGCTGATCCAGATGATGGAGAATGCGGGTCGCGCATTGGCCACGCTCGCCCGGCGCTTGCTGGATGGCGACATCGTGGACCGGCCGGTTGTGGTGCTGGCCGGCCGGGGCAACAACGGCGGCGGCGGGCTCGTTGCGGCCCGCCATCTTCTCAATTGGGGCGCCTGGGTGCAGATCGTCTTGGCGGCTGCGGCGGAGACATATCAGGGCGTGCCGGGCCACCAGCTGGCGATCCTGCAAGCCATGGCTGCCCCCCTGGCCTGGGCCGAGGAGGGGTGGGAGCTGCCCCCCGCCGATCTGGTTGTTGATGCCCTGATCGGCTATGGCCTGAGCGGCGATCCGCGGGGCAGCACCCGCGATCTCATCGAGCTAGCCAACAGCAGCGCCGCGCCCATCCTCAGCCTTGATACACCCAGCGGTGTGGATGCGGGCACCGGCGCCATCTTTATACCGCACATTCAAGCACAGGCTACGTTGACCCTGGCCCTCCCCAAACGTGGCTTTCTCCAACAGGCCGCCGCGGCCGCCTGTGGAGAGCTCTATCTGGCCGACATCAGCGTGCCACAAGCACTCTATTTACAGATGGGGATTGACGCGCCCAACCTCTTTGCCCGTGATTCCATCGTTCCCCTGGCTGTCGCAGAGGGAGCAATCTGGTCAATGCAGCAGGCTTGACGCGCGCAACAACCGAGATTGCGGCGGCTCACATGGGCGCGCCGCAGGCGTGCCGGCGCTGTTTGGCGTCCTGATAGGTCGTGGCCGGCGCAAACTGATGAGATACATACCATGCGAGCGATTGTATTTGTCAACGGTATGGTAGAGAACTATGAGCGGCTGGGCAGCTGGCTCTGCCCCGATGACTTGCTCGTGGGCGCGGATGGCGGTACCCTGCATATCCTCGCGCTGGGCAAGCGCCCGCATGTTGTCGTCGGCGATCTAGATAGCCTGCCCGACTACACTGTGGCCGCGCTGGAGAGTGAAGGTGTGCAGATCGAGCGCCACCGCCCAGACAAGAGCCAGACGGACCTGGAGCTGGCCATTGAACGGGCGCTGCGCGAGGGCGCTGACGAGATTCTGCTGCTCGGCGCGTTGGGCGGGCGGTTGGACCAGACGCTGGCCAATTTGCTGATTCTGGCGCAGCGCGAATGGTCTGCACCCATCCGCCTGGCCGAGGGCGAACAGGTTGCTCAGGTCGTGCGGGGCGGCGAACAGCTCACCCTGCATGGACAGATCGGCAGCATCGTAAGCGCTATCCCCCTCAGCCCTCAAGTAACTGGGATCACCTATACGGGGATGCGCTATCCATTGCAGAATGCGACCCTAAGCTTTGGCAGCACGCGTGGCATCAGCAATGAGATTGCCGGGACGCCTGCCACCATCAGGATCAACAGCGGCTTGCTGCTGGTTGTCTACCATGTTGACCTGATTCCGGATTGCGGCGCCTAGACACACAGTGCCCGTCACCGGGCCACCAGACGCGTTTGACCATCCATCGCTGGCTAGTGCTCCGCTGTGTCGGGCATGGAAGCGACGGAAGCGGTATCGCTCTCCAAAGGCGGTGCGGACGCGGCGGCAGCCGCTCGCTGTTCTGTCCAGGCCAGGCCCACAGCGGCGACCAGGGCCAGCCCAAACCCCAACAGCTGGTCGCGGCGAAACATGCCGGCCACTGCAGCGTTGGCCGCAAAGGCGTCGGCCACCAGCACCACCAGTCCCCCCAATAACACCGCGATCCCGATCGTGCGTCCTGGCCGCTCTGGCCTGGCAGTCAGCCAGACAATGACCAGCGCGGTCCAGAATCCTACGGCACGATAGAGCGCGGCAGGATGCTGCATTTCTCCATAGTAGGGGCGAGCCCAGGGCAGGTCGCTGGGCAGACCAGTGATGGCGCCCGTCAGATAGTCAGAGACGGCGAGCAGGCCAGCCGCGGTGAGGAGGCCGGCAGAGAGGGCCGCTAGCATACGCACGGGGTGAAGCGCCTGGCGCAGCAGATAGGCATAGCCGGCGATCAGGGCGGCTGCTAGCCCCGGCCAGAAGACGAAACCACTGGGCCGCAGGCTGAAGATCAGCGCCGGTTCTGCTGCGTAGACATACCAAAACTGGATTACATTCCACAACCTCGCTACAATTAGCCCGGCAAGCACGGCAAGGAGGCCGGCATTCCAGACATCGTCTACGCGGAGACCCAAACGCCGCCCAAAGCGGCTGGCCGTTTCAAGGCCCAAAAAGATGGCCAACAGCGCAATGATCGGACCCGTCGGCAATGTCACCGGGCCAAACGGCAAAGAGGAATACATAGTCTAGTCCCAATCAATCCATATCAATAGCTAGAGAAAGGACGTAACTGCACATGCGCGTTCTTGTCACAGGTGGGGCCGGCTTTCTCGGCAGCCATCTCTGCGACCGGCTTCTGGCCGAAGGCCATGAAGTCATTGCCATGGACAATCTAATCACCGGCACGACGGACAATTTCACCCATCTAGCCGGTAACCGGCGCTTCCAGTTCGTCCACCACGACGTTACCAATTACATTTATTTCAAAGGACCGCTGGATGCCATTCTACACTTCGCCAGTCCGGCCAGTCCAATTGACTACCTGGAGCTTCCCATCCAGACACTCAAGGTCGGCAGCCTTGGCACACACAACGCCCTGGGGCTGGCCCTGGCCAAGGGTGCGCGCTTTCTCCTGGCCAGCACCAGCGAGGTCTACGGCGATCCGCAGATTCACCCCCAGACAGAGAGCTATTGGGGCAATGTCAACCCCATCGGCCCGCGCGGCGTCTACGACGAGGCCAAGCGCTTTGCCGAAGCCATGACCATGGCCTACCACCGCAGCCACGGTGTAGACACGCGCATTGTGCGCATCTTCAACACCTACGGCCCCCGTATGCGCCTGCGTGACGGTCGTGTCGTCCCCAATTTCGTGCGCCAGTCCCTGCTCGGCGAACCGCTGACCGTTTACGGCAAAGGCGCGCAGACACGCAGCTTCTGCTATGTGAGCGATCTCATCGACGGCATTTACCGGCTGCTCATGAGCGATGAGGTGGAGCCCGTCAATATCGGCAATCCCGCTGAGTTGACCATCCTCGACTTCGCTAACGTCATCAACGAGCTGACGGGAAACAAAGGTGGGATCCGCTTTGAGCCCCTGCCAGTCGACGACCCCAAGCAGCGCCAGCCCGATATCACCAAGGCCCAGCAGCTACTCAAATGGGAGCCCAAGGTATCGCTGAACGAGGGCATGCAGATGACCATCGATTGGTTCCGCAACCAGGCCGACGTCTACGAGTAAAGGTTTCCCAGGACGGCTCAACGCAAGGATTGCAGGCCAGGGCGACAGTGCCAGGCAGTTGGTCTCACACGAGGAGACAAGAGGCGGCCTGCTGCTATTCGATGCTGGGTTACGGCGCTCGAGGGGCATTTAGGATATAATCAGCAATATGAAGCTGGATCACATTCGTAATTTTTCTATTATTGCCCATATCGATCATGGCAAAAGCACCCTGGCCGATCGCCTGATTCAGATGACCGACACGGTCACTGAACGGGAAATGCGCGAGCAGCTCCTGGATTCCATGGAGCTAGAGCGCGAAAAAGGCGTGACCATCAAAGCCAGCGCCGTCCGTATGATCTACCGTCGCAACGGCGAGGAGTATGAAATCAACCTGATCGACACGCCGGGCCACGTGGACTTCAGCTATGAAGTCCACCGTGCGCTCCAGGCCTGCGAAGGCGCCGTGCTCGTCGTTGACGCCTCCCAGGGCATCCAGGCCCAAACCATGGCCCATCTCTTCGCGGCGCTGGAACAGAACCTAACCATCGTGCCGGTCATCAACAAGATCGACCTGCCGGCCGCCATGCCCGATGACGTAGCGCAGGAGATCGAGGACCTGCTGGGTGTGCCAGCCGAGGACATTCCACGCCTCAGCGCCAAGGCCGGCCTCAACGTAGAGCAGGTCCTAGAGAAGGTGGTGGACGAAGTGCCGCCCCCCAAAGGCGACCCTGACGGGCCGATCCGTGCGCTGGTCTTCGACTGTCGCTACGATTCCTACCGCGGCGTGATCGCCTACGTGCGCGTGGTCGACGGCATCATCAAGGGCACGCCCCAGCTCTATGCCATGAGTAGCGGCGTCACCATAGACCCCCTGGAGATCGGGGTGTTGGTGCCCGTCATGCTGTCCGTGGCCAGCCTCGGCGCGGGCCAGGTCGGCTATATCGCCACTGGCCTCAAGAGCGTGAAAGACCTGGACGTGGGCGACACGATCACGCTGGCCGCACAGCCAGCCCGCGAGAAGCTCCCCGGCTACCAGGCCATGAAACCGATGGTCTTCGCGGGTCTCTATCCCACAAATCCGGAAGATTACAACGATCTGCGCGATGCGCTGGAGAAATTGCAGCTCAACGACGCCGCGCTGAGTTACGAACCGGAGACGAGCCAGGCGCTGGGCTTCGGCTTCCGGCTGGGCTTTCTCGGCCTGTTCCACATGGAGATCATCCAGGAGCGGCTCGAGCGTGAATATGACATGGACATTATCTTCACGGCCCCGTCGGTGGAATACCGGGTGCTCAAAACCGATGGTATCCTCATAACCATCGACAGCCCCGCGGCGCTGCCGGACCCAACTCTCATCGCCCACGTCGAAGAGCCGTGGTGCGAGCTACGCATCTTCACGCCCGCTGAGTTCATCGGTCCGGTCATGGACCTGATCACCAAGCGCCGGGGCGAGCTCAAGACGCAGAACTGGCTGGACACGAAGCGCGTCGAGATCGTGAGTCTCATCCCACTGGCCGAGATCATCGTCGATTTCTACAACGAGTTGAAGGCGCGCACCAAGGGCTATGCCAGCATGGACTATGCCCTCGACCAGTATCGCCCCTCGGACATGGTCAAGCTCGATATCCTGGTGAACCACCAGCCCGTGGACGCGCTCAGCGTCATCGTCCACCGTGACGACGCCTTCTACAAAGGCCAACGGCTTGTGAGCAAGATGAAAGATATCATCCCTCGCCAGATGTTTGAGGTGCCGATCCAGGCCGCCGTCGGCAACAAAGTCATCAGCCGGGCCAACGTAAAAGCCATGCGTAAGGACGTGCTTTCCAAGTGCTATGGCGGCGACATCACGCGCAAACGGAAACTCCTGGAAAAGCAGAAGGCCGGCAAGAGACGCATGAAAATGGTTGGCTCCGTGGAGATCCCTCAAGAAGCCTTCATGTCGGTCCTGCGACTCGACGAAGAATGAGCAGGATACGTACCAAAAAGTCGCTGGCGCAGAACTTCCTGGCCGACAGGCGCTATCTGGCACCCATGGTCGCCGCGGCTGAGTTGGGCCCGGACGATATCGTGCTGGAGATTGGCCCGGGCCGTGGCGTTCTGACCAGGGAGCTGGCTGCCCGTGCGGCTGCGGTAGTCGCTGTGGAGCTGGACGATCGCCTTATCGACGAATTGCACCAGACCTTCGCCGGCCAGCCGCATGTCCACATCATACACGGCGATATCCTCGAGCTGGATCCGGCCGCCATTGTCTTTGCAGCCACAAAGGCGACGCCAGCCGCTGCGGCCACGCGCGCCGGGGTCGCCGACCGGCCTTTGCCCATCTATAAAGTCGTCGCCAACCTACCTTATTACATAACCAGCGCGGTTCTGCGGCACCTACTGGAGGCCGCGCCGCCGCCGGTGCGGGCTGTGGTGATGGTACAGTGGGAGGTTGCGCAGCGGATCTGCGCTACGCCCGGCGCCATGTCCTTGCTGGCAATCAGCGTCCAGTATTATGCCACGCCGCAGTTGGTGCAGCGGGTGCCTGCCGCCGCGTTCTCCCCGCGCCCCAAGGTAGACAGCGCGATTTTGCGCCTGGATGTGCACGAGCAGCCGGTGGTCGCGGTGGGGGCGGAGCGCTTCTTTGACGTTGTTCGCGCAGGGTTCAGCCAGAAACGCAAGCAGTTGCTCAATTGTCTTGCGGCTGGCCTCCACCTGCCCAAGGACACTGTCCGCACCTGGCTAGATGGCATTGGCATCGACCCAACCCGGCGCGCTGAGACCTTGAGCCTGGACGAATGGGAACGCGTCTGTCTGGCGAGGCCGCCGGCGCAGTAACCGGTATGTAACCCCCGTATGTATAACTGTCACCGTCAAGCCCAGCGCCGCCCACGAACCCACGCGCTGAGCCTGCAGATTGACGAACGAGAGTAATTCTGAACGCGCCACTCCTAAAGCGCCCTCCCGTTCTTGCCAACCACTTGCTCGATAGATGGGAGATCCAGAGGCATGACGATTTCGAATCCAACCGAGGCGACAGACGCAGCCCCCCTGCAGCGTGGCCGGGGCCGGCTCCAGGATAAGGTCGCTATCATTACCGGCTCCGCGCGCGGCATCGGCGCCGCCACGGCGATCACCTTCGCCCGCGAGGGCGCACAGGTGGTGATCTGTGACATCATGGCCGAACAGGGTAAAGAGCTGGCCAGCCAACTGAACAGCACCTACGCGAATGGCCGGCCCACCGCGATCTTTGTCCCCGCCGACGTCACGAACGCTAACAGTGTGGCCAATCTGGTGCAGCAGACGGTCCACCATTTCGGTAAGCTTGATATATTGGTCAACAACGCCGGCATTACTCGCGACGCACAGCTTAAGAAAATGGACGAGGAAGACTTTGACCTCGTCGTGGATATTAATCTAAAAGGGGTCTTTCTCTGTGGTAAAGCCGCGGCCAACCAAATGCTGGTCCAGGGCCATGGCGGCGTCATTCTCAACGCGGCCAGTATTGTCGGCATCGACGGCAATTTTGGGCAGACCAACTATGTGGCGACCAAGTCCGCGGTCATTGGCATGACCAAAGTGTGGGCCCGCGAGCTGGGTCCCAAGGGCATTCGCGTCAACGCGCTGGCGCCCGGCTTCATTGACACCCCAATGACGGCACAGATGCCCGAGAAGATCTACAACATGATGGTGGAACGCACACCCCTGCGCCGGGCCGGTGTGCCCGAAGATGTGGCCAACGCCTACCTCTGGCTTGCCAGCGACGAGGCCGCCTTTATCAACGGCGTCGTCCTGCGTGTAGATGGCGGTATCGTAATCGGAACCTAGAGAGCACCCGCGGTTCCCTGCCCTATGGCAGGGCAGACCTAACTTCACATAGAGCGCCGATCTGCTGCAGGTCGGCGCTTTCGCTTGGACGAGACCTTTTGTAGAATGAGTTGCGCAACGAAAGGTCGTGCAGCCAATGCCAGATGCCCTTGACACGCGGGAACTTCCGCTGGAGAACCCCCTCAGCGAACGTGAAATGGAGGTGGCAAGCTTGCTGGTGACGGGCGCCAGCAATGCCGAGATCGCGCGTGAGCTCATAATCAGCCCCCATACCGTCAAGGTCCATCTGCGCAACATCTTCGAGAAGCTCCAGGTCAACAGCCGCACAGAAGCATCCATGGTGCTGGTCAAACGGGGCTGGGTGGCAGTTCCTGGTGTCACGGTAGAGCCCGATGAAGGCGAGGAGCCAACACCTCCCGAGCCGCCCCCGCTGGCGCCGATTCCCCTGCGCTCGACGCCGTGGCAGCGTGTCTACATGGCGGCCAGCCTCCTCTTCTGTCTCCTGCTCTTGGGCACGCCCTATCTTTCCACCTTGCAAGGACGCACGACGGCGGCCCTGCTCACCGACAGTCATCTGGCGCGGACCGCGGCGCCGGCCGCGCGGCTGGAGCCCCGCTGGGAGCTACGGACACCCTTGAAGCGCCCCCTGGCCCGGCTTGCCATGACTGCACTGGACGATCGACTCTTCGTCATGGGCGGCGAGACCCCAGCCGGCGAAGCAGTGGCCGATATGCAGATCTACGATCTGAGCATCAACGATTGGTCCACTGGCACGCCGCTGCCGTTGCCCCTGGCGAACCTGGCCGCGGCCACACTCAATGGGCGTATCTACGTGGCCGGCGGGAGCACCAATCCGGACGCGCCGGGGGCGAATCCGGTACCCGTTGACAAGCTGCTCCAATATGACGTGGCGCAGGACGAGTGGAGTGAGCTGCTACCCTTGCCCTACCCGGTGGCCGGCGCGGGCATGGCGGCTGATGACCGGTATCTCTACGTTGTGGGAGGCTGGGATGGCCGCAATATGCATGATGAAGTCTGGCGCTTCGAACCGGCGCTCAAGGGGGCGACGGCCGTCTGGGAATTGATTGGCCATCTGTCGAAAGCACGCGCCTACATGGGTGTAGCCGCAGCGGGCGGTGAGCTCTATGTCGTCGGCGGCTACGATGGGCAGCGGGAATATGACCTGGCCGAGGCGCTGAATCCAATCTCAGGCCAGCGACGTGAGCTGCCCGCGCTTGGCACGCCGCGTGGCGGCCTGGCGCTGGTCTACGACGGCCTGGCGCTCTACGCGCTGGGAGGCGGCTGGATGCAACCGCTGACCAACCATGAACGTTTCGATCTCACCGCCAATAGCTGGAGCAACTTCACATCCCCGATCCAGGGTGAGTGGCGCAGCATGGCCGCGACCGGCGTCAATGGCCGGCTCCACATTGCCGGCGGCTGGGCAGGCGACTACCTGGACAGCCATCTCCAGTATCAAAGCTCGTTCCGCGCCCTACTGCCCGTGATTACCAGCGATTGACGCAGATCAAGCCTGCCGGCAGTCTGTACCGCCTGCCGGAGGCAAGGGCGTAGGCAGTCTATACCTCGTCAAACACGAACTCAGAGGCGCGGCGATGGGGGCAGCACAGCAGTCGCCGCAGTCTACCAGTCCAGTGACATCAGGCGCAGCAGTTCATCCGCGCTCGTGGTGTTCCGCACACGAATCCGTTCCAGCTCAAACAGGTGGTCCATACGCTGGGCCATCCCTTGCACGGTAGTGACGCCTCCCCAGTAGCCCGCACTGTGAAAGACGGCGATCGTGTTCTGGTCGTAATCGCCTGCCGGGTAGGAGACAAAGCGTGGCCGCGTGCCCAGCTCGAACTCGATGGTTTCCAGGCTGCCCAAGGCCTGCCACACGAGATAGTCCGTGTCCTTCTTCTCCAGGCTGAAATGGTTACGACCATGTGATTCGATAGACATACCCGCGGCAAGCATTTCTCGCGCCATGTCCCACGTCAGGTATTCGGGCCGCTCTTCATCGAGAAAATCAGAAACAACGAAGAAAGTGGCGGTCATCTCCCGCTCGACCAGCAGAGGAAACGCGTTGGTGTAGTTATCCCGGTACCCGTCATCGAAAGTGAGAATAACCGGATGCTCGGGCAGCGGAACACCGCGCGTGAGGTAGGCCACCAGGTCGTAGAGGCTGACCGTGGTATACCCTGCCGCCAGCAGGTGGTCAAGATGCTCGGCAAAGCGGTCCGGCGGTACGGAGAGGTCGGTGCGGTAGACATCGGCGCCAGGCGGCGGCGCGCTGAGATAATGGTACATCAGGATGGGTAGCCGGACCGTGCGCGCGATGCCGTCAGGGGTCGGCGCCAGGGTAGGAGAGGGTTCAGCTGCAGGTGTTGGCGTGGGCAACAGGCTGGACAGCAAGATGGCCGGCGTAGGCGTGGCGCTTGCAGTTGGCGTCGCCTCAGCAGCAGGCGTGAACGTTGGCGTGGCAGGGGTTGGTGTGGCTAGCGTAGTTGCCGTTACACCCTGCAACGTATCTTGCAGCGTCGCGTGCTCGAGGGGCGCACTTATGGTAACTAGCGGCGAAATCGCGCTGTCAGCGGCTGGAGCGCTCACCGTATGATCCGCGGCGGCAGTGTCCAGATATGGCCCGCCACAGCCGCTGATTGCTATGCCTACAGCGATGATTGAAGTTAAGAACCACCATAGCTGGCACCTGGCGCCGGCTTCTGTTCGGTAGTCAGGGGTCAGGTATTGGCCCATGGATTGTATGGTATCACGCATCGACGACGGTAGACAACATAATATATTTGTCGCGCGCCTGCCAGATTTTCATGCAACGTTTGTCGTCAATCTATGTTTCAATTACACAGAGATTTTCATGGGGTGATTGACAAATCCATTTGTCCCATCTATACTTGACAGACGAAAGTTTCACCAATTCAGATGGATTTCTCCATGTAATCAACAAGGAAGCTGCTATATGTTCACATAGATCTCGGATTGCTCATCACTCGTACATTTTAGGGGGGCCAGATGTATAGGGAAAAAATCCGTGAATACTACGACCACTTGAGCCGTAGTTACCGAAAAGTCGCGGATTATATCATGAGCAACTACTACGATGTGTCTTTCATGACCGCGGCGCAGCTTGCGTTTGCCGTGGGTGTGGATACGACCACCGTAGTACGCTTTTCGCAACGACTCGGTTACAACGGCTATCCAGAACTGCTCCACGACATCCGGGAGCAGGTCAAGACTGAGATCTATGCGGCCTACGAGCCAAAGCCGCTAGCAGCAGACGATCCGGCTGGCGTCTTTAAAGACCGCATCGAGCAAGAACGGCAGAATCTCCAGCAGATGCTGGTGCACAATCCACCGGAACATCTCGAACAGGTAGCTCGCCTCTTTGAGAGAGCCCGGCACATTGTGATCGTGGGCGAAGGCTATGCTGAAACGGTGGCAGAGATGGTCGCCCAACAATTCCGCCACCGCGGCATTCCAGCAGAGTACCTTCCCAACGATGCAGTGAAGAAGGCAGCCACGCTTATGAACGTGGACAGCTCAGTCCTGGTCATCGGCGTGAGCGCCACCGAGTATGGCCGTGACGTTGCCCGGGCCATGGAGTTCGCCCGTGCCCGCGGTGCCGTCACGCTGGGCGTGATTGGTTCACTGGCCAGTCCCGCCAACCGTATCTCAGATCTCGTTGTTTACGCCCCCACTGACGTCGCCGGGCCGCTGCCTAGCATCGTCGCCCTCGTCGCCGCACTGAGCAGCCTCGTCCAAGTCGCCGCCAAAGATAGTCCCGAATCCGTGGACCGCCATGTGGAAACCTTCGAGCAGGCGTACCAATTCCTGGCTCGCGAGGCAGAGATTACGGCGTTGGAAGCGGCAAACGTCGCTGAGGAATCGTAACAGCTACATCACAGATCAAGTGGTCATGCAGCAGGCGGGCGGGGCACCAACTCCCGCCCGCAATCTTTTTACCCTGCGGTGCGGCCATCCCCGTCGCTGCCATCCCTGCGCGCCATGGCCGGAACCGCCCCCTCGTCGCTGAGCACACCCCTTGCAAACAAGCCAATCGCCAGAAAACTGAGGATGTAGCCAAGATAGTTCTCGTTGAGAAAGCGGCTGCCGTAGAAGAATACGAAAAGCAAGACTCCGTAGTGCCAGCACGCGTTGGCTAGCGTGTTGTCGCGCAGCTGCCGCCGCATAAACCAGATCAGGAGCGGCACCGCCAGGATCACTTCCAACAGCCAGAACGGCCACTGGCTAAAGCGATCGGACACCAGGCCCAACGCCAGCACAAAATTGCTCGCGCCCCATCCCCAAATCTGGTACCCGGTCGGCCCCTGCCCGCTGCTCCACCGCCAGACGTCGTCGTACAGCGCGGCCGGATCCCAGAGTACATAGGGTAAGAGCAGCACAGCAAAGGCAAGCAACGCGGGCCCGGCCCGGCGCAGGATCGCCGGCAGCGCGTGCCACAGGGCTAGCCAGCCACCATGATCCAGCCCCGCATCGTCCTGGACGAGAAGCAGGCCGTAAAACGGCGCCAGAAACCACGCGGTCGGCTTGCTGGCGCAGGCCAGGCCGAACAAGAGGGCTGACAGGGGCAGCAGCCAGCGAGATGGCTCCCGGCCTTGCTGCCGCGCCCGCGACCACTGGCGCCACGCTACCAGGCTAAAGACGATCCAGCTCAAGACATAGCCGTCATTCTGGCCAAAGATCACGTCCAGGCCCATGATGGGATTGAGCGCCAGCACGGCCACCAGCGCCAGCCGGCTGCGCGTCCCTTCGACCAGCCGTGGGGCCAGGGCCAGCGCAAGCAACAAAAGGGCGAGATAGATAAAACGCTGGTCATAGAAGGCAAAGGTCTCGCCGGCCCAGTAGAACGGCGCGCTGAAAACAAAGGTCCACGGCAGGTAGGGATAATGGTAGAGGGCCGTCCGGTACTCGCTGAACCCCCATTCGGCCATGGGCGTTTCCGTGTAGTCTTCGCGATAGGGATTCTTGCCCTCGAGCAGATAGCGAATCGTGGCCTCGGTCTGGATGACACCGCCATCGTGGGTATAGCTGGCCGGGCCGCTGCCCTGGCGCAGCAGGATCAGCTTATAGGTGGGCAACACGAGCGCCGTGACAATCATGGCAGCCAGCGTCCAGGCCTTCAGGCGACGCCACCACCGGCCGGCAAGGGACAGATCCACCACGAAATAGAGGAGCAACAGCCCCAGGGTTGCCGCGTACAGGAGCAGGCCGATGGGGTCACCTGGCCGCGGCCCCACGTCGCCCATGGCCGCGTAGCCCGCTGCGGGCAGCAACTTACCCAGGATCGGATGGCGCAGCACATCCTGAACGCGCGTGGGCAGCGCGGCCTGTTCCGCCAATCCCACGATCTGCAGGTGCGCGAAGACCAGCAGCGCCAGCAGCAACGTATCCCAGCCAGGCCGGCGGCTGTGGGGCGCAGAGGACGGCGCCGGGCTCACTGTCCTGTCCCTCGGAAGCTGTACACGTTGTTGTCGCTGGCCGGGATAAAGAGCCACTCCCGGCTGACTGCCGGCCCGCCGTTGACGGAGGTCGGCAGCGCGCTGTTCGCATCTACAATGGCGCCGGTCAATGCCTCAAAGAGGTAGACTGCACCGCCTTGCGTTACCGCCAGCACGCGGTCGTTGGTGACCAATGGGCCGCCTTTCACCTCGCCGTTGGTCGCCTGCGTCCACAGCGCCTGGCCCGTCTGGCGGGATAGCGCGCGCAGAACGCCGCCGCCGGCAATGTAGAGCATTGAGTCGTTCACGGCCAGCGCCGTGATCCGGCCGCCGAAATCGTGCACCCAAATGCGCGCGCCGGTGTTGGCATCAAGGGCAAAGACTTTGCCGCTTTGATCGGCGACATAGAGCTCCGCAAGCTTGCGCACGCCAGGTGCGATGTAGACCGGCGGCGCCACGACGCCAAAGACATCCGGACTTATCCAGACGACTTCGATGCCCTTCCAGAAGTTGATATCCACAGCCCACAGGCGGTCAGCGCCCACGTAGATCAGCTCCTGGCCAATGGCAGGCAGCTGCACGCGGCTACCCGGCTCGTTGAACTCGCGGCGATCGTTGGGATTCGCGCGCCTCATGGCCAGCAGCCGGGCGTCAGCGCCGTCGCCGGTGCCAATAAAGAGCGTGTCGGTCCAGATCATAAATGGCGAGGTTGCGATGCCTGGTAGTTCGACATTCCAGATGAGCCCGGCCTGATTGCCCTGATCCTGTAGCGCCGCAGCTTGCGTCTGGCCATAGGGAATAAAGACCAGGTTATCCTGCACGGCAGGCGCTAGCTCCGTGGCGGCGCCCAGGTTATAGCGCCAGCGCTGGTTCCCGACCTCGCGCAGCAGGCTGTAGAATTGTCCGTCCAGACTCGAGGCCAGCACATTTGAGCCCATCACAGCCACTGGCGAGAGGAAAGGCTGCGCGGCCTGGGTGAGGATGGACCACCCGTTCTGCATGGGCGGGCGCGGCAGTTCGGGCACGCGTCCCGTGTTCTGTGGATTGTAGCGCGCCAGGGGGAAATCGCCAGGCGGGATCGCTGTCGGTACCGGCCGCGGCTCCAGCGCGGGATCCGGGGGGTAGACGGCCAGCCATTTGGGGTCGTTCGGGTCGGCGTCCTGCGGCGCGCCCGACGGCAGCGGGTTGTTGGCGATGGTGACGTAGGCCGTGCGCACCCAGAAGATCTGCCCGTTGTAGCAGCAGCCCACGACCCAGTCGCCGGTTTGCGTACGGCCCCGGAGCCGGATCGTCGTGTTGGCCGCCATGACACCGGTCTGCGTATAGACTGCGCTGGGCCCAACGAAGATTGCGGTGTCGGCAGCCCGGATATTGGCGGCCAGCTCTGCCACCGCGATTTGCGTCGGCGTCGCCGTAGGCGGCAGCGGCGCCGGCGTGGGAACAAACGGCGTCGGCGTCGCCGTCGGCGGCACGAAGACTGGCGTAATGGGCGTTGGCGGCACAAAGGGCTGGGGGAATGTCGCCGTCGGCACCGGCGTATCCGTGGGCGGCGGCGCGTACGACACATTCGGAATATAGACGGTCGTTGGCCCGCCGGCAACTATTGCCGGCGTTTCAGACGTATCTGGCTGCTCCGTCACTGGGACTGCCGTCTCGCCGGGCAGGATCACCACGGGCAGCTGGATGACGGGCGTCTGCGTTTGGGCCGGGCTCTCCCCCCCTGTCCCGCCGGCTGGCGTGCCTGGCTGTGCTGCAAGACCGGGCGCGATCTGCGCCAGCGACGTCGCCGCAAAGGCGACCTGCGTCAGCATATCTTCCGCTACATGCGTCGCCCGCACGTCAGCGGTTGGGCTTTTGGCCGGGGCCTGCGTAGGCGTGACAGTCGGCGTCGGCGGCAGACCAAACCCTCTCTGCAGCCCAAACCACATGCAGCTGAGACCGATCAGCAGGAACACGGCCACCAGCACGCTGGAGGTGATGACGGCGGCAGCCCGGTTGCGATTAGGTTGCGGATACGGCACGTTGGATGGTGGCATGAGCTCAATCGCAGGAACAGGAGAGAATCATAGTGATCATTCTAGCAACAAATGGGGTGGCAACCAAACATGCATGGCAAAGCCGCATATACTTGCTTTTTGCCCCATCCAGCACCATAATGGAGTGGACGCCGAAATGGGGCGTAAGTGGGCTCACAGATGAGGTGAACACACTTCGCTACGCTGGCCTTGTTTCCATATGGGAAAACCATCGATGGCGATCCCCAAGAGGGAGGAAGGTTGCTATGAGCCATAAGCGTCCCGTGCCAGACGGTCAGTTGGTCCGGGCCCTGGATAGATCGACGTCGCTGCCACAACATCGCGTGGCTATTTATGTAAGCGATCATTGCACGATCTGTGCCTATGCACACGAGATCGCGGATCTCATTCGCGAGCGGTTCCCCGACGTGGAGCTGCGGGTCATTGATCTGTCCGACCCAGGCGAAACCGTGCCAGAAAGCGTCTTTGCCACGCCAACCTATCTGTTGAATGGACAGGTATGGTCGCTGGGGAATCCGTCGCCCCAACAGGTAATCGACACCTTAAGCAAATTGGAGTGATTGCAGACGTGGACGACAAGAACAGTGTTGCGACGCAACCTGCCGAGAAGATGAAATATCTCTCGGAACTTACCGTGTTCCAGGATCTTTCGCCTCGGGAGATGGAGGATCTGAACCGTATCACGACTATGAGCACGGTTCCCAAAGGGCGCGTCTTCTATCGCCCAGAAGAGCCTGGGGAAGTACTCTTCATCCTGAAGGAAGGGCGCGTGCAACTCTACCGCATCAGTCCAGAAGGCAAGAAACTGGTCATCACAACCCTTGGCTCCCATACCCTGTTTGGTGAGATGGCTCTGTTGGGCACCAAAATGCACAACACCTTTGCCGAGGCAGTGGAAGACTGCCTGATCTGCGTCATGAGCCGCAACGACCTGGAGCGCCTGATCCTGAGCAAACCCCAGGTGGCGCTGCGCATTCTGGAGATCACCGGACGGCGCCTGCGCGAGGCAGAGGAACGGCTGGAAAACATGGCCTTCAAAGGTATTCCCGCGCGCCTGGCCAGCTTGCTGCTGCGCCTGTCCGCGGAACAGGGCAGCGCGGAGATTACCGGCCTTACACACCAGGATCTGGCTGAGAGCGTCGGGACCTATCGCGAGACGGCGACACAGGTGCTCAACGATCTGAAATCAGATGGTTACATTGATATTGGCCGCAAACGCATCACAATTCTCGATGCCGAAGGGCTCGCAGCGGTAGCTGAAAGTTGATGGCCCTTCCAGCGCAACCAGCCGGCTCCACAGGCCTGCCGCCAGAACACACCGGTTGCCGGCCAGTGGCCCCATGGATCCTGTCTGCCCATTACCTGCCAGCACCTTGATTCGATTGCAGCACTCATCGTCTGCCTGCCCCGCTGTGACGGTAGACGGCAACTGCGCTTGCATTAGAAAGGTACGAAATCTTTGCATATCTAGTTGACAATTGGAAATACAGCCATTACAATCGACAGCCATATGGGATTGTGCGCATTGGAACAAACGTTGGCAGCCGTGTAACAAGCACGCTCACAGCAGCCGCAAATCCCTTCCAGTAGATCCAATTGATCGAATGATCCAAAAAATAAACACCATCGACTTAGGAGGTCTACCCCATGACGCATGTGATCTTTGATCTGTGCATTCGCGACGGCGCGTGTGTGGAAGTGTGCCCCGTCGAGTGTATTGTTCCTGGCCAGCCCGAGGATGAGTGGCCCTGGTACTACATCGACCCGGATACTTGCATCGATTGCGGCGCATGTGTGCCCGAGTGCCCAGTTGAGGCCATTCTGCCCGAAGAGGATTTGCCGGACGAATACCAATACGCTGCTGAACTAAACGCGCTCTATTTCTCTGAAGGCCCAGGCTATTCGGCCGTCGAATGATCGTGACGCTCTGGGGTGGCCATACTACCTCGAAAAAACTGAAGAAACGATTAACCTCTGCGCATGCGGAGGTTTTTTTTGGCCTGAATTAGCCACAGGCGCGGGGCTGGAGTACACTACCCAGCTATCTGGAACGCGCAACGCAGCGGGCAGACGCCGTCCCTTACCGTACGGGACGCGCGAGCCCGTTCGAACAACAGCCGGCCACCCCTGGTGGCGTGACAGACCCCGAGCGCGCAGTCGCCGCGCTACGGCAAACACCAGGTAGGCATCAACGTTGGTGCGCAAATGCAATATTCGATGCCAGGCTGCGGAGATCGCTCCGCGGTCCGGTCATGTATACGTCATCGAGGAGCTGAGCAGTTATGAGCGATCTACCGACCGTCACTCCACCCGACTGGTCCGACGTCAAACGTGTCCTGGTCATCGTCGCCCACCCGGACGATGCCGATTTCATCTGCGCCGGCACGGCCGTGCAGATGGCGCGCCAGGGACTCGAGGTAACCTACATGGTGCTCACCAACGGCGACAAGGGGAACCACAATCCCGAGATTACACGGAACCAGCTCATTGCCATGCGCAAGATTGAGCAACGCAAGGCGGCTGAGCTGTGTGGCGTCAAAGAGGTGCTCTTCATGGGCGAGGAGGACGGCTTCCTACAGTCCACGCGCGCAATCCGCAAACGGGTGACCCGTGAGATCCGTCGTATCCGCCCCGAGCTGGTCATCTCTACCAACCCTGACCGGTACTTTGTGGGCGACGGTTATATCAACCACCCGGACCATCGGAACGCTGGACTCGTCGCCATCGAGGCGATCTTTCCGGCCGCGGACAATCCCATGTTCTACCCTGATATGGCGGATGAAGGGTACCATCCCCACAAGATCAAATACCTCTATGTCCATGGCCACGAACAGCCCACGCTGCGCGTGGACATCACCGCGGACATCGAAACCAAGATCGAGGCGATTCTCAGCCATCATTCCCAGTTCAGTGACCCAGAAGGCGCCAAGAAGCGGTGGCGGGAAACGTGGGGCGAAGAGCAGGAGGATGGCTCCGTGCGCTATTTCGAGTCGTTCAAGGTGATGAAGTTTGGATGACACACAATCGGCACAGCCACCTGGAGTGGCTGGTGCGTGCAGACTGTGTGCGCGGTAACTAGCTAGTGGTCTGTCAATCATCAAACTTGAGTTCGGTAGTGGCGACTTTAGTCGCTGTGGACAGGTGAAGAACGAATCAATTCGTTACTACCGGATGGCTAAAGAATCACGTTTGACAGACCACTAGTGCCAACCGGCGGGCACCTGGCGGCAGCCAAATAAAAAGGGGCGAACCTGCCTGTGGCGGGCTCGCCCCTTTCTATGCCTAGCGCGGCGCTAGGCCGATCTTACTGGAGCTCTTCCATCATGGTCTGCTGCTGCTCGTTGGCGAAGGTCGTCAGATTGTCCAGGGTCTCCTGAATGTCTGCACCCTGCATAATCTCGTTGAAGGCCTTCTGCACCGCGTCCCGCACCGCCGTGTAGGAAATCAACTGCGGCTCGTACGCACTGTAGGGCAGCAGTGCCACACCCTGGTTATAGGGGCCATTCTCCTTCAGGGCGTCGGAGAAGAACTCGCTGGTTGCCTGGCGGGTCGGGAAGTAACCGCTGATCTCATCCCAGCGCGCCTGGATCTCCGGCGTGGTGAACCACTTGATAAAGAGCCACGCGGCCAGCTCCTGCTCCGGTGTCGTCTTGGTGATCATGATGTCGCCACCATAGATGTTCTGCACCGGGTCGGCCGTCGTGTGAGGGATCGCGGTGACACCCCAGACGTCGGGCTCTCTGCCCTGCTCCTCAGCCACCTTCGCGATGTCGCCGGCATAGAAGGGGATGCCGGAGGTCGAGCCCTGGGCGAAGATACCCTTGCGCGCGGCAAACTGCGGGTTCGGGAAACCTTCCGTGAAGAAGTACGCGCAACCCTCGTCGTACAACCCCTTGAGGAAGGACAGCGCTTCGACAGTTGCCGGACCGTTGAAGACATAGGTGGTGCCGTCTTCGGTCAGAACATCGCCGCCAAAGGCAAACGTCCACGCGGCAATCGCCGAGGCGTCGTCACGCAGGATGTAGCCGCCGGTACCGTCACCGTTGGCCGCGGCGGCCGCACAGGCCATTTCCTTGAACTCGTCCGGAGTGGCGGGCGGGCCGTCAAAGCCCAGCTCTTCCAGCCAGGTCTGGTTGTAGAAGAGCACTTCCATGGAGCGGTTCGGCGGGAAGCCCAGCCGCTGGTTGTCATAGAGCGGGTTCACGCTTTGCTCCAGGAACGCCGGGTAGAAGTCAGCCTTCTCCTCGGCCGTCAGCCCCCAGGTCGGATCGTCGATCAGGGTGTTCAGATCGACCAACGTGTCATTGAGCTGGTAGAAGGACTGGTCATTCTGATAGCCCACCACCAGGGCCGCCGGCTGCTCGCCGGATGCGATACCGGCGTTCACCTTGTCGCGGATTTCGTCGTAGCCGCCCTGATTCTGAGCGTCAATCGTGATGCCACAGGGGTTGCTCTGGTTGAACTCGTCCACCAGGGGCAGCAGGCGCTCCTCGCGGGAGCCGCTGTGATTATGCCACCAGACCACAACCTGGCCACTGGGATCGACGCCAGCATAGGCGCCCTCCGTGGCCGGAACGCACTCACCGGTCGCTGGCGCTTCCGCTGCAGCGCCTTCTTCCGTGGCTGCTTCCGTCGCGGCGGGCTGTTCAGCCGCTGGCGCCGCCGGCGTGGCGGCCGCGCAAGCTGACAGCAACAGCACACCGACCATCAAGATCGCAGCCAACCAACTATACCTGCGCATATCTGCTCCTTTTCCTTGATTGTGTTGAACTTCGAGCGGTTTTTATTTGACTGGGCGAACCGGCCGGTCCCGCTTCGGCAGATCCACACGCGCCGGCTCGCCCAGGTGCTCACCCTTTTAGACCAGAGGTCGAGATGCCCTCGATAAAGGTACGCTGTGTGAAGAAATAGAGCACGATCACGGGGGCCATCGTGATTACGGAGCCAGCCATCTGCAAGTTGAACTGGGCGCCCGCTTCGTCGATAAAGGCAAAGAGCCCGTAAGAGATCGGCCGCCAGTCTGGTGTCGAGGTCACCAGGATCGGCCAGGCCAGCGCGTTCCACGAACCGATGAAACCAAACAGCACCAGCGTCATGATCGCGGCCCTGGACAGGGGAATCATGATGCGCAGCAGATAGAGAACGTGGCCAGCGCCGTCAATTTGCGCTGCATCCCAGAGATCGTTCGGTACCTGCATGAAGAATTGGCGCAACAGAAAGATGCTGAATGCGCTGGCCATGAACGGAACGGTCAACGCAGGCCAGTTGTTGATCCATGGCACGGGACCCACACGCCCCAGCCAGGAGACAGTAATGAAGTTGGGCACCCAGGTGATGGCCTCGGGCAGCATCATTGTGGCCAGCAGCATACTGAACAGCAGGTTCTTGCCCCAAAACTCCATGCGCGCAAACGCATAGGCTGCCAGCGTACAGAAGATAACCTCACCCACAATCGTAATGGCTGCAATACGCACGCTATTCCAGAAAAACTGCGAAAAATTGGCCTGCGTCCAGGCCGTAAGGTAGTTTCCCCACTGCGGCGTGCTGGGCAGCCAGGCGCCCCCATTGGCCTCAGTCAGATTCATCAGCGACACACTGACCGAGTAGAGAAATGGCACAATTGCAATGACCGCACCCGCGATCAACACAAGATATGTCACCTGATGGCGCATGGGCCGGCGCCGTCTCCAGCGTGGGGTAGTGGGCGTCTTCGGGACGCCACGCTCTACAATCGATTCAGCCATAGTGCACCCGCCTGCTGGCAATACGATTGTTGACCACGGTCAGAATAATGATGATGAGCAGCAGCAGGATCGCCAGCGCAGACGCATAACCGTAACGTGTATCCCGCTTGAAGGCCTGAAAGATCACAACGCTTGCCGTGTCCGTGGTGCCCAAGGCAGCCCCAGTCCGCAGCACGTAGATGTGGTTGAACGCTTTGAAAGTACCGATGACAGAGTAGAGCGTCAGGAAATAGATGGTGGGCGACAGCAGGGGCAAGGTAATGTTGCGAAACTGCGCCCAGCGTCCTGCCCCATCGATGGCCGCGGCTTCGTACATCTCTTTGGGAATGTTGCCCAGGCCCGCAAGAAAGACCACGGTGTTGAAGCCGAAGAATGTCCACGCACCAAAGATCACGATTACGATCAGCGCCAGACTGGGGCCCGCACTCCAAGAGGGCAGCTGCAGACCTGGCGTCAACACGTTCAGGATCCCTGCGGGTTCATTGATCCATTGGAGAGCCGGCAAACCTAAGAAGCCAAGCATACTGTTCAGAGGTGCCGTGGGCCGGCTAGAGAAGATAATCTTGAAGACGGCCGCCGTACCTACAAACGGGGCGATATAGGGCAAAAAGTAAATAACGCGGAAAAACGAGCGCCCTTTGATGTCCTGGAAAAGGAGGACTGCCAGGAGCAGCCCCAAAAGCAGTTGGACTGGAATGGTGCCCAGGGAATAGTAGAGCGTGGCCAGGAGTCCATCCCACCAGACTTTGTCTCCTGCCGCGATGGCCCGCGGCACTTCCGCCACCAACATCCACGCCGCGACCATCAGCATCGCGGCGGCAGCCAGGCGCAGTAAGGTGCTGCGGTTGGTGGCGCGGTGGCTGGCGCTGCGCCAGAGCACCCAGGAGAGGAAGAACAGCATAAAGCCAGCGCTGATCATGATGATCTGCGTCCAAAGGTCGAGTCCAGCCCCATTCGCCGCTTCAGCAAGCTGGTTCTGTAGCTCGCTCCACGTCAGCCAGAACAAGGCAGCAGCCAGACCGAGCAGCATGGTCCCAGCCACGAAACTGCTGGCGTAATAGCCAAGGCGCCGGTCAGAGCGCTTGAGGAGACGCGGCACCAGGAACAAGGGAAGGAGACCGATAGCGAGCGCGGCCAGCGCAGCCCACCACATCTCTACTACCCCGCTGCTCGACAGGGCTTCACCCAACAGCCGCCGGAAATTCTCCGGGGTGTTTTGTGCGCCGCGCATTTGATCCGGAATCGATAGTAGCAGCGGCAGCAAGCGGATGATCAAGGCCAGAGCGAAAAGCAACGCCGCGCCAAGGGGCACACCAGAAAGCGACCAAACCCCAAAGGGCTCATCTTTCTTTGCTGCCTGCGTTCTTCCCTGCCAGATGGCCCGCGCGGCCAGATAGACCAGCCCCACGGCGCCCCAGAAACCCAACAGATAGGTCAGGCTGTCGATGGCCTTCAGATAGTTGCCCAGCCCATCATAGGTGCCTACGACCTTGTTCAGCCCCCGCAATGTGCTTTCATAGGCGGCAAAGACCAGGGGGAAGAGTCCAAAAAGCCCCACAATGGCAAATGCGGGCAATAGAAATAGATAGGCCAACAACGCTTCACGCAGCCGTCGCCGTTGGCGTCCGGTCAATATTCCGCGGTGCGCTTGCGGCATCGTGTCCGCAGCAATCGCTCGCTCTGCACTTGTCGTTTTACCAGGAACAACCGCATCACTCATGAGGAAGATCTCAGGTGATCAAGGTTTCTGACACGGAGGCATCTTCGAGGCCTCTACTAGGGTTTGTCAATATTGAGAATACCAACAATAGACAGACTAATAATAGGACGATACCTCATGCCCCGTCAATCATGAAGACGGCACAAACGATATCGCGCGCGGATTCCGTATGGTCTGCGCGTTTAACCTGGCAATGAGGCTACCACCGCCTTGTTAACAATGTGGATACAGTATGTTAACAGCGTGTGTTCCGGTCGTGCCTGCCCCGTTGCTCCAGGCCAACCGCGCAATGGCGCCTGCGGCTCAGGCGCCACAGCCGGCCAGCCGTCGTCTACCCGTACGCCGGGTCGTGCACAATGCGTGTGCCCGTTTCGCCCCGCAGCGCGCGCCCCAGGTTTTCTGGGTTGGTAATTAGGGCGTAGGTGGCGGTATGGTCGCTTTGTTCCATGAACCGGATGCACGCCTCGATCTTGGGTTTCATGCTGCCGGGTGCAAAGTGACCTTCAGCCATGTATCGCCGCGCCTCGCTGACAGTCATGACATCCAGGTCTATCTGATTCGGTTTGCCAAAGTTGATGGCAACCTTTTCCACGCCGGTGCTGATCAAGAAGAGGTCGGCGCCGATCTGGCTGGCCAGCAGGCTAGAGGCTCGATCCTTGTCGATGACGGCGTAAACCGAGCGTAGCTCGCCTTTGCGATTGCGTACGACGGGGATGCCACCGCCGCCCACGGCAACCACGATCCAACCAAGCTTGACCGCCTGGGCAATCGCTTCCACTTCGACAATCTCCACCGGCTCCGGCGAAGCGACCACGCGTCGCCACCCCCGGCCAGCATCTTCGATGACCTGCCATCCCTCGCGCTCAAACTCACGTGCGGCCGGCTCGTCCATGAAGCCGCCGATAGGTTTCGTTGGGTTGTCGAACGCAGGATCGTCCGCCTCCACCCGCGTCTGCGTGACAAGCGTAATGCATTGGCGCGCGATCTTGCGTTGGAAGAATTCGTTGTTGAGGGTCTGCTGCAACATGAAGCCGATACTGCCCTGTGTATCGGCCACGATCAGGTCGAGGGGCGTCGGGTGAACCTGGGAGGCAGCCAGCTCGTTGCGCCTGAGAATGAAGCCGACCTGGGGTCCATTGCCGTGGGTGATCACGACCGTCCAGCCGGCCTCCACCATATCGGCCACATAACTCGCGGTTTCACGCACGGCATCCCACTGGTGGGGCACATCAGGATGCTTGGCATCCATAATAAGTGAATTGCCGCCAATCGCCACAACGGCGACCGCGGCATTTGAGGCAGCGTCCATAGATTATCTCACCACCTTGTGTGTGAGGAAAGGCTGCGGTGCTGGCCCGGTCGCGCGTTCACAACGCCCCCACCCGCCGTCAAGGCAGGGCGCGCGCAGGTCAGACTCACAGGCTGTCGGCTGTATCGACCTACAACAGAGCTGGCAGGATGGCATAGAACTCGGCCGCTTTGACGACGTCAGCCAGCAGCACGCTGTCCTGTGTCGTATGGGCTGTCTCTTCCTCGCCGGGGCCAAAACCAATCGCCGGTATGCCGGCCTTACCCATCCAATAGATGCCGTTGGTGCTAAAGTTCCATTTACTGGGCGCATGGTCGGGCAGGCCGATCAGTCTGGCCGCCTGCAGACCAGCCTGGACCAGGGGATGACCTTCATCGAGCGCCCAGGCGGGGAAGTACTTGTCTACGGGGAAAACGAAGCCAGTATAGCTTGGCTCCGCGTATTTCATCATCTCCACAGTCATCTCACCGGTGCCGCTGAGCGGCTTGGGAATCAAGCTTCGCACCTGCTCGATGGCGCCTTCGGCCGATTCGCCAAAGGTTAGCCGCCGGTCAACGTACACCTTACAGAGATCCGGAACAGCGTTTATGCTGGGTGTCCGCACTGACATGTCCGTTACCGTGATCTTGCCGTGGCCCAGGAACGGATCGTCACCCAGCTGTGGTTCCAGCCGGCTGATCTCGTCGATCAGCGGCAGGGCCTTGTAGATGGCGTTGTCCCCAAGATGGTTGCTGGCTGCATGGGCGCTGCGACCGCGCACGGTGACCTCGATCTCAACCCGACCCTTATGGCCGCGGTAGACCTGCATCTTGGTTGGCTCGCCAATGACAACAAAGTCGGGACGGATGCCCTCGTGCTCCACCAGGGCATGGGGGGCAATGCCGTCACACCACTCCTCCATGTTGCCAAAGTAATACGCGGTCCATCCCTCTAGCAGACCCAGGTCCCGGGCCAGCGCCATGCCGTAGATCATCGGCGGTGTGCTTCCCTTTTCATCGCACGCCCCGCGCGCGTAGAAACGACCTTTTTCCACCTTGCCGCTGAACGGATCCCAATCCCATTCATCAGGGTTGCCGATCCCCACTGTATCGAGATGGCTGTCAAACAGGATCGAACGCGGGCCGTCGCCGATCTGGCCCACGGTGTTGCCCATGCTGTCAAACCAGACCTTATTAAAGCCTAGCTTGCGCATTTCCGCCTGCACCCGCTCGCCCACCGGCCCGATTCTCGAATCCATCGAAGGGATCGCACAAAGATCGCGCAAAAACCGGGTAATCACCTGACTGTCTTGCGCCACTCGCTGCTGAACGGCAGCTACATCCACATTGGCCATCGCTGATGTCCTTACTGCTTGCGTATTGAGTTCACTTTACCGGGTTGGCACGCCAAGTGTTCGCGTGCCGCTTAGCGTGCACGCTGGACAAGCTGGCATCGCATCCTGTCCGTACTGTGCACAGATCCCTGAAGTTGGAATTGGATGGCTGGATTATAAAAGGCGCCAGGAAGGATTGTCAAAGAGTGGGCGGTTACCCCTATTGCCAGAGAATCGACTTACGGCTGGAGGCGTGCACAGCGTGGACCGTGGCCCCAAAGACTGGCGACCTGTCATTCGACGCGTTCAATGTGTGCGCCCAGCGCCCGCAGCTTCTCATCGATGTTCTGATATCCGCGGTCGATCTGCTGGACATTCCCAATAGTGGTGACACCCTCTGCGATCAACGCGGCCAGCACCAGGGCCATGCCCGCGCGGATGTCCGGGCTCGTCACATGCTGGCCAGTAAGCCGGCTAGGGCCGACCACGACCGCGCGATGGGGGTCGCACAGGATGATTTGCGCGCCCATAGCAATGAGTTTGTCCACAAAGAACAGGCGGCTTTCATACATCTTCTCATGGACGATGACGGTGCCTTGCGCCTGGGTGGCTGTTACCAGGGCAATGCTCATGAGGTCCGGCGGAAAGGCAGGCCAGGGCGCGTCGTCGATCTTGGGCACGACTCCGCCAAAATCCGCCCGAATGCAGAGCTCCTGTTCCTCCCCAATGACCAGGGTATAGCGCTCGTCGAGCGGGGCCGCCGGGTTCTCCTCTAGCTGCATGCGCACGCCCAGGCGGTCGGCAAAGACCATCTGCATCATACGCAAGTGCTCGGGCACCACGCCGGCAATGCGCAGCTCGCCCCGCGTGATCGCGCCCAGGCCGATAAAGCTCCCCACTTCGATGAAGTCCGGGCTGATATGGATCTCGGCGCCACCCAGGCGTTCCTGCCCATGAATGACGAGAACATTGCTGCCGATGCCCTCAATCTGGCAGCCCATGCGCGTGAGCAGGTGGCAGAGATCTTGAACGTGAGGCTCGCTGGCGGCATTGCGCAGAACGGTGGTGCCGCGGGCCAGGGCGGCCGCCATGATCCCATTTTCGGTGGCCGTGACCGACGCCTCGTCGAGCAGGACATCGCAACCGCACAGGCGACCAGCGGCGCGCAGCTCAAACGTGCCGTTATGGACCAGCTGGGCACCCAGGGCGCCCAATACTTGCAGGTGGGTGTCGATACGCCGCCGGCCAATATCATCGCCGCCAGCAGCGGTATCGACCTGAAAGCGGCCGTAGCGGGCGAGCAGCGGCCCCATGAGGGTGAGCGAGCCGCGAATCTGGCCAAAGAGATGGGGGTCTGGCGCGGCGCCAGTCACACGGCTGGCACAGAGTGTGAAGCTGGACCCATTCTGCTCGATGGTGACGCCCATCCCCGCCAGAATCTCCATCATGGTACGCACATCCCCAATCATGGGCAGATTGTGCAGCGTCACTGGCTCATCTGTGAGGAGGCACGCCGCCAACATGGGGAGCGCCGCGTTCTTGTTGCCTATAGGGCGGATGCTGCCATTCAGTGGATGGCCGCCTTCGATAATAAAGGAGCTCATGACAAGACCTTCTCAATACAATCAGTGCAATTTGGATCGTCGCGCCGGCTGTCCCGTCACACAGACAGAGATGTAGGTAACAAGGAGGTGTAGTCAGGAAGGTGCTGCACCAGTTGCTACCACAGATACGGATAGCACGTGGACATACGCAGATAACGCCTGGCGGCAGACACATCGTTCCCCGACTCGCAACGCTGCCATTCTAGCCGATCTTGTCGCGTACTGCGAGTTGGACGGGGGTATAGCACACCGAACACACGTTCGATCCATCGCTTGCCAGAATTCGGTTTTCACAGCTGTTATGGTATAATTTTTCTATTATTGGCCCTGCCCGTAACAGGGTGCATACTCGAGTGATGATCCAGGATCTGGACCATCGCGCCAGTGAAGGTGGATCGGTTTGGGCGTCATTGAGTGCCTGTCGGCCGGATATCGTTTTTTGGGTCGCCGCGCTGAGTTGCTTGTCATTCCAATAGCAATCGATCTGTTGCTTTGGTTTGCGCCGCAGTTCAGCGTTGCCCCCCTTACTGCGCAGATGGCGATCTGGTACGAGGGCATGGGCGCGGTGGCGGGCTCGTCGCCGGATATGGTCCAGATGTCACGGCAAATGGCGGACAGCCTGCGCGAGCTTGGACAGGGCTTCAATCTGCTTTCGGCCCTGGTGAGCAGCGGGTTGATGCACGTGCCGAGTCTGATGGCGACGGGCGTCGGATCGGCATCTGCACGGGTGTTGGAGGTTAGCTCGGTGAGCGAGGCCGTGGTCTTGTGGCTGGTATTCAGCATCCTTGGCCTGCTCATCGGTGTCATCTATCTTGGCCTGTTGGCCCGCAGCCTGCCCATTGGCAGACAAGCCAACATACCCGCCGGTCTTTTTGCCGGCAACGTACTGCGCCAGTGGATTCGCGTGCTGGCATTTGTGCTGCTGGTCGCCCTGGCGTTAACGGCCGTTTACCTGCCCATCAGCTTTGGTATTGGCCTCTTTATGCTCGTCAGCCCCGGCCTCGGTTCCGCCATGGCCGTAGCCTCGGGCGCCTTGATCTTGATCGTGTTCTTTTACATGTATTTTACGACGTCTGGCATCGTGATGGACAACCTGCCCGTCACCGCTGCCATGATGCGCAGCGTGCGCCTGGTGCGCGAGAATTTCTGGTCCACATTGGGCTTTTTTGCAGTCAGCACGTTGATCAGCCTGGGCATTACCTTGGTTTTGGTGCAGCTGGCTGTGTTTGCGCTCTGGGCAAGGCTCTTTGCCATTGTGCTCAACGCCTATGTTGGTACGGGCCTGGCCATGGCGCTGCTGGTCTTTTATCGCACGCGACAGTTGCGCCGCGAGACCGAGCTGGCCGGCTGATGCCAGCGCCTGGTCTGGTAACGAATATCCTGCTGCCGCGGCGGATCGCAAAGTGCGGGTGTGATAGCAGCAATAATGTAGCAGCATTGACATAGCAGCATTGACATAGCGGCATTGATGGCAATTCGCGGTGGCGGCGGATCCGCAGCTCCAGCCTGATACGCGAACCTGTGTTGTGGAGGAAGCAGTGACGGATAACAACAAGAACAAGCCAAGTTTTGTGTACACAGCCGACCAGATTCAGGTCCTGGAAGGTCTAGAAGCTGTGCGCCGGCGCCCCGGCATGTATATCGGTGGCACAGACCAGAAGGCGCTTCACCACATGGTTTAC
>JACFMY010000539.1:0-216 GCA_019455155.1 Caldilineaceae bacterium
AGCCAATGCGCGTGTGTCCGAGGTGCAGGAGGTGGAGGGTCGCGTCATACGCGCCCTGCTCGTCGGTGGCGGCCACCCACGGGAGCTCGCCCTGTCGATTGCGCGGTGTGACTTGGACAAACGGAATCTTCAGCCGGTGGAGCGCGGAGACGAACTCGGTGGCGTTGTCGGTGGGTGGGCTCAACACAAAACCATCGACACGCATCTGCCCGGCCA
>JACFMY010000539.1:226-3987 GCA_019455155.1 Caldilineaceae bacterium
TACCTCTTTGGTGTTCGCCGGGTCAAAGCGGTACAGGCCGACGCGGTAACCGTGCCGGTCTCCCACGTCCATCATGCCGCGCAGGATCTCGGTGACATAGGCGGCGGTTGCGTCAAAGAAGCAGAGTCCAATTAGCTGGGAGTATCCCCGAGCCAGCCGCTGCGCCCATACATTGGGCACATAGCCCAGCTCCTCGATGGCCTGCATGACGCGCAGGCGGGTGGACGCTGAGACGCGGTTTTCGTTGTTGATGACACGCGAGACTTGTTTTACGGAGACGCCAGCACGTTTGTCAACATCCGCCTGGGTCACAGACATGGGGAGACTCCTGGATCACGTGCGCGTTTGAGACAGCGCTGTCGCAATCCATCATAGAGCCATTTGGACGGAATGTCAATAGGCGCGTTGGACGGACAGAAGCGGGCAGGATTGATCCAGATAGGGCTCTATCCTGCGCCTGCAGATATGCGAATAGAGGAAATATAGGAGTAACAATGCGACGAGAAAAGGAGCGCAGATGGCCCTTCAGGTCCCTTGTGTTATGGCAACCATGGCCGTTGCAGCGTGTGAGCAGACAACGCTGTCTGCCCAGGGCAGAGACCGTCTCAACCCCGGCCCCGCTTGAGACGGTTGGCCGTTCCTCGCCAGTCAATCGCGGCGAACTGTACCTCGAGCTCAGCAGCCACAGCCGCCGCCACCTCCGCAGGCGAGCCATCTCTTTCCTGCGGATCGCCCCACCGGAACTGATCCGTGTACGCGTCGGAACCGGTGAGATCCGCAAGCATAGCCGCGGCATCTACCGCCTCTTGAAAGCGTTCCGAGAGCGACGCCGAGTGTCGCTTGCCCCGCTCACTTGCCTTCACCTGGAGGGGAATGTCATGCCAGTACAGGATTTGGAAGGTTGCCATGTGAGTACCCTTTCGTTATACTTGCGCCGGGTTTTGATGCGTGCATGATAGATCACTCCATGCTTTCTTGAAAAGAGGGTCCAGACCCACGCCAATTCCATCAGCTACTCCCGACGGACCTGCGCAGGCTCCTGCCCATGCCAACGGCTGCCTCTATCCCATACATCCATGGACATGTGGCTCGCACGCGCCGGCCAGAGCCTGAACTCACCCGAGAGTGAGATCGATGTCGCGCTCCACCGTGTACGATCATGTGGTTGTCGGCGGCGGCACAGCCGGCGCCATTGTCGCGGCCCGGCTGGCCATGGCCGGCCACCGCGTCGCCCTCTTTGAAGCGGGTCCCTCGGATGAGGACAACCCGCGCATCCTGGATCTCGTGCGTTGGCCCGCTCTATTGGAAAGCGAATACGACTTCGACTATCGTATCGAACCGCAGCCCCGCGGCAACGGTAGGATCCGCCATGCCCGGGCCAAAGTGCTGGGCGGCTGCAGCTCGCACAATTCCTGCATTGCCTTTTTTGCGCCCGACTACGACATGGAGATCTGGGAAGCTGCCGGCGCGCGTGGTTGGGGCCCCACGGCTGTCCGCCCATTCTTTGGCAAGGTACGTCAGCAGCTCTCGTTTGAGACGGCCGCTACGAACAACGCGCTGGCCCTGGCGGTGATTGAAGCCGCCCAGCAGGCCGGCCTGCCGCAAGTCCATTTCAACCGGGACGGCGAGCTGCGCCGCGGGGTGGGCTGGTTCGATCTGAACAAGCGCGGCGGCCGCCGCGACTCCAGCTCCGTGGCCTATCTGCACCCCCTACGCCAGTGGGGCGAGCAGCTGACCCTCTTTACCGGCGCCCATATCACGCGCATCCTGGTTGAGCGGGGCCGCGCTGTGGGTGTGCAGACTGGGGATGGGCCAGTCTTCGCCGCTGGCGAGGTCATCGTCTGCTGCGGCGCCTTCGACACCCCCAAGTTGCTCCTGCTCTCCGGCATTGGGCCAGCCGATCACCTGCGCGAGCATGGCATCGATGTGGTGCATGATCTGCCCGGCGTCGGGGAAAACCTGCTGGACCATCCCGAGGCCGTCGTCAACTGGGAGACCACCCGGCCCCTGCCGCCGGAAGTCATCAACTACTGGGAGGTAGGTATCTTCGATAAGACAGAAGCGGACCTGCCTTCACCGGACCTGATGATGCACCTGGGCATGCAGATCTTCGACATGCAGACCAAGCCAGCCGGCTATCCCACGGCGCGCCATGGCTTTGCCCTCACACCCAACGTAACACGCGCCCGCAGCCGGGGTACTGTGCGCCTGCGTACGGCTGACCCTGCCGCGGCGCCGCGCATCGACTTCCGCTATTTCACCGACCCCGAGGGCCACGACGAACGTGTCATGGTAGCGGGTATCAGACGCGCCCGCGAGATCGCCGCCCAAGGGGCGCTGCGCGAGTGGGTCAAGCGCGAGCTCACACCGGGTGTGGAGGTCCAAAGCGACGCGGAAATCTCAGCGTACGCCCGCGCCACGGCCAATACCGTCTATCACCCGGCTGGCACCTGCAAGATGGGTGCAGCCGGCGATCCGCTGGCCGTCCTCGACCCGGAGTTACGCGTGCGCGGGCTCGATGGCTTGCGTGTCGCCGATGCCTCGATCTTTCCGACCATGATCGGTGTGAATCCATGCATTACGGTCATGATGGTGGGCGAACGCTGCGCCAGCTTCATACTCGGCGATGAACAGGCGCCGTAGCCAACGCGCCGGCCGCGGGCGTCGCTCACCTCCGCAGGGCACTTCGGGCATCCTACGCTCTCAGACGCGCCATCTTGGGGTCAAACAACGGATCGGCCGCAACCGTTGCGGCAAAGCGCCGGCCGAAGCATTGCACTTCGACCACGGTGCCTTCTTTGGCGTACTCCGTTGGCAGGTAGCCATAGGCGATGAGCTTGCCCAGGCTGTAGCCGTAGTTGGCGCTGGTGACGAAGCCCAGCACACGCCCATCGGCCAGAATCGGCTCCTTACCCAGCGCCATGGCCGCCGGGTCATCGAATGTCAGGCAGCAGAGTCTGCGCGCGATGCCCTGTTCCTTGACGCGCAGCAGGGCATCGCAGCCCATGAAGTCGCCCTTATCGAGCTTCACAGCCCAACCCAGCCCGGCCTCATAGGGATTGTACTCGGTATGGATATCCGCACCCCACAGGCGGTAGCCCTTTTCCAGGCGCAACGAGTCAAAGGCGCCGGCGCCGGCCGCGATCATGCCGTAGGGTTGTCCGGCCTCCCAGAGCACGTCCCATAAACGCTGGCCGTACTCCACCGGCGCATAGATCTCCCAGCCCAACTCGCCGGCATAGGAGAGGCGCAGCGCCATGGCCGGCACCACATCGATGCGCAGCGGCCGCGCCCAGTAGTACCGGAAGTGATGGGTGGAGACATCTTCCTCGGCAACCTGGGCCAGCACGTCGCGCGACCGCGGACCCCACAGACCAAGCGCCACAAACTGGCCGCTCATGTCCTGGATGTGAACCGCCCCGCCGCCAGGCGTATGGCGCCGGATCCAGGCCAGGTCGTGGGGTCCCGTACTGCCACCGGTGAGGATCCAGAACCGATCTGCCGCCAGCCGTGTGATGGTCAGGTCCGCCATGATGCCGCCGCGGCTGGTGCAGAGCGAGGTATAGACGATCTTGCCGACCGGTTGGTCCACATCGTTGGCAGCCAGCCATTGGAGGAAACCAGCCGCGCCTGGCCCGGAAACCTCAATCTTGGTGAAGGCGCTTAGATTGAACAGCGCAACGCGGTCACGCGTGGCCAGGTGTTCGGCGCCCTGGATGCGGGACCAATGGCGCGCTTCCCAGCCATGGCGTTGGGGCACC
>JACFMY010000540.1 GCA_019455155.1 Caldilineaceae bacterium
AAGGCCGGCATAATGGTACCCATATTTGGAAAGGTTGTCTGGCACCGGTATACTACTATGTTTACGGATGGAACAACATCGCGCCGCCGGGCCATGCCCTGGCGCGGTAACATATAGGGTAAATGGTGTGTCTGGGCGCTATGACAGCTGGCTACTACCGGTTTCCAACTATACACGAAGATACCGTCGTTTTTGTTTCCGAGGATGATCTGTGGACCGTCGTGCGTCAGGGCGGTGTGGCGCGGCGGCTGACAAGCAACCTGGGCGAAGTCAACTATCCCGCCCTATCCCCTGACGGTCGCTGGCTGGCCTTTGTGGGTCGTGAAGAAGGGCTGCCCGAGGTGTACCTAATGCCCGCTGAGGGCGGCAGCGCCCGGCGTATGACCTACCTGAACCAGAGCTGCCAGGTTCTGGGCTGGACACGCGATAGCCAGGCAGTCCTCTTTTCTTCCACGTACGGGCGCTTTCATCCTAGCGATTATTCGATCTATCGCATTGAAATCGAAAGCCGCAACGGCGAGGTGACGCAGATGTCCGTTGGCCCTGCCCGATCCATTGCGCTGGGTCCTCATGGTCAGGTCGTGATTGGTCGCAATACCGGGGATCCTGCCCGCTGGAAGCGCTATCGAGGTGGCACCGCGGGTCACCTCTGGATCGATAACAAAGGCGATGGCAACTTTGTGCGCTTCCTGCCGGAGCTCCAGGGCAATATTGCGTCGCCTATGTGGCTCGAATTGCCGCAAGGACCGCGCGTCTTTTTTGTAAGCGATCACGAAGGGATCGGTAACCTCTATAGCGTAGGCCCTGACGGGAGCGACCTGCGCCGCCATACGGATCATGCCGACTTCTACACCCGGAACCCGAGCAGTGATGGCCGGCGCATCGTCTACCACGCAGGCGCTGATCTCTATGTTTATGACCCGATCACGGAGAACGTGGAACGCGTAGAGATCGATTATCGCAGCCCGCGCGTCCAGCGTAACCGGAAATTCGTCCCGGCCGTAGCCTACCTGGACAGCGCGAGCCTTAACCCGACCGGCGATGCCCTGACCGTTACCACGCGCGGCAAGGCGTTTGCCTTCTACAACCACGAAGGACCGGTGCTGCAACTGGGCCAGCGTGATGGCGTCCGTTATCGTCTGCCCAACTTCCTCAATGACGATGCCTATGTGGTGACGGTAGACGACGTCAATGGCGAAGAGGAGCTCGTCATTCATTCCATCGATCCGGACGAAGCGCCGCGGCGCCTGCTCGGCCTCGATATCGGTCGCCCCCTGGCCATGAAAGTCTCGCCCACCGCGGATCAAGTTGCGCTCACCAATCACCGCCAGGAGCTTCTGGTGGTCGATTTGGCCAGCGGTGAGCTTACAGTTGTGGATCGCAGCGAATGGCGACCGATTGCCGGATTCGACTGGTCGCCCGATGGCCGTTGGCTCGCCTATGGCTTTGCCAACGCTCTGAACATCACGGAGATACGTCTCTACCGGCTGACCGATGCTGAAACCGGAGACGCCGGCGGGCTGGCCACGGATGACGCGACGGCGCAGCGCCCACCGAATCCGGTGGCTATTACCCGGCCTGTGCTGCACGATGTGGCGCCTGCCTTCGACCCGGACGGCAAGTACCTCTACTTCCTAAGCTACCGGGAATTCAACCCAGTCTACGATAACCTGCACTTCGATTTGGGCTTTCCATGGGGAATGCGCCCCTACCTCATCACGCTGCGCGCCGATCTGCCCAATCCGTTCATTCCACGCCCGGAATTCGATGAATCGCCCGCCGGGGAGGAGGATGAGGAGGTATCCGGCGACGAAGAGCCTTCCTATACCGGTGAAGGTGACGATTTCGGCAACGGCGAGGAGGACGGTTACGTAGAAGACGACGAGGACGCGAGCGACCTCGATGTGGATGAGGAGGGCGAAGATTACGGCGACGAGGAATATGATGGCAGTCTGCGTGGCGGCGCCGGCTGCGCAGATGATCACAGCGAACGTCCCCTGCATCGTTCCCGGCGTGGCTTGAGGCTGCTCTGGAACAACAACCGTACCCGCAACCGCGACACCGCCCCATTGCCGGAAGCAGCTCTGCCTGGCATTGCAACCGAAAGCCGGGAAAAGAAACAGGATGAGAAGAAAAGCGACGAGCGCAAGTCTGCAAGCAAGCTTCGTCCCATCAGGATCGATCTCCAAGGCATCGAACGGCGGGTGATAGCATTTCCAGTTTCGGACAGCCGGTACGGCCAAATCGCCGGCGCGCCCGGGCGCGCGCTCTTTACCTCCTTGCCCATTCGTGGCGCGCTGGATGGCGACCATGCGGCAGACGATGATGACGAAGATACGGGCGCGCTGCGCGCCTGGATCTTCAAGGAATATAAGAGCGAGACCATAGCCGAAGATGTCTCTGCTTTCGAGGTGTCGCGCAATTACAAAAAGCTGATGTATTTCAGCGGTCGCCGGCTGCGCGTGATTTCGGCTACCGAAAAGGCGCCTAGTGACAGCGGACCCGGCCGCCGCAGTGGCTGGATCGATCTTTCGCGCATCAAAGTCAGCGTGTTACCCCAGCGGGAATGGGAGCAGATGTACCGGGAAGCTTGGCGCTTGCAGCGGGATCATTACTGGACCGAAGACATGTCGGAAGTTGACTGGCATGCGGTCTACGAGCGCTATTTCCCCCTTATCGAGCGTGTCAGCACCCGCAGTGAGTTCAGCGATCTAGTCTGGGAGATGCAGGGCGAGCTGGGCACGAGCCACGCCTATGAGATGGGCGGTGACTACCGGCGCTCCCCAGCCTATACACAGGGTGTATTGGGCGCGGAAATGCGGTGGGATAGCGCGGCAGGCGGCTACCGTATCTCGTCTATCATTGAAGGCGATCCCTGGATCGCCGAGGGGACATCGGCCCTGGCGGTCCCCGGCGTGGATGTGCAGGTTGGCGACCTGTTAGTGGCCATAAATGGACAGCGGTTGGACGCTGAGACCGGCCCTGCTCAGCTGTTGGTCAACCAGGCTGGCTGTGAAGTGTTGCTATCGCTGGCGCCGCGGCCGGCTGCGGACGAAAGCCAGGCGGCTGCCGCGCCGGCGGAAGACGCTGTGGACAAAAGTGAAAGCAGACGCGCCACCCATGCGGTGGTGGTCCGGGCATTGCATAACGATGTCGGCGCTCGCTACCGCGCGTGGGTCGAATCAAACCGGCGCTATGTCCACACTGCCAGCGATGGGCGCGTTGGCTACCTGCATATACCTGACATGGGGCCACGCGGCTACGCTGAGTTTCACCGGGGCTATCTGGCCGAGGTGAATCGCGAGGGACTGATCGTGGACGTCCGCTACAACGGCGGTGGGCATGTGAGCCAGCTGCTGCTGGAGAAGCTGGCGCGGCGGCGCATTGGCTATGATAAATCACGCTGGGGCGGTTTGGCGCCCTACCCAACCGAATCGATCTCCGGCCCGATCGTGGCATTGACCAACGAATTGGCTGGCAGTGACGGCGATGTGTTCTGCCATAGTTTCAAGCTCCTCAAGTTAGGACTGCTGGTGGGTAAGCGCACCTGGGGCGGGGTGGTAGGCTATGCGCCTCCGCAGCCCCTCGTCGACGGCACGGTCACCACCCAGCCGGAGTTCAGCTTCTGGTTTGAGGATGTCGGCTGGAAGGTGGAAAACTATGGCACCGAACCCGACATCGACGTAGACAACACTCCCCAGGACTACGTGGCCGGCTCCGACGCGCAGCTTGAGCGTGCTGTGGCCGAGACATTGCGTCTGCTGGCCGGCCGGCCAGTCCTCAAGCCTGACCTGGCCCAGCGACCGAGCCGGGCGCTGCCCAAATTGCCTCCCAAATAGGAGGACGCGCGACCCCCACCGCGCCCCCTATTTTGATTTCGCATATACTTTTGATGAAAACCAAGCCGCAAAATCGCCGCGCCCTTTTGTTTGCGTAGATCTCCATTGAGTTCTATAATTTTCAAACGTAAGGT
>JACFMY010000541.1 GCA_019455155.1 Caldilineaceae bacterium
AACTCCCTGCCAAAAAAGGCCAAACTCCAGCGGCAGGTACCATACCTGCCCTACGATAGGCGATGTCTTGCCGCGTGAGGGCGCGCTCGTTGCGGTTCTGGCGGAATTATGTGATTGACAACACCTCCCCTATACGCTACACTAATTCCATCATTCCCAACAGCGTTCCACATTGTTGAACCTGACGACGGTAGGTACGGCCGAGTATAGATCCCCCCGCCGCGTGTCATGGCGCGCGGCGGTCTCCCGTCTCGCTGTGCCGGTCTGGCTTTTGTTCCTTGCCGAGGCGCGCCATGCAGCAGCATCCGCAGCTCATCAGCTATATTGCCCACGCGGCCCCGGCTACCCGGCGGCCCGCAACGGGCGACGAGCCCTTTCTGCGCCCCGAGATCGGCTTTACCCCCCGCTGGTATCGCGAGGCGGCGGGTGACATTGACTTTGGCGAGCGGTGGCATACCGACCCCGCCTATCGCGGTGATACGATCCTCGCCATGGCGCGGGTGACGCGGCGGCGCTTCGGCCAGCGCGCCCGCATCGGCATCCTGCAGGATCCCGACCAGTTCACTGACCTGATTACCGGTACCTTTGGCGCGCTGATAGTGCCCGCGATCTACGGCGTGCCCATCTGGTGGCAGGAGGCAGATTGGCCCTGGAGCGAGCACGGCCACTTCCTCACTGACGACGATCTCGACGCGCTCGAGCCGCCCGACCTGGACAACAACCCCTTCTGGCAGGCCTTCATGGAACAGGTGGAGTGGATCGACAGGCACGTGACGCAGCTGGACGGCTTTATCAACTGGCAGAGCGTCATCAATAGCGGCTACCGCATGCGCGGGGAACAGATCTTTCTCGATATGGTCATGGACCCCGGGCGGGTCAAGGCGCTCTTTGATTGTATTGTGGAGACCATGATCGACGGCGCGCGGCGGCTCTACGCGCGCCAGGCCATGACCGGGGTCAACTTGACCCACTTCACTGTCAGCAATTGCCTGGTCAACCTGCTGTCGCCCAAGCACTATGCCAGCTGTGTGTTGCCCTACGACCAGCGCCTTGCCCAGGAGTTCAGCGCCATCGGTGTCCACAACTGCGCGTGGAACGCCGATCCCTATGTACCCCACTATGCCACGCTGCCCAATGTGGCCTATATCGATATGGGCATCGAGTCCGACCTGCCCGCGGCCGCGGAGGCCTTCCCCCACGCGCGGCGCGCGATCATGTATACGCCCATGGACATTCAGCATAAGTCGCCGGCCGAGCTGCGTGCGGACCTGGAACGCATCGCGTGCGAGTACGGCCCGTGTGACCTGGTCTGCGCCGACATCGATGTCGGGGTTCCAGACATGCGCATTCTTGAGATACTCGACCTCTGCGAGCAGATCTCAGCGTACGCCGCGGATCTGCCCCTTGAAATCCTCCGGAGTAAAGGGCTGTGATCAATTCCGTTGTCAAGGCTATTAAGATTCTGAACCTCTTTAGCGCCGCGGAGCCCAGACTGAGCCTGGCCGAGATCAGTAGCCGGATGGGCATACCCAAGAGCACGGCCCACAATCTGCTCCACACGCTCCTGAGCCAGGGGTACATCGAGCGGGTTGACGGCGAGCTTTATGCCCTGGGCACCGCGCCGCTCAGCCTGACGCAGCGCATTCGCGTCAATGTGGAGCTCCGCGATCCGGCCGCGCCGTTGCTGCGCACGCTGGCCGACGTAACACACGAATCGGTCTATCTGACCGTGCTCGACGGCGACCTGGCGCTCTATATCTATGCGGTGGAATCGCCCCGGCGCTTGGAGGCGCGTACCGCGGTGGGTGAGCGGGCCCACCTGCATTGCACCTCCGTGGGCAAGGCCATGCTGGCTCACCTGCCTGACAGCGAGATCGACGCGATCATCGCACGGCGCGGGTTGCCGGTGTTTACGGGCAACACCATCAACGATCCGGCCAGATTGAGGCAAGAGCTGGCCACCATCCGTCGCCAGGGCTTTTCGGTAGACCGGGAGGAACATGAGCCCAATACCTGCTGCGTGGGCGCGGCCATCTTCACGGCCCAAGGCTGCGTCCTCGGCGCGTGTAGTGTCTCCGGTGCTGACCCCGAGATCGTGGGCGCCCGGCTGCCCTTCCTGTCCAACCAGGTGGCGCAGACCGCGCACCAGATCTCACGGCTCATGGGCTACGTACCCGCGCGCAGCTCGCAGATCGGCGAGACGCGGCTCAAGGCTGTGGTATGACGGCTAGCACGATGGCCAAAGGTACGGCGGTCAATGGATAGGGCGTGGCCGATTGGCATTCTGGGGGTGGTACAGACGCCCTTCACCGCGGCGGACGAGATCGACCGCTGGTCGTTGTTGCGGCTCATAGAGGATGTGCTCGACGCACGCATCGACGGGCTGTTGGTGCCCGCGGTCGCCAGCGAAAATGCCTACTTGACGCTGGCGGAGAAGCTGGAACTGGCCGCTACGGTGCAGGCCGCTGTGAGTGGAGCCGTGCCCGTCTTTTGGGGCGCGGGCGCGCACGACGAGGAGACCGCGGTCCATGTGGGCCAACGGGCGCAGCAGGCTGGCGCCGCAGGCCTATTGGTGGCAGTACCCCCGTCGCTGTACGAGGATCAGGCGCAGATCGTGCCCTATTTTGTCCGCATTGCCAGGCAGGTGGATTTGCCGCTTATGGTACAGGACCTGCAGTTTGGCGGGCCCGGCATGGAGATCGAGGTCATCGCCCGTCTTTGCACCGAGGTTGATGCGGTCCGTTATTTGAAAATCGAAACCGTGCCCGCAGGCCCCAAGTATACGGCGGTGCTGGCTGCCACGGGCGGCCGGGTTCATGTGTCGGGAGGCTGGGCCGTGCAGCAGATGGCAGAGGCCCTCGACCGGGGCGTGCACGCCATGATCCCCGAATGTAGCATGGTGCGCATCTACAAGGCCATCGATGCCCGCCATCGTGGAGGCCAGCGCGAGGCGGCGCGCGAGCTCTTTCGTAGTCTGGCGCCCATCTTGGGCTTTACCAACCAGCAATTGGAGGTTTCGATCCGGTTCTTTAAACGGTTGTTGGTGCGCAAGGGCATCTTTCGTAGCCCGCGCTGCCGGTTGCCAACGCCCGATTTCGATGTCTACCAGGAGCGCGTCGCCAATGAGCTGATCGACGATGTGTTGGCCCTGGAAGCAGCACTCTTTTTATCTTCAGCGCAACGATCAGAATGAAATGCGAGTGAGGCAATGAAATTTTCATTATTTGGCGTGGTCGTCCCCCTTGTCACGCCGCTCGACGGCGAAGAAGCCCTGGATGCCGCGGCGGTGCGCCCGCTGGTGGATTTTCTAATCGAGCGGGGGGTTGCCGGTCTCTATCCAGGCGGTACAACCGGTGAAGGGTTCTTGCTCGCTCCCGACGAGCGACGGCGGCTGGCCGAAGCCGTGGTAGACGCGGCGGCCGGGCGGGTGCCGGTCATTGTCCAGACCGGGGCCATTACCACGGCAGAGACCGTGGCGCTGACCCGGCATGCCCAGGAGATCGGCGCCCAAGCCGCGGCGGTGATTCCACCCTACGTCTACCGTCACAGCGAGGCCGTGCTTTTGGACCACTACCGGACCGTGGCGGAAAGTGTCCCCGATCTGCCGCTGCTGCTCTACAACTATCCGGCCATCAGCAACAACGCGATCACGGTGGATCTCGTGATGGCGCTGCGCGAGGTGGCGCCCAATGTCGTGGGCATGAAGGACAGCAGCGGATCACTGGAGATGCTGGCGCGACTCAAGGCGGAGACCGGGGGCACGTTTTTGGCTTTCAACGGCGGCGATGGCCAGATCCTCATGTCCGCCGCAGCTGGCTTCAATGGCTGCGTCTCTGGCAATGCCAACGTGGTGCCCGAGCTGGTGGTGGCGCTCTACAACGCGGCGGCTGCAGGGGATCTCTCCCTGGCGCGGACGCTGCAGCAGAAGCTGAACCGTGTGCGCGAGCTGTTGGGGGATGGCGGCGATCTGTCG
>JACFMY010000542.1 GCA_019455155.1 Caldilineaceae bacterium
AAGAGAGCGGGTGCGCATGGCAAACAGTCGCTTACCATGGCCATGGGGTTTGGCTGCAATGCGGCCGGGGTCATCGCGTGCCGGGTCATCGACAGCCCGCGCGAGCGGCTCATCGCCATCCTCACCAACAATTTCGTTCCCTGCAACGGGCGCTTTCCCACCCTGATCATGCTGGCCACGGTCTTTGTGGCCGCGGCCTTTCCCCCCGCGCTGACCTCCATCATCGCGGCCGGCGCGGTCGTCGCGGTCGTGGGTGTGGGCATCATCTTTACGATTCTCGTATCGGCGCTCCTGTCGCGCACGCTGCTGCGCGGCGAGGCCTCCGCCTTCACACTGGAGCTGCCACCCTACCGGCGGCCCAACGTGGCGCGAATCTTATATACGTCGTTCATCGACCGCACAATCTTCGTGTTGTGGCGCGCGATCATGACCGCGGCGCCGGCGGGCGCGGTCATCTGGGTGCTGGGCAACATCGTGGTGGGAGACCAGTCGATCGCGGCGCACATCGCCTCGTTTCTCAATCCTCTGGGCCTCCTGATTGGGCTGGACGGCGTGATTCTGCTAGCCTACATCATTGCCATCCCAGCCAACGAGATCGTCGTGCCCACGATCCTGATGGTCTATCTGGGCACCTCCATGATGACCGACGTGCCGTCCTTTGACGAGTTACGTGAGCTGCTCGTTGGCCAGCATGGCTGGACCCTGCTGACAGCAATCAATTTGATGCTCTTTTCCCTGCTCCATAACCCGTGTGCCACGACGATCCTTACCATCTGGAAGGAAACACGCAGCCGCAAGTGGACCGCCTTCGGCGCGCTCATGCCCCTGGCCATCGCCTTTCTGGTGACTTTTTTGGTGGCAACGGCAGTGCGGATGCTAGGATGGGGCTGAGGGGTAGGGAGCGGGAAACCACCATGGCTCCATGGGGCACCATAGAGATATCAGGACCACATGCGGTAGAATAGCCTAAACTTCTCCAAACATCACAACACATCACGACACAGCGAGAGCATTTATGGCTGGGGCCCGCTTTGACATTACGACATTGGGCGAGATCATGCTGCGGCTGAGTGTGCCCCCTGGGACACGGCTGGAGATTGCAGATCAGTTTGACGTGCATCCGGGCGGCGCGGAGTCCAACGTTGTGACGTTGCTCGCACGCTTGGGCAGGCGTGCGGCCTGGTGCGGCGCGCTGCCTGATAGCCCGTTGGGCCGGCTGGCCGCGAACCACATGCGTATGGCCGGCGTCAATCTGGACGGCGTCATCTGGAGCCCGGATGGGCGGATGGGCACTTATTATGTCGAGTTCGCTACGCCGCCGCGCGCCATTCAGGTAGTCTATGACCGCGCGGACTCCTGCGCCGCCAGGCTCACGCCTGAGCAGGTGGATTGGTCGCAGGTGTTGGATACACGCGTGCTCCATCTCACGGGCATTACGCCGGCGCTGTCCACGAGCTGCAGCCGGGTCATCACCGAAGCCATTGAGCGCGCCAAGGCGGCAGGCATCACCGTTAGCTTCGATGTTAACTATCGCGCCAGGCTTTGGGATGCTGGTGTCGCCGCCGGTACACTCTTGCCCCTCATGTATGAGCTCGATCTGCTCTTTTGCAGCCTAAACGATGCCGCGCGCCTCTTTCACTGCCAGGGAGACCCCGAGCAGATGATTGGCGACCTGGCACAACGCACCGCCGCGCGTGCGGTTGTAATGTCGGTAGGCGAAGGCGGCGTCATCGGATGGGATGGCACTTCCCTCACCATTTGGCCGTTGCATAAGGCGCCGCCCCGATCTACGATCAAGAGTAGTGTACTGCCTGCGCCCCCATCCCCTCCGGCCAAAGATGGAAGCCTTCCACTGTCTTTAAGGAGAATGTCATGCTACCGTTTGTGTTAGAGAGCCCAGCATTTCACCACGGTGAGCCCATTCCGCGCGCCTATTCTTGTGATGGGCGTGATCTGTCACCGCCACTGGAATGGAAGGAGACGCCGCAAGGGGTGCGCAGCTTTGCGCTCATTGTGGACGATCCGGATGCGCCGCGCGGTGTCTGGGTTCATTGGGTCATTTTCAACATCCCTGCTGAGTGCTCCGCGCTGCCGGAGGGCGTATCGACGCTTCCTGCCTTGCCTGACGGCGCGCGCAATGGGCAAAACAGCTGGCGCCGCACGGGATATGGCGGTCCATGCCCCCCGTCAGGCGTTCATCGCTACTTCTTCAAGCTTTATGCTCTGGATACGATGCTCGATCTACCATCCAGCGCCGGCAAGGACGAGCTCCTGCGCGCCATGCAAGGCCATATCATCGGTCAGGCGGAGCTAATGGGCACCTATGCCCGGTGAGGCGGCACGGCTTGCCCAACGGCATTACAGAGGCTAGACCACACCGGGGATACACAGAGAGGAGGCACACGGATGAAATTGATCGATAAGGTAACTGATATCTTGAACGAAAGCGACCTGGAGCGGCTGCTCGCCCCGCGCGAGGATATGCATGTATCGATCTACATGCCGACCCATCGCATGGGACCCGAAACGCAACAGGATCCGGTCCGGCTGCGCAACCTGCTGGATAAGGCGGCAGAACAACTGCATGCCATTGGCCTGCGTACACCTGCGGTAGATGCGTTTCTGGCCCCTGCGCGCGAGCTGGCGGACGGGGCAGCCGATCGCTTCTGGCAATATCAGGCTGACGGGCTGGCCCTCTTTCTTACTACAGATACCTTCTTTGCTTTTCGCACCCGGATTGCCTTTTCAGAGCTATTGTATGTGGGCCGGCGCTTCCACATCACGCCCCTCGTGCCTGTTACGGGCGACGGCGGTCACTTCTATATTCTTGCCTTGAGCCAGAACAATATGCGCCTGTTGGAGGCCTCACGGACTGGCGTGAGCGAGGTGGCGTTGACGGGCACTTCAACCAGCCTCAATGAGGCGCTGCGTTTTGACGAGTTCGAGCGCCAGCTCCAGTTTCGCTCTGCAAGCGCGCCTGGCGCGGCGGGCACCGGCCAGTCGGTCTTCCACGGCCAAGGCAGCTCGGGCGACGAGGCCAGCCTGCGCCGTTACCTGCAGCGCTTTGTCCATGACGTGGAGAGCGGCGTGCGCGCGGCGCTGAGTGACCGGTCGGCGCCGCTGGTCTTGGCTGGCGTGACGGAGCTCCAGGGCATCTATCGCGCCGAGAACCGGTACGCCAACCTGGTGGAGCAGGGCATCGAAGGCAACCCCGATCAGCTGGACGCGGCCGAGCTCCAACGGCGGGCCTGGCCTATTGTGAGAGAACGTTTCCGCCAGGCGAAAGAGGAGGCGCTTGAGCAGTTTCAGCTGCTGGCAGGTCGCGGTGATGCTCGCGCCGCCCACAGCCTGGAAACGGTCCTGCCCGCCGCCCTTTACCAGCGCGTGGCGAGCCTGATCGTGCCGCGTGGCGCGCACTGCTGGGGCACCTTTGACCCCGAGACGGAGAAAGTGGAGGTTCAGGCCGAGGTGCAGCCGGGCGACGAAGATCTGTTGGATTTCGCCGTCTACCACACCCTGCGCCATCGCGGTGAAGTCCATCTGGTCGAGCCTGAGGAAATGCCGCTCGACGCGCCGGTGGCGGCCATCATGCGCTATTAGCCCGCCGCCCGGGTGCTGGCTCGCGCCGGGTTCCTGCTGAACGGTATATCGTCAATGCCATAGCTGTCCCGTAGCCCCCTGCAACACGGCGGCCCGTAGGACGCGGAGAAGAATCCATCTGATTAGGGCGTGCCTGCGTGGACGGCTTATACTATGGCCGGCAGTTGTTTCCTCCACCACGACTAAAACAGAGAAAGAGAAGTCTCCACCATGGCAAACCCATCGGAGTTGGCAACCTATCGCCGTCTTTTTGACTTCAAGTACGAGGAGATCGAAGAGCTGTTGGCCGGCCTGCCGGCGGCGGCATTAACGTGGAAGCCATTTGAAAGCAGCCCCTGGCAGGGTCCAGCCGGCAGCATTGGCTGGCTT
>JACFMY010000543.1:0-2823 GCA_019455155.1 Caldilineaceae bacterium
CATGGATTCGCCTGTCGTGACCACCCGCGTTACCATCCCTAGAGCGGTATCAACCACGTCTGAAGCCTATCCATAACGAGAGGTCTCGTCATCGTGTTGAGGGCATACACGGTCTATGAGGGACCGAATGTCGGATCCTTTTCACTCGGGTAAGGCGACTTTTGCTCAGTGCTCGCGTGATCTAGGCGCAGAAGCACCGGACTGCGCCAGGGCGACTTTGTCGTCCTTCCATCTCCATTCGGCGAGCTATGAGTGTGCTGCAGGGCTGGGAATACGAGATTGTCCTTGTCGGGCAGATCTGTCATCGGCATGAATAGCTCCTTTTTCCAGAATGAGCGGCTGGCGGTGGGACACGTGGGGGGCAATTATGGTGCGGCGATGGTGTTCCCAATCATACCACTGTGCCTGTGGCTTGGCAATCAGCTTTCCGGCGTACATAGGCGACTCAGACCTGACAATTTTCTGTCAACGGGACCAGCCTGTTCCCAATATACCGGCTCAGCGGGCCGTGCAGCGAAGGTAGCGGCGGCCGGTATTGGCATTGCACCACACTGCTTCATGCAGGGGCCCGCTATATTGCGCATAGCGCAGATGGGTGAGATGTAGTAGAGTATAACTTCAAAGCACTTGCGCACGGTCCAGATAGGCTACGCCCAGGCAGGAGGTAGCATCTTGGATCTCCAATTGATGGACGGCGCTCGAGTCTGCATTGTCGGCGGAGGGCCTGCCGGCAGCTTTGCCGCGCTCCATCTGCTCCGGCTGGCGAAAGAGCGGGGGGTGCAGCTGGAGGTGCTGATCTTCGAGCCGCGTGATTTTTCCCGGCCGGGACCGGGTGGGTGCAACCGCTGTGCCGGCATTCTCTCTTCCCGGCTGCTACGCGGCCTGGATTCGTTGGGTCTGTCACTGCCCAAGGAAGCTATCCAGGCTGAGCTGCACGCGTACGCTGTCTACCTGGATGGCCAGGTGGTGCGCATCGAGCGGCCCGATCCGGCGCGACGGATCGTGAGCGTCTACCGCGGCGGCGGTCCCCGTCTACAGGTCGGCGAGCCGGTGAGCAGTTTCGACGACTTCTTGCTTGCGCAGGCATGCGCGCATGGGGCACAGCATATCCACGCACGCGTGCACCACGTGGAATGGGCGGACCGGCCTGTGGTCTTGACCGCGCACGAGCACTATGACGCGGACCTGGTCGTGTTGGCCACAGGCGTCAACAGCCGTGCGCCCCTGAGTCCCGCCTTTGGCTACCGGCCACCCAAGACTGAGTCCATGGCGCAGGATGAGATCATGCGTCCTGCCTCGTGGCCCGCGGATCAGGTGAGTGTCTTTTTCCGGAAGCCGCCCGGCTTGACCTTCGGCGCCCTGATCGCAAAGGGGCGGTACTTGAGCATCTCCCTGTTGGGTCGGGGTTTGACGCGGGATACGGTCAGTGATTTCATTGAGCTCCAGGGGCTTGACTCCGCCCTGGGTTCGGGGCCTACGAGCCTCTGTGGCTGCACCCCACGGATTGCAGTGCGCCCAGCCCAGAAGTATTATGGGAATCGCTGGGTTGCCGTGGGTGATGCCGCGGTGACCCGTCTCTATAAAGATGGTATCGGCTCGGCCTTTTATACGGCGCAGAGCGCCATGCAGGCAGCCGTTCAACAGGGTGTTTCGCAGCGCGCGTTCCAGGATGCCTATGCGGCCCATTGCCGGCATGTGGCGCGTGACAATCTATACGGCCGGATGTTGTTTCGTGTCTGGTCCCGGGTGCTTGGCTCGCCGACGCTGCTGCGCGCGTGGACAGGCACAATGAGGAGTGAGGCAAGCCGGCCAGCAGGACAGCGCGTGCACCATCGCATTCTTTGGGGCATGTTTACAGGAGACGAACTCTACCGCCAACTATTCTGGCTGGCCGTCGGTCCGGGTTCCCTGGGCAGTCTGGCTCGAGGTTGGTGGAACGCGAGATAGGGTGAGTTTATGACCACAACGTTAGCCAGTCTGCCTGAAGAAGGACGAGTGGTGATCATTGGTGGTGGTCCTGGTGCGACGGCTTGTGCGTTGGCTCTCCATCGCATGGCCAGGGAGATGGGGCGGTGCATTCAGATTACGCTGGTGGAAGGCAAGCAGTTTGCCGGGGAGCGCCATTACAACCAGTGCGCGGGCGTTCTCTCCCCGCCGCTAGCTGAGCTCCTGGAACAGCAGCTGGGGATACCTTTCCCAGAACATCTCATTCAGAGACGCATAGCCGGCTATGTATTGCATACGGCTGGCCAACAGATTCTGCTAGAGGATGCGGAACACGCTTCCGTGGCGCTGCGCCGCGTTCAGTTCGACGCCTATATGCTGGACAATGTGGTGCAGCACGGCATCAAGCTGCTGCCAGCCCGGGCGGTAGACCTGGAGTTCCATGCCGATCGGGTCGTGGTCTATACCGAAAACACCCCTTTGGAAGGGGACGTGGTGGTTGGCGCCTTTGGCTTGGATGCCGGGACGGCCGCCATGTTCACGCGTACGGTAGGGTACCGGCCTCCCCAGGCTCTCAGCTCCGTGGTGACCAAGTACCATCCCGGCCAGGCAGGCATGGCGGCCTTTGGCTCCTGTATCCATGCCTTTCTGCCCAGCCATCCGCACATCGAATTTGGCGCCGTCACGCCAAAGGGCAATCACCTGACCATCAACATTGCCGGCCGCGCGGTTGATGTTGACCTCATGCAGGCCTTTCTAGATCACCCGAGGGTACGCGCCGTGCTGCCCAACCTGGAGTCGGCCGGCCAGGATAATCCCAAAGACCTGCGTTTCTTCAAGGGCCATTTCCCCAGCTCGTTGGCGCCCCGCTATTACGGC
>JACFMY010000543.1:2833-3964 GCA_019455155.1 Caldilineaceae bacterium
GATGGTAGGTGACGCGGCCGGCCTGGTGCGCGCCTTCAAAGGCAAGGGGGTGACCTCCGCGGTGTTGACGGGCATCCGTGCGGCGGAAGCGATTCTACAGGCGGGCATCTCGGAACAGGCCTTTGCAGAGCACTACCGGCCGGCCAACCAGGATATCATTCACGACCTGCCCTACGGCCGCGGTATTCGCTTGTTGACGATTCTCATGGCGCGCTACAGGCTCTTCAAGCCCATCATCAAGGCTGCGCGGCAGGATGCGGATGTCCGCGCGGCGCTTTTCAACGCCGTCTCCGCCCACGCGCCCTATGAGCAGGTTCTGTTGCAGATGCTCCGCCCGCACGCGGTGCTCGCCATGCTGCGTGCGCTCGCTCCCTTTTGATCTGCTCCGGGCATCGACTCCGGGCATCGACCGGCTTTGGCTGGCGCGGCCCGGCTAGGGATTCGCCACGTCCCCGGGCTCAGACCTGTCAATGAAGACTTGGCCGCCTCCTTCTTGGCCCCCTTCATGGGGATAACCCGGCTGGCCTTCGCCTTCGCCTGGCTCCCGTTCATGGGGATATCCTTCGCCCGGCGCGCCGGGCTTCCCTTCACGTTCCGAGATACGTCGCTCTAGCTCTTGGATGCGCCGGCGAATCTCCTCGAGCAGCCGGCGGATCTCCTTCAGCTCGTCGTCTCCTACTGGCGGCTGTTCTTCCTCGCGGGGCTCGGTGAAGCTTCTGTCTCCCGGCTCGAAACGGTCGATGACCGGCGCGCCGGGCCGTCGTTCCTTCTTGGTGTCGGGGCAGCGACACTGCCATTTCTTGAGGATTTCCGCATCAGTCCACAGCGGGTTGCCGTCCTTGGAGCCATCCGCCTTGCGTCTCCATACCTCACCGGTGGTTGGATTCCAGATGAAATGTGCAGTCTCGCGCAGGCCGTCGGCGCGCAGCGTCGTGTCGGTGCAGAAGTCCTCGCAGTCGTTATACGGCCAGGTTCCCCCTTCATTGTTACCAGACGCGGCAACGGAAGGTGGGTAGATGAGATTCTCAAAGACTTCGGCGTCGAACTCGCCCTGTCCGGTCGCATGGATCAGCTCGTGGAACAGGACCGCGCAGAGCCGGCCTTGCAGCTCGCCAAAAGTGCCGGGGCAGA
>JACFMY010000544.1 GCA_019455155.1 Caldilineaceae bacterium
CGCCGGCGACAAAGTTGGCGCCTTTAGCAAAGGAATGCGCCAGCGGCTTGCCCTGGCGCGTACACTGATTCATGATCCCGAGCTGGTCTTTCTTGACGAGCCCACGGCTGGTCTCGATCCGGCGGCCACGCGCGAGGTACACCCGCTCGTCGATCGCTTGACCCACCGCGGCCGCACCGTCTTCTTGTGTACCCATAACCTTATCGAAGCGGAAAGGCTGTGCGACCGTGTGGCGGTGCTGGCCGAGGGGCGGTTGCTGGCCATCGGCTCTACGCATGATCTGGCCGCCCAGCTGACCGCCGGCCACCGTGTCTGTGTCGAGATCGCCACGCCTGATGTGGGCCGGGCGCAACAGCTGCTGGCTACGACCTCGCAAGTGACCATGGCCGAAGTGCAGGCCGATCGCACTGCCGAGCGGAACGGCAGCGCGCTCATTTCGATGCACGGCGTCACCCGCGAGGCCATCCCGCGCATTGTCGAGACGCTGGCGCGGGCCGGAATTGCCATCTATCGTATTGAGCCGGAAGCGCCGTCGCTGGAAGATGTTTATTTTGCTTTGCAGGAGGGCGACCGATGAACTGGCGTGCGATTCGCGCCATTGCGTACAAGGATGTCATGGTAGCCCTGCGCACCAAAGCTGTCGTGCTGCCCCTTATTATCTTGCCCTTGACGCTTATGGCAGGTATCCCAGGGCTGTTAGGGATTCTGGCCGGCCTCGCTGACCAGGCGGGTGTCACCGATTCCGATTTCCAGCAGCTAGTGCGGAGCATGCCCGAGCACGCGCAGGCATCCGTGGCGGGCATGACCGATGTCCAGGCAGGGCTGGTCTACTTCCTTGTCTATCTCTTCGCCCCCATGTACCTGATTCTGCCCCTCATGGTGTCTTCGGTCGTGGCGGCCGACAGCTTTGCCGGCGAGAAGGAGCGCAAGACGCTGGAAGCCCTCGCGTACACGCCTACGACCGATCGCGAGCTCTTGTTGGCTAAGATGCTGGGGGGGTGGGTACCTGGCATTCTCGTTGGTCTTGGCGGTTTTGTCGTCTACACGATCGTCTGCGATCTGATCACACTGTGGATCATGGGCACACTTGTGATGCCCAATCTGCTCTGGCTCCTGCTCGCCTTGTGGGTAGGACCGGCGGCCGCGGCATTGGGCCTCGGTGTCACCGTGATCGCCTCTTCGCGCGTCAATACCTTTCAGGAAGCGTACCAGATCGGCAGCCTGGTCGTGCTCCCCGTGGTGCTCCTCGTGGTCGGCCAGGCCACCGGCCTTTTCCTGCTCAACATATGGCTAGTGGTCATTTTGGGCGCGGCGCTTTGGCTCATCGACGCGGCCGTGTTCGCGATCGGCGCCGGCATCTTCCGCCGCAGCGAGCTCATGGCGCGGCTGTAGCCTGGGCCTTGCTGGGCTGCATACGCATGGCTGTGCCGGCAAGATAGGGTATACTGACCGGCAGCGCTGGCGTGTACATTGCGGCGGCGCGCCGGATCTATGAAGACACGTTTACTGCTCCTCGTTATCTTAGCCGCGTTGATCGCGGTGTTCTGGCGGCTCAGCCAGCCAGTACGACCTGACCCGCGTCTTATCGCCCTGGCGGTCCGCGCCACGGTCTATGCCCTGCCGACGCCCACACCCTACCTGCTGGAAGTGACGCGGGTGGTGTTGGTCACTCCCACACCCACGTCCACGTTGACCCCAACCGTGACGCCGATCCCTACGTCGACGCCGGAACCGATCTCCCAGCTGCCCGAACCACAGCTTGCCAGCCCAGACACAGCCGCAGCCGCGAGTGTGGCAGTGGCGGACGTAGCAGAAGAGGTGGTGGAGGCGGCGGCCGCTGGGGAGCCGGCGCCTGCGGAGCTACCCGCTCCATCTGCGGAGGATTGTCCGGCGACGTCGACCAACCAGTATACGACGGTCCCAATTGCAGGCGGCGGCCTCCAGCATCCGGATGGCAGCCACGCGGATCTGAATCTTGGTCTGCGTGGTTATGTACCTGTGAACGCTACGCGCGGCCTCTTCAACAAGGACGGCCCAGTGGACGGCGATCCGCCGCAGCTGGCTGGCATCTTCAATACGCCGCGGCTGCCCCCATTTGGCGCAACGTACCGTGTTTATGACTGGGACTGGCAGTGTGGTGAGCACGGCTGTCGTAGCGAGCCCCTTGACCATGTGCAGGTTACGCTCTTGACGTTGGACACAGCGCCGGGCGAGGCCGTGGGCATCCCGCACCGCCGCGCCCAGGTCTATGGCGGGGGCTACAAGGCCATGGTGCTCTATGCCGAGGCGACGCGCATCACCCTGGGGTATACGCGCGACGATACCGTGGCCAATGGCTATACGGTGCATATAGAGAATGTCTGTGTGGACCCCAATCTGCTGGCCATTTACGCCGGCAGCACAGCCGCGGGCCGCGCCTTCTTGCCTGCCCTGCGCGAGGAGCAGGTCTTGGGCACCGCGCACCTGGGTGACATCCTCGTCGCGGTGCGCGATCGCGGTGTGTTTTTTGACCCCAGGTCGAGGTTGGATTGGTGGAAGGGCTACTAGGGGTGAGCCCGCAGGGCTCCACGATCTCGCTTGGTCTCCCTATCTACCGCTGGCTTCCTGGCGCAAGCTATAGAGCGTAAACAAGACCAGAGCCGTTGTGCGCGTGTCCGAGGAGCCGGCCGGGCCCTCCGCGGTGTAGACCGGGGAGAAACCGCCGTCAGCCTGCTGCAGTGCCAGTAGCTGGTCGCGTATGGCTTGCTCAACAGGCTGCCTGAGGCGTTCAGCTGTGAGCAGGGCCAACGCCAACGTGCCGGTGGCGTATTGGTCAGCGCTGGCAGATCCAATGAATCCGATGCCGTCGAACTGCCGGAGCACGGCATTGTAGAGATGCTCCGCTTCTTCCCGTTGGCCGGCATCGATGGCATTGATTGCTCCATAGAGCAGGAGAGAGGAGTCGTCTTGCCAGTCTACCGCCGGATCGCCGCCGCTGTATTGCTCTACCCACACACTGGGCGCGATCTCCTGGACGCGCGGTGCCGACGGCGGCCAGGCGACCGCGGTGCCGTGTAGCGCTTCGATCAGGCCGTGGGTGTAGCCGGGGTGAGCGTCCAGCCCGGCCGCGATCTCAGCTTCGAGGTCCGCTGCGATCGCCAGCTCCATGACCCACAGTGCGAGCTGGTTGTCGGGCACGAGCCAATGATGGTCGGGCACGGCCGGCGACTCGCGCAGCAGCCCGGCCTGTTCGTCGAACTGGCGGGCAAGAAACGACATGCCGCGACCCAACACGGGTTGAAAGACAATTGGGGTGGGGGTGGGCGCAGTGCCCGGCGAGACCGCGTTGCAGGCCGCCATCAGCGACGGCAGCAACAGGAACAGAAGAAAGATCGGCAGGTATCTGCGCATTGTGTGCTCCCTACTTATCTGGTCGATATACGGACCTTGTGGCCATATACCCAGTATAGAAACCTCTCCGATCTCAGGCAATTCTGGCACATAGCGTGCGCGTGTTCTCGCAACCCGCCACGCGCCGATCGCTCCAGACAGGTGACTGCACAAGCCGGGTACGGGCGAGCCATGGTAAACTTCTCTCTATGAACAGCGATCCGATTCAAACCATTCTCGACGAGCACGGCGTGGGCGTGATCGACGGTGCGCTGGCCACGGAACTGGAGCACCGCGGCGCCGACCTGAACGATCCTCTCTGGTCGGCCAAGCTGCTGGTGGAGGATCCCGCACTCATCCATGCCGTGCACATGGATTATCTGCAGGCCGGCGCGGATGTGGTGATCACGGCCAGCTACCAGGCGAGTTTTCCCGGCTTTATGCGTCGCGGGCTGAGCGAAAGCGAGGCTGCGAAGCTCATGGAGCTAAGTGTAGAGCTGGCCTGCGCGGCGCGCGCGTGCTTCTGGGAAGATCCGGCAAACCGCACCGGCCGGGCACGCCCG
>JACFMY010000545.1 GCA_019455155.1 Caldilineaceae bacterium
GCCTATCGTAAGTGCGCACTACTGTCACTATTCTCGAGGCAGCCAATGATACGCTCCATTCGGTACGACATCAGTACAGCCAACCTGGAGGATCTTCAGAAGCAGCTGTGCGCGAGGATCGCTATGCTCCTGATCTGCGCCGGCGCATTTAGTGCCTGGGCAGTGCTGCCAGCAGAGCCGTTTCCGGTCGAGCCCTTTTTGTTATCGCTTGCGTTATTGGTGATTGGGATCACGTCGAGATTCATTGCACGAAGCCGACCGGCTATGAGCCGGTCGATTCTTGTACTTGGCTGGACGGCCATAGTGTTGGTAGCTATGTGGTATTTGCCCGACTCATCCATACCTTTGCTGGCCGTGTTTCCCATCTTCGCGGGTGCCCTGCTCACGATTGGCGCAGAGTTGGTGACCGCAGCCGCGATAGGAATGCTGGCATGGTGGTTAGCTAGCAATGGTTTCAGAGACTATTCGATCTACATCGTCCTGTCTTCCCTGATCGTTAGCCTGGTGGTCGCCTGGCTTGTCGTGCACATTGTGTTTACGGCCCTACAATGGGCCTGGAATGAGCAGCGCAATGCTGAACAGTTGCTGCAAGAAACTCGGGGGCATCAGGCAGCAGTCAGCAAGGCGCTGAAGTCTTCCGAGACGGCAAATCGAGTCCTGCGTCGCACAGAGCGAGAATTGGTCGCGGCACGTAAACAGGCCGAGACAGCCCAGCGAATCAAGGAACAGTTCGCTGCCAACATTAGTCATGAGCTCCGCACGCCGCTCAACCTTATACTTGGCTTTAGTGAGATTATGTACTTATCCCCAGAGGTGTATGGGGACATCCGTTGGTCGCCAGCGCTGCGCAAGGATATTTACCAGGTCTATCACAATAGCCGTCACCTCCTCGGGTTGATCAATGATATCCTTGACCTTTCGCGTTTCGAGATTGCCGGGTTTACCCTCAATCGTGAGCCGACTCCCCTTGAACCGCTGCTGCGGAGCACTGTGGATATCGTGCAAGATCTCTTTACGCGCAGTCAGGTAGAGTTGCAGGTGAAGATCGACGCAGAAATACCGGTATTAGACCTTGATCGGGTTCGGCTCCGCCAGGTGCTAATCAATCTGCTCGACAACGCACAGAGATTTACAGAGCGGGGGCTCGTCATCCTGGAGGCCAGGACAAATGATGACGATGTGGTCGTGAGCGTGACCGATACGGGCCCTGGGATCTCGGCTGACGAACTGGCCCACGTTTTCGACGATTTCTATCAGGTGGACCGGTCGCTGCGCCGCAGCCGCGGCGGAGCAGGCCTTGGTTTGGCAATCAGCAAGCGTTTTGTTGAGGCGCATGGTGGCCGCATCTGGGCACAAAGCACACCTGGCCACGGCACGACCTTCTTTGTTGCGCTACCAATACCCGAACGAAAAGTGCCCCTGTCAAAGCTGTATGTGGAGACCCCGGTTGATCCGCCGGTAGATCAGTCCAAAGCATCGCTTCTGGTGATTGATCAGGATCCTGCCGTGGTAGACTTCGTCGCTCGTCGCGTCGAGGGCTACGAGGTCGTGCAGGTAAAGGCGCTGGAGCAACTGGCCGACGCAGTCTATATCCATCATCCGCGCGCGATCATTTACAATGTGGCGCCCGACGATCACCAGGACGGGACGCAGACGCTTCCCTACCAAGTGCCGGTCATACGTTGTTCTCTGTACAGCAACACTTGGGTAATTGGCGAGCTAGATGTCCAGGGTTTTCTCGTGAAGCCGGTGACTACTGAGAGCCTGTTGGATGCCATTTCACGGATAGGTCATGTGGAGGACATCTTGATCCTGGATGACGATCGAGGGTTTCGGTTACTGATCGAGCGAATTCTGCAAGCGTCTGGCCGGCAGGTCCGTGTGCGCCATGCCTATAATGGAGTCGATGGGATTGCGAGTATGCGGGAAAAGCAACCGGATCTGGTGTTGCTCGACCTCATCATGCCACAGATGGATGGTTTTCAGGTGCTTGAGCTAATGCGAGGCGATCGCAGTCTGGCGGAGCTTCCGGTCGTTGTATTGACAGCCTCAAATTATGGCCAAAACTTAGCAGACTATCGCGGTAGCCATATCGAAATCAGCTGCTTAGGAGGGATGTCCGTAACCGAAACGGTACATTGCCTGGACGCGATAGTCGGCGCGCTTCCTAGTCGTTATCCGGAGGGTGTCGGGATTGAACTTAACGCCACGTAGGTGTCGCAGCGCGGCTTGCCAGTTCCCGCGTGCCGGTCTCGTTGCGTGGTTCAGATATCAGAGAATATCGAGGCTGATCAAGGCCTTCAACACATCGTCTCGTCCGACCGGTTTGGGAAGCAGTTGAGTAGCGCCCAGCGAATGTGCCAGTTCAGGATCGTTGAATACAGAGCAGACTATGATGGGCAGATCCTCGCTTGGTGAACCAGCCCGCAGCCGCTGGAGAACTTCCCACCCATCCATTTCCGGCATCATCACATCCAATATGACCGCGTCAGGATGTAGTTCCTGAGCTAACATTAGACCCTCATAGCCGCTCGTGGCCGCGACAACCTGGCAATTGTGGCCTGATAGGTACCGGTCCAGCAATTGGACGAGTCCCTCATTGTCATCAATAACAAGAACCGTCGGGCCAAACGGAGCAGCCCGCAGCAGTAGCCGTACCACCGGTTGCGCTGCAAACGTATAGTGCAACTGCCAGCCCTGTTTTTCTATCAAGCGCTCCGTGAGCTCTGGTAAGGGCGCGTCCTCTACAGCAACGTCAGTCTCATACACCAAACGAAGCGACGCCTGCCCGTCCAGTTCCTCAAGTTCCACTGTGATCTCGCCAGGTTTGGCCTGCTGGATCGTATGGCTAAAGAGACTGGTAAGGATCTGTTGCGCAACCACAGAATCTGTACTGACGATCACTGGGTTTGGGGCCAGGTCAAATCGAAAGCGGATGGCGTGCTGTTCTGCCAGTCGCGTAACGGCATCGCATGCACGCTTCACGAGCTTCTGGAGCTCAACTGGCAAAGGTCGCGCCGTGACTCGACGGACTTCCACGTCAACTGACGATAACTCCACCGCCCGAAGAGGGGGCGATTCTTCTTGTCTGCGCATCGTCCATAATATGGCGGCAATGTGCTCTTCGCCACGTCTAAGGTCGCGATGCGCCTGACGCAGAGATATACCCAGCTCCGTAGCAGCTTCTTGAACGGTCGTACCTTCCAAATAGTGCAGGCGCAGCAAATTGTATAGACGCGCATGAGGTGAACGGAAATATTCATCCAGGCCAGGATTAAGAGCCTCCAGCGCGTCCATCACGACTCGGCGTAGTTTTTGGCCCGCACTGGCCTGAAACGCACCTTCCGATTCTCCGCCAATTGCAGCCGACAGGGGATGATTCTGTAGGTACGGGAAGTCGTATAGATGCGACAGAGTCTGCCTGACTTGCTCGACAAAATCGTGGGACGGGATCGAAGGATCGTTATTGGCTATGACCACAACCGGCCTCCCCGGCTCCCGCACGGTACTTGACCCTGGGGAATCATGTCACGGCTGCCAATCACTCTGGATTCGGGCCTCCAATTTTCTGTGTCGCCGGCCATATTACTGCGTTGCAACGTAGTGCAATGAAGCCCGGTGCTGATTCCACTATATCTCCGCTTGGTGCCTAATCGGCGTGACAGACACTGCGGTGCGGCAACCATCGTCAGCGCCACAGCTGGTTCGTGATGGAGGAATTTGCTTGCTGGAGACATCCTGAACATAATATTTCAACAGAGGGCAAAAGAAAAGTCGTCTGTGTTCCCCCGAAAGTCCACGCTGGGAGCGCAGACAAACACAGACGACTTTCAGGGATGCACTATATCACAAAGCCGGGCCCATGTCGCTAGCCTAATTCATACGTTTACCCTACGTTTATTGCAGTTTTCATGAGCTTTCTGGCCACC
>JACFMY010000546.1 GCA_019455155.1 Caldilineaceae bacterium
CTGGTGCAGATGAACATCCAGCTCACCGAGGTGCTCAGCGACGTGATGGGCATGACCGGGCAGGCGATCATCCGAGCCATCGTCGCCGGAGAGCGGGATCCGTCAGCCTTGGCACGCCATCGTAACCGTCGCATCAAGGCCAATGACGAGGACATCGCCAAGGCACTGATGGGAAATTGGCGCGAGGAGCACTTGTTCGTGCTGGCCCAGGCGCTGGCGATGTACGACGACATTGGTCGCTACCTTGCCGAGTGCGACGCCAAGCTGCAAGCGCTGCTGGCCGAGCGCAGCCGGGGCGGCGTCGATATGGGCAAGACGCCCAAAGCCGGGAGCAAAACGCGCGCGCGCTTCGACGTCCGCAAGGCCCTCGCCGGCTGGGCGGGGGTGGACCTCACCCGTATCAACGGCCTGGAGGTCACCTCGGTCATGAAGATCCTCTCCGAGATCGGTCCTGACCTCAGTCGCTTCGCCAACGTCAAGCACTTCTGCTCGTGGCTTGGCCTGTGTCCGGCGACGAAGATCAGCGGCGGCAAGGTCCTTTCAGCGCGCACCAAGCGTTCGGCCAATCGAGTTCGCCAAGCCCTGAAGATGGCCGCGATGAGCCTGTCACGAAGTCAATCGGCCCTGGGCGCCTTTTACCGTCGGCTGTGCGCACGTATGGACAAGCCCCGAGCCAACACCGCCGTCGCCCACAAGTTGGCGCGCATGGTGTATTTCATGCTCACTCGAGGCGAAGCCTTCGTCGACCAAGGGCAGCAGCGCTACGAAGAACAGCAGCACCAACGCAGCATCGCCGCTCTCAAGCGTCGCGCCACCGCACTGGGCTTTGAACTCAATCCGATCCCGGTGACCCCGTGAATACCACCGCTTTCAATTTTGTTTCTTGAGAGTCAAATGAGTCATTACTGGTGCTTTCTTGAAGTCCGCCTTAAAGGCGCTCAGGTATTTCTATGAAGTCCCTCGCTAATGCAATTAGTTTATCGAGCGTTAGTTCATCAGCGCGCATGCGAGGGCGCGCCTGGTTGTACGTCTTCGTGATAATTTGCTATGTAATCGGAAAAATTGGACAGGTGGCAGCGCTAGCCCCGGTACTCTCCACGCTCTCACTAATGGCGATCATTGTTTCGCTACCTGTTGTAGGCTCGGCTACGCGAGTTCTGACCGCCTTGTTTCTTGGCGGCGGCACCTATATGTTGTATTGGAAGAACGTTCCGTGGCCTCAGTATCTGGGCGCCTTCGGTGAAATGGCGTATCTGCTCGCGCTAATTGCGGTGGTGCCTATTCTGTCGACACCAGTCAAGCTCGGTGGCTATGGCGGCGCCATTCAGACTGCATTGCGCGGACGAGTTTCCGGCGTATGGGGGCTCAATTGTCTAGCTACAACGCTGGCATTTGTATGTGGTTCGTTTATGAGTTTGGCCGCAGTGCCGATCATGATCGCTAGCTTGGGACCGATAGTTGGTTCCTATCCAATAAGAAATCCAGTTCGCTTCATGGCCGTATCTGCTACGTATGGGTATGTTCTTTCAATTCTGTGGACACCGGTTTCTGGAGTTGTAGGCGTTGTCCTCCATAGTCTCCACGTTGATTGGCTTTCCTTGTTTCCCATATTGTTCGCACTAAGCGTTGCTGCCTTATGCTCTAACTGGGCCATCTTCTATTTGTTAGGACTTTTTGGGAGGGGGCGATCAGCACTGATCACAGCGGAACCTACGCAACGCGACATGGCTTCTCCGGTTTTGCGTTTGCTTCAGATGCTAGTGGTCATTGTTCTCCTAGTCATCGCTATTGTCTTTCTGGAGGAGTGGCTCCGAATTGGCGTGGTCACGGTCGTCACATTGGTTTCCATTCCTTTCGCGCTGGCATGGAGCGTGGCGCTCGGGCAGACCGAGGGGTTCCTCAAGGAAGCCGGCTCGCAACTAGTGCCAGGTCTGTCACGCATGTCCAATCAATTTGCGATTTTCTTGAGCGCGGGCTTTTTCGCCAAAGCCATGCACCAGTCTGGTGCTGATCATGCGGCCAATATGATGTTTCTCAGCCTGCATGATGCCGTGGGCACCCAATTGTTTTTGACTCTGGTCCCGGTCATGGCGCTAATCGCTTCCTTCCTTGGACTGCATCCGCTGGTTGCTATTGCTCTGCTTGGTGAATCCCTGAAACCGGAGATCATGGGAATCAACCCGATCCAACTCGCGATCACTCTTATAGGAAGCTCGGTGCTGACCTACATGCTGGGACCATTCAGCGGTACGTTGGGACTGGTGCAGTCCATCAATCAGGTTTCGACTTTCCGCCTGTCCCTGTGGAATGCTCCTTATGCCGCTGGTTACTTTGCGCTTTTGATTATGGTTATTTTGAATGTGACGTAGCAATCCGAGTGTAGGTATATGCACATACTTACGACATTAGGTGGTCGATCATGGGGGAAGGGACATCAATTGTCACTTGCACCAAGGTCAAAGAAGGAACAGGAGAAATAGCATGTCCCAAAATGCTGAAACAATTTGTCAGCTGACATCGGTGGTTAGGCGGTTCGTGCGTGAGAAGCTAATTCCTGCCGAGCCTAAGGTAGAGGGCGACGATGAAATCCCACAGAGCATCGTTGCGCAGTTAAAAGAACTCGGCGTGTTCGGTATGACCATCCCCGAAGAATATGGGGGACTCGGGCTGTCGATGTACGAAGAGGTACAGGTCGTACTCGAGATCGGATATGCGTCGCCGGTGTTTCGGTCCTATTTCGGTACAAGCAATGGAGTGGGAACCTTGGGGATCCTGATCGATGGTACCGAGGAGCAGCGTCAGCGCTATTTGCCGAAACTCGCGACTGGAGAGCTGCTCTCATCGTTCTGCCTTACCGAGCCGGATGCGGGCTCGGATGCCGCCGCACTCGGCACCCGAGCAACGCGCGACGGGGCTCACTATGTGATTGACGGAACTAAACGATTCATTACCAACGCCCCAGACGCTGGGCTATTCACGGTGTATGCGCGCACGGCACCCAAGGAGGTCGGGGTCGGCGGGATCTCAGGATTTCTGGTTGAGCGTAGCACACCCGGCATTACCGTAGCGCCTCAATACAATATGATGGGGTTTCGCGGATCGCACACTGCGGACGTGATCTTCGAGAATTGCCGCGTCCCAGCGTCGGCCTTGCTCGGGGGCAAAGAAGGAGTCGGGTTCCGGACGGCGATGAAGTCGCTCGATCACGCCAGGATACACATGGCTGCGGTGGCAGTCGGCTTGTCTGCGCGTCTGATCGACGAAGGTGTTCGTTACGCATCTGCCCGGCGCCAATTCGGTCAGCCGATCGCTCAGTTCCAGTTGATCCAAGCCATGCTCGCCGACTCCGAGGCGGAAGCATTTGCCGCGCGGGCAATGGTAGAAAAGACCGCGCGCAATAAGGACGCCGGGCTTCGGATCGCCAAGGAATCGGCTTGTAGCAAGTATTTTGCGACCGAAATGTTGTGGCGTATCGCCGACCGGGTGATGCAGATACATGGTGGCTACGGCTACATCAAGGAGTACCCAATCGAACGCCTATTCCGTGATGCTCGCCTGCTGAGAATCTATGAAGGCACCAGCCAGATCCAGCAATTGATTATTGCAAAGGAGATGCTCAGGGAAAGAGGTACAGCTTGACCGTCTCAATGTGCGACTCGGCTAGATGCAACCATTGTAGGTCTCAAGCGTTCTTGACTGAGCTACTCAGATAGCTGTACCGCGTATCCCGGCCGATAGGGACAGGGGCACAGAATACGGAATGCACGACGACAAACTGTCTCTGGCCCAACGACATTGAACACACCAATACGCACTGATGATACGTTGGGAAGGTCCTGCGCAATGCGATCCTTGTGGAGGCACTTGGACACTAGTACATAAACCCATTAATAAGGAAACATGTATTATGCTGTCGCATATCCAC
>JACFMY010000547.1:0-1473 GCA_019455155.1 Caldilineaceae bacterium
GCCAGCTCATCGTTCGCGCCCAGCTCGGACAATTTGGCGTCCAGCTGGCGAGAGAGCGCGTTAACCTGCGCCTCAATCTGGGCCGTGATCTGCTGTGTCATCTCGACGGCACGGCGCGCCATCTCTTCCTCAAGATCGATGGTGATCTCGATACCGCCTTCGCGGGCCCCAGGCTCCATGCCGCGCAGCATAACGTCGCCGCCGGCTTCCAGCTCCACGGTGGCGGCGCCTGTGCCCAGCTCGAACTGCAATGTTTCGGCTGTGCCTTTGCGTTTTTCACCCAGGTTTTTCACTCTGATATCGCCGCCAGCTGCTAGCTTGACCCGCGCGCTGGCATCGGACGGAATCGCACAGCCAATATCGCCACCGGCCTTGAGCGTGCAGCGCTGGTCTCCGGCCAGGATCACGTCCGCTTTGATGTCGCCGCCGGCGACGCCGTGGACGCTGCCCACGATTCCGGAAAGTGCCAGGTCGCTGCCTACGCGCTCGAAGCGTACGTCACCGGCAATGCGCGCCGCGCGAGCATCGCCGCCGACACGCTCCACCGCGAGATCGCCGGCGATCAGGCTGACGGCCAGGTCGCCGCTCACCTGCTTGATCGTCGCCGCATTCACACTGCTAAGGTTCAAATCCCCAGCGACAACGTCCAGCGTAATGCTGTGCAACACCATACTCACGTTGCCATCCCCGGCTACATGCCCGATTTTGAGCATGGTTTGCAGAGGGACCTGCAGCACAAGGTCGCTGTCACAGGTAATGGTATAGCGACCGTCGCCTTCCTCTACAGAGAATGCCTCGGCGTGGCGGCCGCGCAACTGCAATTCTGGGCGATCCCAACCAGTGAGGTGTAGATTTCCAGCCACCTGGCGCACCTCGACCTGTGGGGTGGGCCCTGCCTGGATCAATTGTGTCTTGCTCATCAGTCGTCTCCTTGCAGCCGCTGCATGGCCTCCTCGAAGGTAATGCGGCCAGCGTCGAGGTCGTCCAGGATCTGTTTGCGGTCGACCGCAGGCGCGGCCTCTTCCCGGCCTGGCTCATAGCCCAGGGCGCGGATGATCTCGTGCAGGCGGCTGCGAATTGTCGGATAAGAGAGCCCCAACTCCTCTTCCATACGGTTTAGCTTGCCTTCATTGCGCACGAAGATCTCGACGAACTTCAACTGGTCAGGCGCAAGGTGGGCAAATGGGGGCTCTTCGACCGCAAAGCGCCCCTCGATGGTTGTATCGGCGTCGGGGCAATAGATGCGGGTTACCACGATTTCTCCTCCCGTAAACGGGCACCGGCGTGGTAGCGGTAACATGGTCAGATCTCCTCTCAAATAAGAAGCGCTACTATCTACAAGGGTGCGCGCCAGCAAGATGTGGTTGACAGCACAGTTTGCGGAGCCAGACACCGGATGGCCAGGCATGAACGCGCCGGCGCGCTCCCCTTGACGATAACTGAACAGCCCTACGAAGACATAGAAGATAGGGG
>JACFMY010000547.1:1483-3920 GCA_019455155.1 Caldilineaceae bacterium
CTTGCTGTAGCAACTCGGCTCGCCGCATGCGGCTGTGTGCGTCCAGCAAGTGTGGGTTGTGGTCGAACATCAGAACGACTCCTGTTTGGATAGGACCGCAGATTCACTTCTTCTCTGCGAACTACAAGTACTGCCTCTGTTTTCTTGAAGGAGTATAGCAGGAATGGTTAAGTATGTCAATAGTAATATTGATTTTATTTAGATTTGATTTTTGATTTTCTTAAATCACGTGAGGGGATATTCAATTTTCTTTAGCATGGCTCTTCTACGCGTGGTAAGGCGTACGATTGTTGGGGACTGGATGGTGGTCGCGGCCATGAGCCTGCCACGCCGTTTCCCCAATAAGAGACGGCGAGAGGTGCTAGCACCCCTCGCCGCCGCGACTGCCCTCTTTGTCCGCAGTGAAAACGCGTACCGGTGCGTTTAGATCCAGTTTTGGTCGCGCAAGAAGCTAGTCAGACCTGGAATCGCAAAGCGCTTGCCTTTGTAGGCCTGATATCCGTAATAGAGCGTGAGCAACACGCCGGCAAACCAATAGACCGGTGTCAGGCAGAGAGCCATAAGGCCTATCAGCACGTTCAGCACCGGGATGATCTGCATGATGGCAACGCCAACGCCTGCCAACAGAAAGATCGCCCAGAAACCAACGACAAAGGCCAGGCTTTGCACAGCGTGGTAGCGCTGGAAGGGGCGTTTCTTGCTGCTCTCACTCAACAACACAATGGCTGGCATAATCACAGGTACAAAGAGCTGCGTCACATAGCTGAGCATGGCAATGAGGCGATCATCGCTGTCGGCCAACGGGTCTACCAGCGAATCCTGCATCAATTCCCCCCGCCGGAACGCGTCCGCCGCCTGCCCTGCCTGTTCGTAGACTGAGCTGGCCACGCGCTCTACCGGCGTCTGTTCCGCGGTTTTGCCCGTCGTGCCCGCCGCGGTCTGCTCTGCGGCACTCTGACCGGTCGAGGCTTCCTGGCTCATCGGCTCTTGTTCCTCTGGCATGACCGGGTTCCGATCGGTTGTTTCGTTCGTCATATCGTCCATCTCCCTCCCGTGCCCGGGAATTTTCGCTCAAGATCTGGCAATACAAGAGCCACCATTGTAGTATCGTCTACCTTCAGCAGCGCCGTATTGTCGATTCATGCAACAGTACGTAAGGATGGCAGGAAAGTTTCAAGGTGTGGGCAATCAGTGAGGCCAAAGCAAGAGGACAGGCAGAGATCGGGGTAAGCCCGCGCGTCTTCGTCCTCGCTGGCGTCCCATCCTGAGCCCTGCTCTACCCGTTCTGGCTAACGGGCCGTGGATCTCTGCTGCCGCGAGCATGTGTTAGAATCTGGAGCATGTGTGCTGAGACGATACGTCAAATTGTGTTTATGGGGACGCCGGCCTTTGCCGTGCCAGTGTTACAGGCGTTACATGAGGCGGGACCTGCGCGTGGATGGCAAGTGATCGCGGCAGCCACCCAGCCGGATCGCCCCGCGGGGCGCGGCAAACAGCTGGTAGCCAGCCCGGTGAAGGAATATGCGCTTGAACAGGGGATCCCGGTGCTCCAGCCGGCGAGCCTACGCAAGGATCCGGAAGCGGTCGCAGCGCTGGCAGCCCTGGCGCCTGATGTCATAGTGGTGGCTGCCTATGGGCTCATTTTGCCGCGTGCGGTTTTGGAGATCCCCGCGTTCGGCTGCTTGAATGTTCATGCCAGCCTGTTGCCCGCCTATCGCGGCGCTTCGCCCATCACGGCTGCCCTGCTCGATGGCAGGGAGGAGACGGGCGTTACGATCATGCTCATGGATGAGGGCATGGATACGGGACCTGCCCTGCGCCTGGCGAAGACGGCGATCGAGCGTGATGAGACAGCAGCCACGCTTTCTGCTCGCCTGGCCGGAATCGGCGCCGCGCTCCTGGTTGAAACCCTGGCTGCCTGGCTGGCCGGCGCGGTGGCGCCTATTCCCCAAGCCGAGCTGCCAGGGGAGCCGTCGATCTGCAGACTCATCAAAAAGGGCGACGGCGAAATCGACTGGAGCCGTCCGGCCATCCTCATTGAGCGCATGACCCGGGCTTACTTGCCCTGGCCCACCGCGTTCACCACCTGGAGAGGTGAGCCATTCAAGATCCTCGAGGCCACGGTGGTCGCCGGGGACGCGCCCGCTGGCCATGTTTTGGTAACCAGTGACGGCCCCGCGGTTGGCACGGGCGAAGGGCTGCTCCTGTTGCACACTGTCCAGCCAGCCGGGAAACGTCCCATGGACGCGCGTAGCTTTCTCAACGGGGCGCCGGCCTTCGCCGGCAGCACGCTACCCGGGTAAGGGTGCTGCTATTCCGTGGCTGTCTCTGTGCCAGTTTCGCCATGGAAATGGTGCCACCTCAGAGCCATGTGATTTGTAGGCAAGGTGGCTGCGTGATATACTGAGTTTTGTTTCGGGGCGTAGCGCAGCTTGGT
>JACFMY010000548.1 GCA_019455155.1 Caldilineaceae bacterium
AACGACCCGGCAAGCACGGAGCGGTCAGTCAGAGTTGCGCTGCTGGTGCTCGCGGATCATACTGACTATCCGTTCAACGGTGTTCTGATGTGACAGGATGCCCGCGAGATTTTCTGCATACTTCTGAGCGGTCTTATCGTTCAGGGGCTCTTCCTCAAGACGGCTACACTGTTCCAGCAATTCGCCAATCTTGCGGAGCGCCTCTTCCAGCGGCTGCTGGAGCGGTTTCAGCGGCTTGGGGAGCGTGCCCGTATCAAAATGGGAGACCGTGGCGTACCATTTCTCCATAGCTCGCCGCCGGCGGTGTAGCGTCTTGAGGTCCGCGGGGGATTTCGTCTTGAACCACATAGCCATCTCATTTACGCAAAAGATGCGGTTGGATGTGAATGCCACACCGTCCGGCGCGCTGAAGAAGAGGAACGGCGTGCCATTGCCAGGTTGGTTGGGCATGAGCCCATACAGGAAACGTGCGCCCTGCAGGGTCGCAACGCCGCGGCCGGCCCCGCGTCCCTACTGGCTGGCCAAAGCAATCTCTGCGGCGAAGGGGTGGGCAGTCGGCCATAGTTTTGACAGACGCTCACTTGCGCCGTAGAATGGCAAGATTGACTGGGCACTTTGCCCAGTATTGTACACAACAGATGCCATGCGATATAATCTGCCCTCCACTTGGAAGAACCCAGTGCGCCGTCTTTGGCCCTGGCCGCGGCAGTCCAAAACAGAATTGAGCCAGGTCGATTACCGTGACCGGATCAGCGTGGTCACCTGGGTGATGGTTTTTGGTCTGGGGCTAAGCCTGTTGTTGGAGATTCCCACGACGGTTATCACCTTTCGTGCGCTGGGCTCGCCGGTGAGCCTGCCCCTATCCGTTACCACGCTCATGGCCATGACCCTGGCTGTAGTCGCCGCCGCGGGGACGGAAAGCGTGATCCAACTGCACCCGCGTCTACACGCCCAACAGGGGAGCATGACCTTTGCGTATTGGGCCCTGCCGGCAGCGATTGCCATTATCACCGTAGTGCTGATGCCCCAGGTGCCGACCCAGCTCCTCCGTGTCATCGTCATGTTGGCGGCTGGCGGTCTGCTGGCGCTAGCTTTCTTCAGCCTCTACGCGACCGTGGAGCCGGGCCAACCTGGCTTCCGCCGCGCCCGCCTCACGCTGGATGCCCTGGCCTACGGCGCGGCGCTGCTGCTCTTCCTCTTCGTCTACCAGACGCGCACCCGGAGCCTGCTCTCTGGCACACTTGTTGCCATGACCGCCACCCTGTTGGCCATCGAGATCCTGCGCACGGCCACGCCGCAGACACGGCTAGTGCTCATCTACGGGCTAATTACCGGGCTGATCCTAGGCGAAATCACGTGGGCACTCAACTACTGGCCACTGTTGCCGGGTTTGACGGGTGGCCTGTTGCTGCTCTTGAGCTTCTATCTGGCTGTGGGTATCGCCATGCAGAGTCTGCAGGGACGCCTCACACGCCGCGTGTTGTTGGAGTTCGGTTTGTTCGCAGTCGCCGCCCTGATTCTGATCATCATCTTCGGCCCCGGTTTCTGAACCGCCGCGCGTGCACTCTGCGATCCCGGTCCAGTAAGCACGAAACCAGGCCTCTCCCTTGCCCCAACGGACAAATAGCCAGGATATGGCGGCACGCTCCGCCGTATCCTGGCCTTGCTGTGCGTTCCGCACTCAGGTCGCCGGCGCCAACCGCGCCTGCTGCACTGCTTCCAGCAGGCGCCGGTGATTGCCCTTCCAGGCGGCGCGCGCCTCCGGGTGGTCGATCAGCGCCAGTACGGTGTCTGTGAGCACGCGATTGGCAGGCGTCGGCACGTTGCTGGCTGCGCCCTGGCGTACCACGGCCCCATTCAGCCACACCACCTCGTTCTTAGTCCGCCCACCGTGCAGGTCGATATGCAGGCTCGGTAGCTTCCCGCCACGAGCTCCGCCGATCTGCCTGGCTAGCAGGGGGCGGATGAGGCCTCTGGGAGCGCGGCGGATAAGGGGCGCCAGCCACCGAAACGGATACCTGCCCATATTGACGGCAGGGATGCCTGCGGCCTCCATAACGGCTAACGCTTCACGCCAGGCCTCAATCTCCAGGTCCGCAAGCGCGGGATCAGCAAAGACCTGTTCCGGCGGCTCGTCCAGAATGGCACTGGTTGCATTGCCCAGCAGATTCATGAGCAACTTGGTCCACTTCATGCCACGAGCATCCGCATAGGGCTTGACGGCAAAGCCGGCCTGGCCCATCGCCGCGGTGGCCATCTCAAAGGCGGGCGAAGTCGAAGGCGGTCGCCAGGGACTCATGCCCAGGTCGTAACGTGGCTTATCGATATGGATGGCGCCTGGCCCTTCCATGCTGACCGGTGTGGTGATGCTGGCGGCGATGATGGTGGCGCCCGGCAGCCCCGCGGCCAGGATCTCTTCGTTGCCCACGCCATTCTGAACGCTCATCAGCGCTGGCGCCGGCGCGCGACGTTGCACCAACGCGCCGTGAAGCTCGCTGGCGGCTGACTCCGTGTCATAGCTCTTGACGGCGAAGATGGCCAGGTCAAACGGCGCGGGCGTCGAGGCGACAGCTTCGGCGATGCTGCCGGCAGCTGAGACATTGCGAATAATGTGGCGACCCGTTTCGTCCGCGAGCACCAGCCCATTTGCGCCCACAATCGCCGCAAAGCGGGCCCGGCCAGCCAGCGTGACCGGGTGGCCGGTCAGCGCCAGGCGACCACCTACCAGGCAGCCAATGGCGCCGGCGCCGATAATCAGGATGCGGGGCAAATGGTTCATGGCACCAGCAGGTCGCGGCGTTCCAGGTCATAGAGCCCGTAGGCGGCGGCCAATATCTCGATCGGGTGGCGGCTGGGGATTTCGGTCCCATGTTCGAGCTGCCACCGGCAGGTTTCTGAATCACAGGCCGTGTAGGCCACGCCGTCGCCCTGTTCTTCCACAAAGTGGAAAAGCTCGGCGCCCACGTCCATGCTGATCTGGTATTTCTCGACCTTGTAGCCGTAGGTGCCGGCAATGCCGCAGCAGCGGGCATGGGATTCAGCCACCTCTAGGCCAGGAATGAGCGCCAGAATCTCCAGCGCCGGTTTGCCGACGCGGTGGGCGCGCAACTGGCATGGGGCATGGTAGGGCAGCTTGAGCTCCAGGGTCTGGAAATCAGTGCGCAGCGCGCCGGTCTCATGTAGCTCGCGGAGCCACTCGAAGATGTCGTAGGTCGCCATCTTAAGCTGCAGCGTCGAGTCGTCTTCCATATCGAGCAGCTCGGGAGCCTCTTCTTGCAGCGTCAGCGTGCAGCTGGTGCTGGTGCCGAGGATCGGGTAGCCGGCGCGGGCAAAGCCGGCGAGCTTGCCCACATTGCCCCGGTGGTAATTTCGGGCGGCGCCAAACTCGCCGTTGCTCAGCAAGGGTAGACCGCAGCAATTCTGTTCCGGAACGATGACTTCGTAGCCGTGATGCTCCAAGACAGCCACGGTTGCCTTGCCCACAAACGGTTCGTAGTACATGGTGGCGCAGCCGTGAAAGTAGACGACCTTTTTGTCTGCCTTGAGCCGGCGCGGTGCGCTGCGCTTGAGCCACTGCCGGAAGGTGCCACTTGTGCTCCAGGAAGGCAGCGGCGCCTCGCGTGCGATGCCCATGATCGTCTCCGCCGCCAGGCGGCTTAGCGGATGTTGGAGGGCAAAATTGGCCAGCGCGGGCGCCACGCTGCCCACCATGCCCAGGAGCTCGTTGCGACCCAGTAGGCGATTGCGCAGGGGTAAGCCATGTTCCGCCACGATTTCGGCGCGGGCACGCGCGTTCAACTCGGCGATTTTGACGCCGGTGGGGCATACCTCATTGCACACGCGGCAGCCTGAGCAATCGTCGACCGAATGATCCGGTGAATGGGGCTGATCCCCTTCACGAAAACGCTGAGCTTGTG